>JBHGAX010000004.1:0-35277 GCA_041946635.1 Methylomirabilales bacterium (SeqCode)
CCCGGGCACCCGGCGAAGGTGCGCCAGGCGTAGCGGCGCCACGCGCAACGGGTGCCAAGGTCCGCGGGGCACCCGTCCGAAGGGCGGGTCTCCGCAGATGGGCCCGTTTCAGTCGCCTCATTCGAGCAGCGCCTCGCCGGAGACATACCGGACGGGGCGGAGGATGGGGAACGGGTATTCGGGCACGCGGGCCGTGACGCCCCAGACCTGCCCGCGGGTGGCCTGATGGTCTCGCGCCCGCATGGTGAGGGGGCCGAGGGGGCTCTGGACGGTCAGGCCCTCCAGGGCCCGGGCCACCTTCTCCCCATCGGTGCTCCCGGCCCGCTGGACGGCCTCGATCAGGAACTGCGCGGCCACGTAGCCCATGCTGGCCCACGAGGAGGGGTAGTCCTGCCCGAGGAAACGCCGCAGGCGCTCCACGTACTCCGCGTGCTCGGGGACCGGATGGTGGTAGAACGTGTCGTGCGCGTTGGTGGTGATGCCGAGGGGCAGGTCGTCCTTCAGCGCCATGCCCGTCTCCGGCGAGCCGGCCTCGCCGGTGGCGATCACCTTCATGCGGTCGAACAGCGCCGCCGTCCGGGCAGGCCGGAGGAACCCGGCGAACTGCTGCCCCCACAGCGTGAGGAGCAGCGCATCCGGCCGCGCCGCCACCGCGGTCGCGATGAACGGGGCGTGCTCGGTCTCGCTGGGCCGAAGCCAGCCGTGCCCCACGATCTGCGCGTCGGGCCTCAGCCGCCGCAGCCAGTCGATGAACGCGCGGGTGACGGTCGTGCCGTATTCGTCGTCCGGGCCGATGGTGTAGATCTTCGCCGCCGGGAGGCGCGCCGTTTCCACCGCGGCGCCTCGCCCCTCCATGACGCCGGTCACGCCCGAGCGAAAGACGAAGGGGTGAACCCGCCCGTCGTGCACGGGGGCGGTCTTCGACGCCGGCACCACGTAGGGCAGGCGCTGCTCCCTCGCCACCGCCGCCAGAGCCAGGACCTCGGCGGCGCGCAAGCCGCCCGCCAGGAGCTCGACGCCCTCTCGTCCTATCAACTCGCGCGCCACCCGCGTGGTGTCGTCTGCCGCGCCCCGGGTGTCACGCGCGACCAGCTCGATCCGGCGCCCGAGCACGCCGCCCCGGCCGTTCGCCTCCTTGACGTACAGCTCCGCGCCCCGGGCCATGGCGTGGCCGCTCTGCGAGGCGGTGCCCGTGAGCATGATGGGGAACCCGATCCGGATCGGGCGCAGCTCTGCCGCGGCGGGGGCGGCCAGCGCGGCGGCGAACGCGAGCGCCAGGAGGACGGGGGGGATCCGACGGCACATCATGCGCACTCCTTCCTGCGCCGGCTCACACCTGCGCCGGCTCACAGCAGCCGGCCAAGGATGGCGCAAGCCTGTCCCCCAAGGCAAGGGAATTGTCCTTCCCGCACGGGTCGCGACCGGGCTCCGCCGCTTGTCGGGACGCGTTCCCGGTGGTAGAGTAGCCGGACGGTGATTGACCCGGGCGCACGGCGCAGCCGAACGGAGGAGCGGGATGCGGAGCGATACGATCAAGACGGGGTACGAGAAGGCGGGGCACCGGAGCCTCCTGCGGGCGGCCGGCGTCGCGGAGAGCGATTTCGGCAAGCCGTTCATCGGCGTGGGCAACTCCTACGTGGACATCATCCCCGGCCACGTCCACCTGCAGGGCGTCGGGAAGCTGGTGAAGGACGCCATCCGCGAGGCGGGGGGGGTGCCGTTCGAGTTCAACACCATCGGCGTGGACGACGGCATCGCCATGGGGCACAGCGGGATGAAGTACTCGCTCCCCAGCCGCGAGCTGATCGCCGACGCGGTGGAGACGATGGTCCAGGCGCACTGTTTCGACGGCCTGGTCCTCATCGGCAACTGCGACAAGATCGTGCCCGGCATGCTGATGGCGGCCATGCGCCTGAACATCCCGGCAATCTACGTGAGCGGCGGACCGATGCAGGCCGGCCGCATGAGCGACGGGCGGGCCATCAGCCTGAGCACCGTGTTCGAGGGCGTGGGCGCGTTCTCGGCCGGGAAGATCGACGAGGCGGCCCTGCTCGAGCTGGAGCGGAAGGGCTGCCCGACCTGCGGGTCCTGCTCCGGCATGTTCACCGCCAACTCCATGAACTGCCTGGCCGAGGCGCTGGGCATGGCGCTTCCGGGCAACGGCACCATCCTGGCCGTGGACGAGCGGCGGAAGGAGCTCTACCGCGCGGTCGGGCGGCAGATCCTCTGGCTGGTCCAGCACGACCTGAAGCCCCGCGACATCGTGAACCGGGAGACCGTGGACAACGCGTTCTGCCTGGACATGGCCATGGGCGGCTCCACCAACACGGTCCTGCACACGCTGGCCATCGCCAGCGAAGCCGGCATCGCCTACTCGCTGGATCGGATCAACCAGCTCTCCGACCGCGTTCCCTACCTGGCCAAGCTGAGCCCGGCCGGGCACCACCACGTCGAGGACGTGGAGCGCGCCGGCGGCATCGGCGCCATCCTGAAGCGCCTGGCGGAGAAGGGCGACGTGCTGCGGCTGGATCGGCCCACGGTGGCGGGGCGGACGCTCGGCGAGGTCCTCCGGGACGCGGAGGTGAAGGACGCCGACGTGATCCGGCCGCTGGACAACCCCTACCGGAAGACCGGCGGGCTGGCGGTGCTGTTCGGCAACCTAGCGCCCGAGGGCGGCGTGGTCAAGGCGGGCGGCGTAGCGGCCGAGATGCTCCGGCACGAGGGGCCCGCGGTCATCTTCGAGTCCCAGGACGAAGCCCTGGCCGGCATCCTGGCCGGGAAGGTGAAGGCCGGCGACGTGGTGGTGATCCGCTACGAGGGCCCGCGCGGCGGGCCGGGCATGCAGGAGATGCTCTCGCCCACCTCGGCGCTCATCGGCCGGGGCCTCGGCACGTCGGTGTCCCTCATCACGGACGGCCGGTTCTCGGGCGCCACGCACGGCGGCTGCATCGGCCACGTCTCGCCGGAGGCCGCGGCCGGCGGCCCCATCGGCCTGCTCCGCCCCGGCGACCGGATCAGGATCGACATCGAGAAGCGCACCCTGGACGCGCTCCTCTCCGACGCCGAGCTGAAGGCCCGGCGCGCGGCCTGGACCCCGCGCGAGCCGCGGATCAAGACCGGCTGGCTGTACCGCTACTCGAAGATGGTGACCTCGGGCAGCCAGGGGGCGGTCCTGCGGGCAGACTAGCAGCGCATTGCGGAAGAACACTGCGGGACGGACAGTGCGGGTGATGCAGTGCGGGCGGGACGTCCTCTCGCACTGCGTCACCCGCAATGCTTTTTGGCGCGTTCCGTCCGCACTGTTCCTCCCGCGCGGCCTTTCCCGCGCTGTTCCTTCCCGCCCGGCCTTCCCCGCACCGTTCCTCCCGCAATTTGCTCGGGCCTTGCCCCCTGGCAATTTCCCCATAAAGCGGACCAATTCGGTCTTGACAACTTCCCGGCTGCCGCGCTAGACCTCGTACCTGACCGAAGCCGCCTCCGCATTGCGGGCATCTCGCCGTATTCCCCGCCGGGCAGGCGCATCCTCGAAGGAGGGGGACATGCAGATCGACCACGACAAGTGCGTGGCCTGCGGCAACTGTATCCCGGTCTGTCCCATGGGCGCGATCTCCATCGACCAGAAGCTGAACCGGGCGACGGTGAACCTGGACGAGTGCGTGGAGTGCTTCACCTGCTACCGGGGGATGAGCAAGGAGCACCTCAACCCGACGCTGGTCCGAACCATCCGGGGCGTGCTCAAGCGGTTCCGCCTCCGCTTCGACCCCGAGCCCGACGTCTGCCCGACGGACGCCCTGACGCCCCAGGAGCTGACCTGGCCGCGCATCGTCCGCCGCGCGTTCAGCGACCCCCTGGTCCCGCACGAGGCCACCGGCGTGCACGGCCGCGGGACCGAGGAGGTGAAGACCAACGACGTCACCGGGCGCGTCGGCGAGGGCGAGGCCGGCTTCACCATCGAGTTCGGGCGTCCGGGCGTGGGCGTGCGCTTCCGGGAGATCCAGAAGGTGACCATGGCGCTGGCGCCGCTGCCCGTCGCCTTCGAGCGGAAGAACCCCGTCTTCACGCTGATGTCCGATCCGAAGACCGGCACCATCCGGGAGGACATCCTCGACGAGAAGGTGCTCTCGGCGATCGTGGAGCTGAAGACGACGCTGGACCAGGTGCCGCGCGTCCTGCGCGTGGTGCGCGAGATCGCCCCGCGCCTGAACACCATCGTGTCCATCGGGGTCGCGACCCGCTGCGACGCGCTGGGCGGGGACGGCCTGGAGCCGGTGCTCAAGCAGGAGGGCTACGTCTTCTACCGCGCGAAGACCAACCTGGGGCTCGGCCGGCGGCCGGCGGCCGCGGCGCCTCCGGAGCCGGCGGCGGCCGGGAGGGCCGGGCGATGACCAACACCCTGCACCGCTTCGGCGACCGCGAGAGCCTGCAGAACGACTACGTCGTCTTCGCCATGGCCTCGCGCGGCATCAACGACGCGGGGGCGCCCGCCAAGCTGCGCGAGTTCCTGCGCCGCGCCCTCCGGCACGGCCCCATCAATGTCGGCAATGCCGTGAAGGGCGGCATCTACCGCGCGAACCAGCGCCTCACGCCGCTGGCCCACTGGCGCCGGCGCGAGTTCATCGATCCGGAGGAGGTGGTGGCCAGCATCGACTCGTGCACCACCGTCTCGGCCGTCTTCGACGATCCGCACAACCTGGAGACCTTCCTGGCGGAGCTGAAGGCGGCCGATCTCGGCATCTCGGTCAACGTGGCTGCCCTGGCGGACGAGGCCCGCTGCTGCGCCGAGCGGGCCGGGATCGTGCGGCACAGCGTCGAGTACTCGCTGGGCTTCCATGGCGACCTCACGCTGCTCCCGGACCGGCGGGTGCTGGAGCTGTCCACCATGTGCGGCCACGGGATGGTCTCGCACAACCTCGCCCGGAAGATGATCGACTGGGTCAAGGAGGGGCGTCGCGACGCCGAGCGGGCGGCGACGTACCTGGCCAAGTTCTGCACCTGCGGGATCTACAACACCACCCGCGCGGCCCGCGTCCTGGAGGCTGCGCGGCAGGGGAAGTAGGCCCGCCGCACAGGGGAGGGAGGGGGACACATGCTGGGCATTCGCGGCCGGTCCCGCGCGATCGGAGTGGTCCTGACGCTGGCGCTCCTGGCCCCCGCCGGGCCGGCCTTCGCCGGCACGGTGCTGCGCCTGGGCCACGTGGCCTTTCCCGGCTCGCTCTTCGACCTCGTCAGCGCCAGGTTCGCCAAGGACGTGAACGAGGCGCTGAAGGGCAAGGTCGAGATCCAGGTCTTCCACTCCAGCCAGCTCGGCTCGGACGAGCAGATGATCAAGGGGGTGAAGGTCGGCTCGCCCGAGATGTTCATCCCCTCCACCATCATGAGCACGGTGGACCAGCGCTACGGCGTCTTCGAGATGCCGTACATCATCGTGAACCGGGCGCACATGAAGAAGGTCGCGGAGAACGAGCAGGTGCAGAAGGCGCTCTTCGCCGGCCTGCCGGCCAAGGGCATCCGGGTCCTGGGCGTCTGGGAGAACGGCTTCCGGCACATCACGAACAACGTGCGGCCCATCAACACGCCCGAGGATCTGCGGGGCATCAAGCTGCGCGTGCCCGGCGGGATCTGGCGCGTGAAGATGTTCAAGGCCTACGGGGCCAACCCGTCGCCCATGCCCTTCAGCGAGGTCTACTCCGCCCTCCAGTCCGGGGTCATGGACGGCCAGGAGAACCCCTTCCCGCAGATCTGGTCCGCCAAGTTCCAGGAGGTGCAGAAGTACCTCTCGCTGACGGGCCACGTCTACTCCCCGGCCTACCTGGTGGTGGGCGAGGACGTGTGGGCCAAGGTGCCCAAGGACGCCCAGGAGACGATCGCCCGGCTGGCCCGGGAGGCGGGCGACTTCGCCCGGGCCCAGGGTGAGCGGCTGGACAAGGAGCTGATCGAGAAGCTCGCGCCGCCCATGCAGGTGAACAACGTGGACAAGGAGGCCTTCATCAAGGCCTCGGCCGCCATCTACGACGAGTTCGGCAAGCAGGTGCCCGGCGGCGCCGAGCTGGTGAAGCTGTTCCAGTCGCTGCGCTGAGACGGAGCCGGCCGGGCGCCGCTGGGCGCCCGGCCGGCGCGGAGCGCCCATGGGCTTCCGGCGATTCATCGACCTGGTGGAGTGGGTGGTGGTCGTCCTCCTGGCCGCCATGGTGGGCGTGGTGTCCGTGGGCGTCTTCTTCCGCTACGTCCTGGACGCGGCCCTCGTCTGGTACGACGAGTTCGCCTCCTACCTGCTGGTCTGGCTCACGTTCACGGGGGCCGTGGTGGCGGCCTCTCGGGACCGCCACATCGGCTTCGAGATGCTGGAGGAGCGCGCAACTCCCCGCGCGCGGCGGGCCATGCGCATCGTCCGCGAGTGCTGCATCCTCGGGTTCCAGGTGGTGCTGGTCTACTACGGCTGGGACCTCGTCCGGAAGATGGGGGACGAGACGGCCGTCTCCATCGAGTGGGTGCGGATGGGCTGGATCTACGCGGTGCTGCCCGTCGCCGGTGCGCTGATGCTCTGCATCAGCCTCGGCCGGCTGGCGCAGCTCCTGGTGGCCGGGGAGGGGGAGAGGCGGCATGGACTGGCTCATCCTGGTGATCATCATCCTCCTGACGGCGATCAACGTGCCGATCGGCTTCGGCCTCTCGATCACGGCCATCCTCCTGCTGCTCTGGAAGGGGACCGGGTCGCTTAGCATCGTCCCCCTGAGCCTCTTCAACGGCGCCTCGCACTTCCCGCTGCTCGCCATCCCGCTGTTCATCCTGGCCGGCGGCCTCATGGACACCTCGGGCATCTCGCTCCGCCTCGTGAACCTGGCGAACAGCCTGGTCGGCTTCGTGCGCGGGGGCCTGGCCATGGTGACGGTGGTGGCGACCATGATCCAGAGCGAGATCTCGGGCTCGTCGGTGGCCGACGCGGCCGCCATCGGCAACGTGGTCATCCCCGCCATGGAGAAGCGGGGCTACCCCCGGGCGCTCAGCGCCGCCATCGTGAGCAACGCGGCCTCCGCCGCCATCCTGATCCCGCCCTCCATCCCCATGATCATCTACGCCTGGATGGCGGAGACGTCCGTGGCCAAGCTGTTCTTCGCCGGCTTCCTGCCCGGCGTCCTGGCCTGCGGGGCCATGATGGCCCTCTGCTATTACTACGCCCGGAGGTACAATCTGCCGGTGGAGCAGCGGTTCTCCCTGCGGCAGGTCGGCCGCTCGACCGCCGGGGCCTTCTGGGCGCTCTTCATCCCGGTGGTGATCTGGGGCGGGATCTTCCTGGGGGTCGCCACGGCGACGGAGGTGGCCGCGCTCGCCGTGCTGGCCGCCCTGGCCATCGGCGGCGTGCTCTACCGCGAGCTGCCCGGCCGGGAGATCCTCCGCATCCTCAAGGAATCGGGCGGCCAGACCGCGACCGTCATGCTCATCGTCGCCTCCTCCGCCGTGCTGGGATGGTACCTCACCAGCGCGCAGGTGCCGCAGCACTTCGCGCGCCTGATCCTCGAGACCACGTCGAACAAGTACCTGATCCTGCTCTTCCTGAACCTGTTCTTCTTCATGGCCGGCATGTTCCTCCACTCGGCGGCCGCCATCATCCTCATCGTCCCGATCGTGCTGCCCCTCATCCGGCAGATCGGGGTGGACCCCATCCACTTCGGCATCATCATCACCATCAACCTGGGCGTGGGCCAGCAGACGCCGCCCGTGGCCACCGTGCTCTTCACCACGGCCGCCATCGCGCGGATACCGTTCTGGAGGGTGTTCCAGGCCGGCTGGCCCTTCACCGCCGTCTTGGCCGCGGTGACGCTCTTGGTGACGTATATTCCCTGGATCAGCCTGGCCCCGCTGACTCTCCTCGAGTGGTGAGACGACAAGGAGCCCTGCATGGCGCACAAGAGCGGACGCCACTTCCTGCAGATCCCCGGCCCCACCAACGTCCCGGACCGCGTGCTCCGGGCCATCAGCTACCCCACCCTGGATCACCGGGGGCCCGAGTTCGCCGCGCTGGCGCGCGAGGTGCTCGCCGGCCTGCAGCGCGTCTTCCAGACCACGGGCACGGTGGTGATCTACCCCTCGTCCGGCACCGGCGCCTGGGAGGCGTCGCTGGTCAACACGCTCTCCCCCGGCGACCGGGTGCTGATGGCGGAGACCGGACACTTCGCCACGCTGTGGAAGGGGGTGGCGGACCGCCTGGGCCTGTCCGTGACCTTCCTGCCGGGCGACTGGCGGCACCCCGTGGACGCCGGCGAGGTCGAGCGCGTGCTGACCGAGGATCGCGGCCACACCATCAAGGCGGTGGCCGTGGTCCACAACGAGACCTCCACGGGCGTGACCAGCGACATCCCCGCCGTGCGCGCGGCCATGCGGCGGGCCCGGCACCCGGCGCTGCTGCTGGTGGACACCATCTCCTCGCTGGGGTCGCTGGACTACCGCCACGACGCCTGGGGCGTGGACGTCACCGTGGGCTGCTCGCAGAAGGGGCTGATGCTCCCGCCCGGGCTGGGGTTCACGGCGGTGAGCCAGACGGCCCTCGAGGTGGCGCGGACCGCCCGGCTGCCGCGCGCCTACTGGGACTGGGAGCCGATGCTCCGCGACAACGCGAACGGCTTCTTCCCCTACACGCCGGCCACCAACCTGCTGTTCGGCCTCCGCGAGGCCATGGCCATGCTGGAAGCGGAGGGCCTGAAGCAGGTCTTCGAGCGGCACCTGCGCCTGGCCGAGGCCACGCGCCGCGCCGTGGCGGCCTGGGGGCTCGAGACCGTCTGCGCGGACCCCGCCGCGCACAGCCACACCCTGACCGGGATCCTGATGCCCGCCGGCCACGACGCGGACCGGCTGCGGGGCATCATCCTGGATCGCTTCGACCTCTCGCTGGGCGCGGGGCTGGGGAAGCTGAAGGGCCGGGCCTTCCGCATCGGCCACCTGGGCGACCTGAATGCCCTCACGCTGGCCGGCACGCTGTGCGGCGTGGAGATGGGCCTGGCGCTCGCCCAGGTCCCGCACCGGCCCGGCGGCGTGGCGGCGGCGCTGGAGTTCTTGCGTAATGCGTGACCCGTAAGACGTGAAACGTAAGGAGCAAGAACGCGAGCGGCTCTGGTTCCTTACGTTTTGCGTTTCACGTTTTACGTTGCAGTGGATGCCGGCGGCTGGCTACCATGGACGCGATATGCCATGCGTCTCTCTTCCAGCGACGCGGACCGCGGTGGAGGCCTGGCGCGATCGCACGTTTCGCCGCCTGGCGCCGGCCAGGGTCCGCGGGGAGCGCAGCGCGCTCCGCTTCGTGGAGGACGTCGGGTTCTGCTTCACGCTGAGCGACTTCGGCCTGCCGGTCGCCAGCCTCTACGTGGCCGTGTGCGGCCGGCGAAATCCGCGCCGGCCCCGGCACACGCACCATGATCCCGAGATCGGCCTCACCTGGAACCTCAAGGACAGCCTGCCCGCCCGGCGGCTGTGCTACTACGGGAAACTGGTCAAGGGCAAGCCGACGCTCGTGTCGCTGGACCTCCTGCCCGCCTTCTGCCGCCTGGTCCGGGACGGCAAGGGCAGCGGCGATTACATCCTGGACTACCGGCAGGGCCGCATGAGCCGGGCGGCGGTCGCGATCCTGGAGACCCTCCACGACCGGAGCCCGCTGGAGACGCCGGCGCTCCGGCGTGCCGTGACCCTGGGCCAGCCGGAGCGCACCGTCGAGTTCGACCGCGCCATGGCCGAGCTGCAGCGGGGCCTCTGGGTCGTCAAGGTGGAAGCGGTGTACGACCCGGACTTCTACTACCGCTGGGACCTGCTGGACAACTGGCTGCCGGAGCCGCTGGCGGCGGGCCTGGCCCTCACGCGGGAGGCGGCGCTGGCGCAGGTGCTGGCCGCCTACTTGCGGAGCGCGGCGGTGTCCACGCCCCGCTTCCTGGCGAGCCTCCTCGACCTCCCGGCCGGCGAGGTCGAGGTGGCGCTGAAGGCCCTGGAGGCGGCGCGGAGCATCCGGACGGACGTTCTCATCCGCGGCATGCCGGGCCGCTGGATCGTGTGGGATCGCCAGGACGCCGAGGACGCCAAGGTCTGAAGGAGGACACGCATTGGCACCGGCATCGAGCGTGTCGGCGGTACGCGTGAAACGCGGGACGCTGAACGTTCAACCCCGCCATGGATGACCTCATCCGTGCCGCGCTCCGCTTCCGCGACGAGCGGGAGTGGAAGCCGTTCCACAATCCCAAGGACCTCGCCATCTCCATCGCGCTGGAGGCCGCCGAGCTGCTCGAGCACTTCCAGTGGAAGACGCCCGCGGAGGTCGAGGCGTTCCTGCAGGACGACGCCGCCCGCGCGCGCGTGGGCCAGGAGATGGCCGATGTGCTGCTCCTGCTGATCTCCTTCGCGGATGCCGCGGGCTTGGACCTGGTGGAGGTCGCGCGGGCCAAGCTGGCGGAGAACGCCCGGAAGTACCCGGTGGAGCGCGCCCGGGGCAGCGCGCGGAAGTACGACGAGCTGGAGTAACGCCATGGCGGTTCGCGTGCTGTTGGTGGTCGCCTTCCTCGCCGCCGCCTCCATGTGCGCCCGGGAGACGCCGGTGGCCGAGCGCGCGCAGCGGCTGCTGGAGGACGGCAAGGCGGCGCAGGCGCTGGAGCTGATCAGCGAAGGCCTCCGCGCCAATCCCCACGACTGGCGCCTGCACGACCTGAAGGTGGAAGCCCTCCTGGGCGCGCAGCGCGCGGACGAGGCGCTCCAGGCGTACGCGGAGCGCTGGGCGCGGGGGGGACCCGAGCGGCCGGACCTCTTCCGGCGCGTGGCCGTGGCGCTGCTCAGGGACGGGCTGCGGAGTCCGGACGGCCTGCTGCGGAACCGGGCGGCCGCGGCGCTCGTGGCGCTCCGGGCCCCGGAGATGCTCCCGGTGGCGCGCGAGGCGCTCCTCAGCTCGGACGCGGTGGTCCGGGCCCTGGTGGTCGAGGGGCTGGGCGACGTGCCGGGCCCCGAGCCGCTGGAGCTGATCCGGCAGGCGGCCCGGGACTCCCAGCCGGAGGTGCGCGCCGCCGCCGCGGCCGCCCTGGGCGCCCGCCGGGATGCGGGCCTGCGCCCCGACCTGGCCCGCCTGGCCGCGGACAAGAACCCGCGCGTGCGACTGCGGGCGGCCTTCGGCGTGGCGCGGCTGGGCGAGCCGTCCGGGCTGAAGATCCTGGTCCGGTTCCTCTCGCACCGCAACGACTCGGTGCGCATGCAGGCGGCGGAGGCGGTCGGCCACCTGGGCGATCGGCGGGCGGTTCCCGCGGTGGAGCGGCTGCTGGCGGATGGCAACCCCTACGTGCGGGTGTACGCCGCCGAGGCGCTGGCCCGGCTTGGCCACCCGGCGGGACGCCGGCGGCTGGAGCGGGCCCTCCGCCACCCCCACCGCTCGGTGGCCATGTACGCCGCCGAGGCGTTCTCCAATCTCGGCGAGGCGGCCGGCACGCCGCGCCTCATCCAGGCGCTCGACCCCGACGAGGATACCTCCACGCGGCTCTACGCCGTCTGGACGCTGGCCCGCCTGGGCGACCTGCGCGGGCGGCCCGTGGTGGAGGAGCTGCTGCAGCATCGCGAGATGCAGGTGCGCCTGCAGGCCGCCTGGACCTTCGGGGAGATGCCCGAGCCGTCGGCCTCCTCCTTCCTCCGCCGCGCCGTGCTTGACGAGGCGCCGCAGGTGCGCTGGCAGGCCGCCTGGGCCCTGGCCCGCCAGTACGCCGGCGGCGTGTCCGGGAGCTGAGAAATGCGCGTCCCGGAGGACGCGGCTCACGGAGAAACGTCGCGCGGGCGCGGAGGAATGGCTTGACACTTCCGCAACTGTCGTGCTAGCTTGCCCCCGATCGCGCCTGTCTGGCCAGCGTACCCGCCGCTCATTGCTGCTTCCTCTCCGGTCTCCCAGCGTTCGCGCGGCGGGCTTGTCGACATAGCCTGCAGTGCGAGGCGTGCCTGGTCGCGCCGTTCCCCGACAGGAATGCCGGCTACGCCGGACCGAGGCAGGAATGCCGAAGCGGTTCTATACGATCCTGGTCCTTCCCGACGCCACCTCCGCCGCCCAGAAGTTTCACATCACCCGCTCCGCCATCACCATCCTCTCCGTCGCGCTCGCCGTGGCCGTCCTCGGCTTTGGTTTCTTCGTGTACCAGTACGTCAACCTGAACGTCCGCCTCATCGAGCTGAAGCGGCTGCGGCGGGAAGCCGGCGAGCGGAGCCAGTTCGCCGCCAAGGTGAGCCAGCTGGAGACGGACCTGTCCCGGCTGCGGGAGCTGGACCATGGCCTCCGGGTGGCCGCGGGGCTGGACAGGGGCCAGTCGCCGGACGGGGCGCAGGGCGGGTCGGAGTCCATGAGCCGCGCGGCGCTGCTGGATGCCGTGCAGCACCGCAGCGGGCGCCTGATGGACTGGGTGAACCGCGACCTGGAGGTGCTCGGCCAGGAGATCGTCTCGCGCGAGCGCAGCCTGCAGGAGCTGAAGCGCTACCTGGACGAGAAGCGCTCGGTGCTGGCGTCCACCCCGACCATCCCGCCCGTCCCGGGCCTGGTGACGGCCAGCTACGGCTACCGCCGCTCGCCCTTCACCGGGCAGCGGGAAGTGCACGAGGGGCTGGACATCGCCGCATCCTACGGCACGCCGGTGGTCGCCACGGCGGACGGCATCGTGACCTTCGTGGGTCCCCTGGCGGCCTACGGCCACGTGGTCTTCGTGAACCACGGCCACGGCTTCGCCACGTTTTACGCCCACAACAGCCGCTACCGCGTGAAGGAAGGGCAAGCGGTGCGGCGGGGCGAGGTCCTGGCCTACGTCGGGACGTCGGGCCGGACGACCGGGCCGCACGTGCACTACGAGGTGCACGTGAACGGCTCCATCGTGAACCCCCTGAAGTACATCGTGGACACCTCCACGCTCAAGTTCGCCGGCGAGGACCAGGCGGCGTCCGGCGAATCCTAGCGTCCCCGCTCCCGCCCGGCCTCATCGCCCACCCGCACTCGCTGACCCGGTTGTGACCCGCCGGACCCCGACCCCGGTTCCCGACCCGATCGCCGCCTTTCTGGCGTTGGCGGCCCCGCATCGGTCTGATACCATAGCAGGACCGTGCACCTGCGCAGAAAGGATGGCGGGTTGATGTTCAAGCGGCTGATTCAGAAGTTCGTGGGCACCAAGAACGAGCGCGAGCTGAAGCGCCTGCGCCCGATCGTGGCGGCCATCAACGGGCTCGAGGACGAGGTGCGGGCCCTGAGCGACGCCGACCTCAAGGCGCGGACGGCGGCCCTGCGCCAGCGTCTGCCCGCGCCCGCGCCGCCGGCCCCCGCGGCGGCGGAGCCGAGCGAGGACGAGAACGGCGAGGCGAAGGCGGTCATGGCGGAAGCGCTGCAGGCCATCCTGCCGGAGGCCTTCGCGCTCTGCCGCGAGGCGGCCCGGCGCACCCTGGCCATGCGGCACTTCGACGTGCAGCTCATCGGCGGCATGGTGCTGCACGAGGGCAAGATCGCCGAGATGGCCACGGGCGAGGGCAAGACGCTGGTGGCCACGCTGCCCGCCTACCTGAACGCGCTGGCCGGCCTCGGGGTCCACGTCATCACCGTGAACGATTACCTCGCGAAGCGCGACACCCAGTGGATGGGGCCGGTCTATCACGCCCTGGGCCTGTCCGTCGGCGTGCTGCAGCACGAGGCCTCGTACCTCTTCGACCCGACCGCCCGCTCGGCCGATCCGCGCCTGGCCAACCTGCGGCCGTGCACCCGCCAGGAGGCCTACCGGGCCGACATCACCTACGGCACCAACAGCGAGTTCGGCTTCGACTACCTGCGCGACAACATGAAGTTCTCCGCGGCGGACTTCGTGCAGCGGCCCCTGAACTACGCCATCGTGGACGAGGTGGACAACATCCTGATCGACGAGGCCCGGACGCCGCTCATCATCTCCGGGCCGTCCGAGGAGTCCACCGACAAGTACTACCTGATCGACCGCATCATCCCCCGCCTGAAGCGCGCCGCCACCATCACCAGCGGGAAGCTCCACGAGATCGAGGCCACGGTGGAGGGCGATTACATCGTGGACGAGAAGGCCAAGACCGTGGCCCTGACCGAGACCGGCGTCCTGACCGTGGAGAAGCTGCTCGGGGTGAAGAACCTGTACGAGCCGGCGAACATCGAGCTGGTGCACCACGTGCAGCAGGGCCTCCGGGCCCACGCCCTGTACAAGCGGGACGTGGACTACGTGGTGAAGGAGGGCGAGGTCATCATCGTGGACGAGTTCACCGGCCGCCTGATGGCGGGGCGCCGGTGGAGCGACGGCCTGCACCAGGCCGTGGAGGCCAAGGAGAAGCTCAAGATCCAGCAGGAGAACCAGACGCTGGCCTCCATCACCATCCAGAACTACTTCCGCATGTACGCCAAGCTGGCGGGCATGACGGGCACGGCCGACACCGAGGCCGCCGAGTTCGCGAAGATCTACAACCTGGACGTGATGGTCATCCCCACCAACCGCCCGCTCATCCGGCAGAACCACAACGACGTGGTCTACAAGACCCAGCGGGAGAAGCTCAACGCCATCGCCGAGGAGGTGGCCGAGCTGTACCGGGCCGGCCGCCCGGTGCTGGTCGGGACGACCTCCATCGAGAAGTCCGAGGCGGTGAGCGCCCTGCTGAAGAAGCGGGGGGTGCCGCACCAGGTCCTGAACGCCAAGCCCATGTACGCGGAGCGCGAGGCCGAGGTGGTGGCCCAGGCGGGCCGGCTCAAGTCCGTGACCATCTCGACGAACATGGCCGGCCGCGGCACGGACATCCTGCTGGGCGGGAATCCCAAGTTCATGGCGGCCGACCTGCTGCGCCGGGGCGACGTGCGGCGGGACGGGCTGGAGCCGGCGGAGTACGCGAAGGTGCTGGCCGAGGTCCGGGACATGCAGCGCTACGGCCTGCTCGAGACCGACGACCCCGAGAACTACGCGGCCGCGCTCTGCCGGGTGCGGAAGCAGGTTGCGGCGGAGCACGAGCAGGTGGTGGCCCTGGGCGGACTCCACATCCTGGGCACCGAGCGCCACGAGGCCCGGCGCATCGACAACCAGCTGCGCGGCCGCGCGGGCCGGCAGGGCGACCCCGGCTCCTCCCGCTTCTACCTGTCCCTGGAAGACGACCTGCTCCGGCTCTTCGCCCAGGAGCGGATCGGCAAGATCATGGACAAGCTGGGCATGGAGGAGGGGGAGCCGATCGAGCACCCCTGGGTCACGCGCGCCATCGAGACGGCGCAGAAGCGGGTGGAGGCGCACAACTTCGAGATCCGCAAGCACCTGCTCGAGTACGACGACGTGATGAACACCCAGCGGAAGATCATCTACGCCGAGCGCCGCCAGCTCCTGGAGGGCCAGAACATCCAGGAGTTCATCCAGGGGATGCAGGAAGAGGTCCTGGACGAGGTGGTGGGCCTGTACACCAACGAGGAGACCTATCCCGAGCAGTGGGACCTTGGCGGCCTCAGCGAGGCGGTGAAGCGGCAGTTCGACCTGGAGGTCGCCTGGCCCCCGGAGCAGGCCCGGGGGCTCACCGTCGCGCTGCTCCGCGAGGAGCTGCTGGAGAAGGTGCGGGCCGCTTACGCGGCCAAGGAGGCGCAGGTCGGCGGCGACATGATGCGCTACCTGGAGCGCATGATCATGCTCCAGGTGGTGGACGGCGCCTGGAAGGACCACCTCCTGGCCATGGACCACCTGAAGGAGGGCATCGGCCTCCGGGGCTACGGGCAGAAGGACCCGCTGGTGGAGTACAAGCGCGAGGGCTTCAGCATGTTCGAGGCCATGGAGGCCCGCATCGCGCGCGAGACCGTGGAGTTCCTCATGAAGGTGCAGGTGGCGGTGGAGCCGCAGGCCGTCGCGTCCGCCGCGGACCTTGCCCACGCGCCGCTCCGGCCGGCGGGCGACGGCCGGGCGCGGCGCCGCGAGCCGGCCGGCACGCCGGCCCGCACCCTGCGCCCGGCCGCCGCGCCGGCCCGCGTGGCGGCGGGCGGCGCCAAGGTGGGCCGGAACGATCCCTGCCCCTGCGGGAGTGGAAAGAAGTACAAGAAGTGCTGCGGCGCTTAGCCGCGCGGGGCGCGGCTGGCTCGTAGCTCATAGCTCATGGACAGGAGGGTAGCGCTCTTGCCATGAGCCATCAGCCATGAGCCACGAGCGGGAGCGGAGCGACCAACGAGGAGCGATCATGCTGACCGTGGCCGGCATCCAGATGGCGTGCGGGGCGAACCGCGACGAGAACTTCGCGAAGGCCATGGGTCTGGCGCGCGTGGCGATCGAGCGCGGGGCCCGGATCGTCTGCTTCGCGGAGTGCTTCGCCTGGCCGTGGTTCCCGCGAAAGGCCGCCGAGGAGCCGCGCGCCACGGCCGTCCCCATCCCGGGCCCCATGACCGAGGCCATGCAGCTCCTGGCCGCGGACGGGCAGGCCGTCCTGGTGGCGCCCATGTTCGAGACGGTGGAGGCCGGGGCTTGGTACAACACGACCGCCGTGATCGATGCGAACGGATACCTGCTGGGCCTGTACCGCAAGAACCACATCCCCGAGCTGCCGAACTACCAGGAGACGCACTATTTCCGGCCAGGCAACCTGGGCTTCCCGGTCTTCAAGACCCGCTACGCCGCCCTGGGCGTGCAGACCTGCTGGGACAACTTCTTCCCCGAGGGGGCGCGCGCCCTGGCCCTCCAGGGTGCGGAGCTGCTGATCTGCCCGACGGCCTGCTCCACGCCGAGCGGGGCGCCCATGTGGGACCGCGCCATCGCCGGGCACGCCGTGTACAACTCCCTGTACGCTCTCCGGATCAACCGGATCGGGGTCGAGGGGCCCATGAGTTTCTACGGACGGAGCTTCTGCGTGGACCCGAACGGCGACTTCGTGACCGAGCCGGCGGGCGCCATCGAGGGCGTGGTCCTGGCCGATCTGGACATGGACCGTATCAAGCTCGTCCGGGACGACTGGTCCTTCTTCAAGCACCGCCGCCCGGAGATCTACGGAGATCTGACCGCATAGCGGCCGGCGGCTCACCGGCGGCCGGCCCGCACGGGCCGGCCGTGGTCTTGGGTGTCCCCGCCAGCGCCCCCGCTCCCGTCCTCCACTCCAGTTTCGCGCTTGACAATCCCGTGCGACTCGGGCTAAACGTACGCCGCCTTCCCAGCCCGTGATCGTCAGGAACGCCTCCCCGCTTCCCGGAGGTTGGATGACGCCCGAAGGATCCTCGCGATCCCCTCGGCCCTGCGTGTCCCTGCTCCGCCCGGCGCCTGCGCCGGCCGGCCCCTCGCCGTCCCACTCGCCCGCACTGCGCTTCCGTCACCCGTGGCCGTTCCGCCGGGCCCGGCGGCCTGGCGCCGTACCTCTAACCGGGGCAAGGGCCCCACGAACGGAGGAGACCATGCGTAAGGTGCTGTTGGGCGTCTGCATCGTGCTGGCGGCGGCGCTCCTGGCGCTTCCCGCCCAGGCCGGAACCGTGCTCAAGTTCTCGAGCATCCACGAGCCCGCGCATCCCTCCGCCTACACCGCGGACTTCTTCGCGGAGCGGGTGAAGCAGCTGACCAACGGCGAGCTGGACGTCCAGGTGTACCACTCGCGGCAGCTCGGCGACGCCCGCGACAACGTGGAGAACGTCCGGAACGGCAGCATCGCCTTCACCTCGGTGTCCATCTCCAACCTCAGCCAGGTGCTCCCGGTGATGGACGTCTGGTCCCTTCCCTACGTCTTCAAGAGCGACGAACACTACTGGTACGTGCTGAACCACCCCAAGGCCATGGAGTTCATGAAGCAGCTGGAGCCCAAGGGCATCAAGACCATCACCTGGATCACCTCGGGCGCCCGGAACTTCTTCACCCAGAAGCCGGTCCGCACCGCGGCGGACATGAAGGGGCAGAAGATCCGCGTGATGGCCTCGCCGGTCATGATCAACACCATGAAGGCGCTGGGGGCCAACGGCGTGCCCGTGGCCTGGGGCGAGCTGTACACGGCCCTGCAGACCGGGGTGGTGGACGGCGCCGAGAACAACCACCCGTCCCTCATCTCCATGAAGTTCTACGAGGTGTCGAAGTACTACAGCCTGGATGAGCACATGCGCATCCCGGACGTCAACATCGTCTCCACCCGCGTGTTCGACCGGCTGACCAAGCCGCAGCAGGCGGCCATCCTGAAGGCGGGCGAGGAGGCCACGGCCTACATGCGGGGCGCGTGGAAGGTCTCCGAGATCGAGTCGCTCGCCAAGCTGAAGGGGCTCATGAAGGAGATCACCACCGTGGACAAGAAGTCCTTCATGGATGCCGTGGCCACCCTGGTCAACGACGAGTCCAAGCGCCTGGGCGGCGAGGACTTCATCAAGTTCGTGCTGGCCACCGGCAAGAACTTCAAGTAGGCGCCGACGACCGCCCGGCGGGGGCCCGCGCCCCCGCCGGGCTTTCTGGAACCCGTCACCCGGCGAGAGCCATGCTACAAGCCTACGAGCGCTTCCTGGAGCGCGTGACGAGCGTGGTGAAGTGGGCGATGCTCGCCATGGCGTCGGTGATCTTCGTGATCATCTGCGTCACGGTGGTCACCCGCTACCTCCTGAATCTCGTGCCCTCCTGGTCGGAGGAGATCCCGCGGTACATGCTGGTCTGGATCTCCTACCTGGGGGCCGCCCTCTGCGTCCACTACAAGGAGCACATCAGCCTGGACGTCGTCTTCAATCTGCTCCCCGTCCGCGTGCGCCAGATTGGACGCCTGATCCTGGACCTGATGGTCGGCGGGGTCGGCGCGATCATGCTGGTGTTCGGCATGGGACTCCTGCGCCAGTTCGGCGACGACCTGATGGAGTCCATTCCGCTCACCAACTTCTGGCTGTACCTGGCCATGCCCACCTCGGGGCTGCTGATCATCCTCTACGTGATCCTCGACGAGTGGAAGGGGATCCTCGGCCTGCGCGAGCGGCGCGACCAGGGCGGCTCCGAGCTGATCCCGATCTGACCGATCCAGCCGCGCAGCCGCCGCGCAGGGTCGCGCCCGCAGCCCCGCCGGCGTGAAACCGGAGGAGAGCAACCGGGTCATGGCACTCACCATCGCCTTCACCGGCTTCGTGGTCTTCATGGTGATCAACCTGCCGATCTCCTTCGGCATCGGGTTGAGCGCCATGCTGGCGAGCCTGTTCCTGGACGTGGACAAGGCCACCATCGTCCAGCGCATGCTCTCCGCCATCAACTCGTTCCCGCTGCTGGCCGTCATCTTCTTCATCTTTGCGGGGACGCTGCTGGCCCGAGGCGGCGTGTCCGTCCGGCTGGTCCGGCTGGCCGAGGTGCTGGTGGGCCGGATCCCCGGCGCCCTCGCCCACATTACCATCCTGGCCTGCATGTTCTTCGGCGGCGTCTCGGGCTCGGCGGTGGCGGAGATCTCGTCCATCGGCGCCATGATGATCCCGACGATGGAAAAGGCGGGCTACAGGAAGGAGACCGCCACGTCCATCGCGCTGGCGTCGGCCGTCATGGGCCCGATCATCCCGCCCTCGATTCCCATGATCATCTTTGCGCACACGGCGGGCTCCGTCTCGATCGCGGCGCTGTTCCTGGCCGGCGCAATTCCCGGGATCCTCATCGGTCTCGGGCTGATGGTGTGGGCCTACTTTCACGCCAAGCGCCACATCGAGCAGAAGCCCCTGCCGGCGCTTCCGCTGAAGGAGAAGCTGTACCGTGTGGCGGACGGCTTCGCGGGCCTGTTCACGCTGGTCATCATCCTCGGGGGCATTCTCTCGGGGATGTTTACGGCAACCGAAGCCGGTGCCGTGGCCTCGCTCTACGCGCTGTTCCTGTGCGTGGGCGTCTATCGCGAGATCAAGATCAGCGAGCTGCCCGGAATCCTGTTCGAATGCTGCAAGGTGAACGCCGTCGTGCTGTTCCTGGTGGCGACCAGCTCCGTCTTCACCTGGATCCTGACCTACGAGAACCTGCCCCGGACGCTCTCCAATACGGTGTTTGCCATCACGGACAACAAGTTCCTGCTGCTGCTGGTCATCAACATCTTCCTGCTCATCGTGGGCTGCCTCGTGGATCTCACGCCGGCCGTCATCATGCTGACCCCCATCCTCCTGCCCCTGATGCAGAAGATGGGCCTGCACATCGTCCACTTCGGCGCCATGATGGTGATCAACCTCTGCTACGGCCTGATCACGCCGCCGGTGGGGACCTCGCTCTTCGTGGGCATCCGCATCGCGAACCTGCCGATGAATGCGATCATCCGGCCCCTGGCGCCGCTCCTGCTCATCGAGTTGCTCATCCTGGCTGCCGTCACGTACTGGCCGCCGCTGACGATGTGGCTGCCCAAGCTGTTCGGGTTCGCGTAGGATAGCGGTCAGCGATCAGTTTTCAGCTATCAGCAAAGAACAGGACGGCCGGCCCCTCGGGGCCGGCCGTTGCTCTTGGTTCCAAGCTGATGGCTGATCGCTGATAGCTGACCGCTTACTTCTTCACGGCCTCGCGCACGTCCGCCAGGGCCTTCTGCGCGCCGTCCTGCAGCCACATGGCGTCGTTGCCCAGGCACATGAAGCGCCCGCCCTTCTGGATCCAGCTCGTGCAGGTGGCGTGATCGTAGGTGTGGATGCCGCACGGGATGCCGGCCTTCTGGCAGGCGTCGAAGACCCGGGCGACATGCTTCTGGACCTCCGGATGCGCGGTGTCGCCCGGGATGCCGAGCGTCTGCGAGAGGTCGGCCGGGCCCACGAAGACGGCGTCCACGCCGGGGACCTTCAGCATCTTGTCCAGGTTCTCCACGCCCTGCTTGGTCTCCACCTGCAGCACGATGGTGGTGTCCTGGTTCAGGCGGGTCGTCACCTCGGAGGGCTTGTGCTTCCCCCAGAACGTGTTCACGTTGCGGAGCGACATGCCGCGCTGACCCGCGGGGAAGTACTTGGTGGCGTGCATGATGGCCTCGACCTGCTCGACCGTCTCGCTCTGGGGGCAGAGCAGGCCGGTAGCCCCCAGGTCCAGCGTCTGATACAGGCGCTGCGGGTCGCCGGTCCCCGGCACGCGCACGATGACGGGCAGCCCCACGGCCCGGGCCGTGATGCAGAAGTCGGCGATGGCCGCGGGGTAGAACGTGCCGTGCTCCGCGTCCAGGAAGACGTAGTCCCAGCCGGCGTTCTTCATCATGACGGCCACGGCGGGCTGCCGGAGGTGCACGATCATCGTGCCCAGGGCGACGCCGCCGCTCTGCAGGGTCTTCTTGAGCGTGTTCTCGACCAGCATGGCATCCTCCTATCAAGACAGGGGTCGGGGATCGGGGACGTGGCGCGCGGCCCAAAAGACCCCGAAGCGTACCCGAAGTACGCCACGCGGCCAAGCGGAAACCGGAAAGGCCGGGGGACGAGGGTCGGGGAAGAACGGGTTTGGGGGTTCGGGTTTGGGGAAGGGCCAGAGCGTAGCGAAGCGGAGTCGAGGGGCGGGGTGTTTGGCCCGCCCTCGACTCCGCCCAGGCATTCACTGGACGACGTCTGTGTGGCCGACCGGCGCGCCTCTGCCCCGGGGTGCCTGCGGGCGCAGGACCACCTTGATGCAGCCGTCCTGCTTGTCGCGGAACATGCGGTAGGCCCTGGGCGCCTCCTCCAGGGGGAGCCGGTGCGTGATCAGGAACGCCGGGTCGATGTCGCCCCGCTGGATCCGGTCGAGAAGCGTCGCCATGTAGCGCTGGACGTGCGTCTGGCCCATCTTGAACTGGAGGCCCTTGTTGAAGGCGGCGCCCAGGGGCAGCTTGTCCACCAAGCCGCCGTACACCCCGGGCACCGAGACCTTGCCGCCTTTGCGGCAGGCCAGGATGATCTGGCGGAAGGCGGTGGGACGATCGCTCTCCAGCATGACGGCCTGCTTCACCTTGTCGTACACCGCGCCCACACCGGTCCCGTGGGCCTCCATGCCGACCGCGTCGATGCAGGCGTCCGGGCCGCGCCCGCCCGTCATGTCGCGGAGGGCCTCCAGCGGGTCGGCCGCGGCGTAGTCGATCGTCTCGGCCTTGCACGCCTCGCGGGCCAGCGCCAGCCGCTCGGGGATGCGGTCGATGGCGATGACCCGGCCGGCCCCCAGCATCCAGGCGCTCTTGAGGGCGAAGAGGCCCACCGGGCCGCAGCCCCACACCGCCACCGTGTCTTCCGGCTGGATGTCCGCCTGCTCGGCGGCCTGATAGCCGGTGGGGAAGATGTCCGAGAGGAACAGGACCTGCTCGTCCGGAATGCCGTCCGGGACGCGGAGGGGGCCCACGTCGGCGAAGGGCACGCGCGCGTACTCCGCCTGGCCGCCCGCGTAGCCTCCGAGCAGGTGCGAGTAGCCGAACAGGCCGGCGGGAGCGTGCCCGTACAGCGTCTCCAGCGGGCGGGGGTTCGGGCTGGAGTTGTCGCAGAGCGACCAGAGCTGGCGCCGGCAGAAGTAGCAGCCGCCACAGGAGATCGAGAACGGCACCACCACCCGGTCGCCGCGCTTCAGCTTCCGGACCTCCGGACCGACCTCCACCACCTCGCCCATGAACTCGTGGCCCAGGATGTCGCCGGACTTCATGCCCGGCACGTCGCCGTTGTAGAGATGCAGATCCGAGCCGCAGATGGCCGTGGCGGTGATCCGCAGGATCGCGTCCCGCGGGTTCAGGATCGTGGGGTCCGGGGTGGTCTCCACGCGGACGTCGCCCGTGGCATGCCAGCAGACAGCTTTCATGCTGCTTCCCCCCTGCTCACTGCCCGCGCGGCTGCCCCTCGACCCTCGGGATCTCGCCGGCTTCCATGATCTGCTTGAAGCGGCGCAGGTCCTCCGCGATCCGCCGCGCCGGGTCCTCACCGAGGAGCTTCGCGGCGGCCTTGCCGAGGATCCCCGCTGGAGGCGCGTAGGCCACGGAGAGGACGACGTCCGTGCCGCCCCCCGGCGCCGGCCGGAACTCCACGGCGCCGACGTGATGGACCTCGGAGCCCTTGAGCGTCTCCCAGGCGATGCGCGCGTCCGGGCGGTCCTCGGTGGTGCGCGCGTCCCAGGCCACGTGCACCGGTCCCCCGAGCACCCAGTGCAGCGTGCCGTCCGGGTTCCGGCTGACGCGCTCGACGAGCGGCATGACGCGGGGCAGGTTGGTGAACTCGCGCCAGAAGGCGTACAGCGCGTCGGGCGGCCGCTCGATCCGCAGCCGCTTCTGGGCGCAGTACCCGCGATCCCGGACCTCCTCGCGGCCGGCGCCCCGCTCGGCGGTGCTGAGCCCCATGGCCCGGTAGCCGGCGCAGTAGCCCGTCACGCCGCGGTGGATCAGCGCCAGACCGGCGGCGCCGGCGGCGAGCCCGCCCGCCGTCCGTCGCCTCAGCCCCAGGAGTGTCAGCACCACGCCGCCCAGGACCGAGAACCCGCGTTCCATCCCGCCGACGTTCTTCATGCGGCCGCCGGTGGCCGGCGCCCCGGCTGCGCGGGGCGGGGGCGGGCTGACCGGCCGCTCCAGCGAGACAACGTCACTCATCGTCGTGCTCCTTCGGACGCCTGGCCCCCTCCAGCCTGCGCCTGCAACCAGCCTAGCCTGCTATCCCGGCGGTGGAAAGCGCCGGGCCTTTTCGCTTCCCCCGCGGCGCCTTTCGGCGGTATGGTTCACGCGGGATGGCGGGGAGGACGGCCATGGAGCTTCGCCTCAGCCGATGCCTGCTGCGCCCGTGGCGCGACGGCGACCAGGAGGCCCTCGTCCGCCACGCCAACAATCGGAACGTCTGGATCAACCTGCGGGACCGCTTTCCGCATCCCTACACGCGGTCCGACGCGGAGGCCTGGCTCCGGCTCATGGCCCAGCTGCCGCCGGGCACGCAGTTCGCGGTCGAGGTGGAGGGCGAGGCGGGCGGCGGCATCGGGCTGGACCTGCAGCCCGACGTGCACCGGCGCTCGGCCGAGATCGGCTACTGGCTGGGCGAGCAGTTCTGGGGCCGGGGGATCATGACGGAGGCGGTGGTGGCGGTCACGGCGCACGCCTTCGCCTCCTTCGACCTCTGTCGCGTCCATGCCTGCGTCTTCGCCTGGAACCCCGCGTCGTCCCGCGTGCTGGAGAAGGCGGGGTACCAGCTGGAAGGGCGGCTCCGGAAGAGCGTGACGAAGGCGGGGCAGACCATTGATCAGCTCATCTACGCCATCGTCCGGGAGTGAGCGGCGTGCCGGACGCCGCGCGTGCGGGGTCGCCCGCGCGCGGCGGCTGGCATGAGCACCCTCATCAGCATCGCGGTGGGCATCGGCCTGAGCGCGGCGACGGGCTTCCGCGTGTTCGTGCCGCTCCTCGTGCTGAGCCTGGCTGCGCGCGGCGGGTACCTGCCCCTGGCCCCCGGCTTCGAGTGGATCGCCAGCACGGAGGCCCTGGTGGCCTTCGCGGTGGCGGCGCTGGCGGAGGTGACGGCCTACGCCGTCCCCTGGCTGGACAACGCCCTGGACGCCCTGGCCACCCCGCTCGCGCTCCTGGCCGCCGTGCTGGTGAGCGCCGCGGTCCTCACCGACCTCCCGCCCTTCCTCAAGTGGTCGCTGGCGATCATCGCGGGCGGCGGGGCGGCCGGCATGGTGCAGGGCGCGACCGTCCTGCTCCGGCTGAAGTCCGGCGCCGGAACCGGCGGCCTGGCCAATCCGCTGCTCGGGGTCATCGAGCTGTTCGGCGCGGTCGGGACGGCGCTGCTCGCCATCAGCCTGCCCATCCTGGCCCTGGTCCTGGTGCTGGCGGTGTGTCTCCTGATCTTCCGCGCGGCGCGGCGGGTCGTGTTCGGCCGCCGCGCTGCGTCCCCGCGGTCCTGAGAGGAGGCGTCCGTGGATGCCGAGATCGTGGCTGCGTCGCACGCCGTGAAGGGCCGAACCATCGCCCGGCGACGGGATTTCCACAAGCACGCGGAGGCGGCCTGGACGGAGTTCCGGACGGCCTCCATCGTGGCGCAGACGCTGCAGGACCTGGGCTACGAGGTGCGGGCCGGCGCCGACGCCGTGGAGACGTCCGCCATGATGGGCGTGCCGCCTCCGGCGGAGCTGGCGCGCCATGCCGAGCGGGCGCTGGCGCAGGGCGCCGCCGCCCGCTGGGTCGAGCAGATGGCGGGCGGCCGGACCGGCGTGGTCGGCGTGCGCCGCTTCGGCCGGCCCGGGCCGACCGTGGCGCTCCGCATGGACATGGACGCCAATGACCTGGTGGAGGCGGAGGAGCCCCGCCACCGCCCGCACCGCGAAGGCTTCGCCTCGGTGAACCGCGGCGCCATGCACGCCTGCGGGCATGACGGGCACACCGCCATGGGGCTGGGCGTGGCCGAAGTGCTGGCGGCGCAGGGCGCCCGCCTCGCGGGCACCCTGAAGCTCATCTTCCAGCCCGCCGAGGAGGGCGTGCGCGGGGCGAAGGCCATGATGGCCCGCGGCGTGGTGGACGATGTGGACTTCCTGATAGGGCTCCACCTCGGCGTGGGGCTGCGCAAGACCGGGCAGCTGGCCTGCAGCACCGAGGGCTTCCTGGCCACGACCAAGTTCGACGCCCGCTTCACCGGCACGCCCGCCCACGCCGGCGGCTCGCCGGAGAAGGGCCGCAACGCCGTGCTGGCCGCGGCCACCGCCACGCTGAACCTGCACGCCATTCCCCGGCACAGCCAGGGGGCGTCCCGCGTCAACGTCGGCGTCTTCCAGGGGGGCACGGGACGGAACGTGGTGCCCGCGAGCGCGGTGCTCAAGGTGGAGACGCGGGGCGCGACGACCGCCATCAACGACTACGTCTACGGCGAGGCCGTGCGCATCGTGGAGGCGGCGGCCGCCATGCACGGGGTGTCGGTGCAGATAGACTTGATGGGCGGGGCGGCCGGCGGCCGGAACGATCCGGGGCTGGTGGAGCGCATCCGCCGGGTGGCGGAGCGGCAGGGGCTCCTCCCCGAGATCCTGCCGAGCGGCAACATCGGGGGCAGCGAGGACTGCACCTACTTCATGGAGCGGGTGCAGCAGCGGGGCGGCCAGGCGGCCTACGTGATGCTCGGCACGGCGCTCGCGGCCGGGCACCACGACAGCTTCTTCGACATCGACGAGGAGGCCCTGGTGCCGGGCATCGCCCTGCTGGCCGGGGTGGCGGCCGACCTGCTGACCACGGGCTGAGCGCTCTGCGCGGCGGCCGCAGGAGCAGGGGGCCGCGCCTTGACAAGCCCGGCTGATTTGACTAGGGTGAGCCGGCTTCCGGGCGTCCGCTGCGGGCGCCGGGCGTGAGGAGGAGAGCCATGGGCGTGCTGGCCGATCGGATCGGACTCATCGACACGGAAAACGCCTTCAAGATCGGTCCGTACATCCGGCAGCTCGAGGCGCAGGGCAAGCGCGTCATCAAGTGCAACCTGGGCGAGCCGGACTTCCCCATCCCGGACTTCGTCAAGGCGGAGGTGAAGCGGCAGATCGACCTGGACAACACGCACTACTGCGACCCGCAGGGCATCCTGCCCCTTCGAACCGCGGTCGCCAGGCACCTGAGCCGGACGCGGGGCATCGCGGCCACGCCGGAGCGCGTGGTGGTCTTCCCGGGCGCCAAGCCGCCCATCGGCCTCTGCCAGCAGGCCTACTGCAATCCGGGCGACGAGGTGATCTATCCCAGCCCGGGCTTCCCCATCTACGAGTCCTTCGTCGCCTTCGTGGGCGCGAAGCCCGTCCCGCTCCACCTCCAGGAAGCCGCCAACTTCACGCTGTCGGGCAGCGACATGGCGGCCGCGCTGAGCCCGCGGACCAAGCTCATCTTCCTGAACTTCCCCTCGAACCCCACGGGCGGGGTCGCCTCGCGGGCGCAGCTGGCCGAGATCGCGGAGGCCATCCGGACCCGCTGCGGGCCCGACGTCCGCGTCTTCTCGGACGAGGTGTACGAGGACATCCTCTTCGACGGGAGCGTGCACGAGAGCATCACCGCCTTCCCCGGCATGGCCGAGCGGAGCGTGCTGGTGAGCGGCGCCTCCAAGAGCTTCTCCTGGACGGGGGGCCGGCTGGGCTGGGCGCTCTTCCCGACCGTCGAGGAGGCGGAGGTCTTCCGGAACCTGAACATCAACTACTTCTCCTGCGTGCCGCCCTACAACCAGGAGGGGGCGCGGGCCGCGCTGGAGTCGCCGCTCGGCCGCCAGGCCGTGGCCAAGATGGTGGCCACCTTCCAGCAGCGCCGGGACCTCGTGGTGGACGGGCTGAACGCCATCCCCGGCATCCGCTGCCAGCGGCCGAAGGGGGCCTTCTACGTCTTTCCCAACGTCGCGGGCGTGTGCGAGCACCTCGGGATCCTGGAGGCGTACCGGACGCTGCCCGAGGCCACCCGGCGGAAGACCAGCCCCTCCACGCTGTTCCAGATGTTCCTCCTGTTCGAGTACCAGGTGGCCGTCCTGGATCGAAAGTCGTTCGGGCGGATCGGATCGGAGCCGTACCACTACCTGCGCCTCTCCATCGCGACGGACACCGAGTCGCTGCAGGAGGGGCTGAAGCGCATGGAGGCGGCGGCCCGCGACCGCCAGGGCTTCGCGCGCTTCCTGGCGCGCGGCGAGCACCTCGGCTGAGAGCTGCGACGAAGCCTCGGCACCGACGCAGCCCGGGCAATCCCGAAATCCAAGTCCCCCCCGCCCCTCGAACGGCCTTGACACCCGACGGCGTCCCGGGCGATAGTCCCGGCGCCTGACGCGGGACGCGTCCGATTCATCACGCCCATCGTCCCGGCCATCATTCCGCCGGACCCGGTCCGGCACCGTGAAAGGAGGAGCCATGCGGATCCGTGTCGTCGTGGCGCTGGTTGCGCTGGTCGCGGTCGCGTTCGCCGGTCCCGCCGCCGCGCAGACCAAGCTGAAGTTCGCCCACGTGTACGAGACCTCCGAGGCGTTCCACACGGAGGCCCTGTGGGCGGCGCAGGAGATCGCCAAGCGGACCAACAACAAGTACCAGATCGACGTGTTCGCGGCCTCCGCGCTGGGCAACGAGCAGCAGATCGCCCAGGCCATGCCGCTCGGCACCATCGACCTGGCCTACATCGGCGCCTCCTTCGTGGGCGCGACCTACAAGCCGATCTCCATCGTGAACGCGCCCTACATCTGGCGGGACATCGCGCACCACACCGCCTTCAGCCAGGGCCCGCTCCTGACTGAGCTGACCGACGGCTACTTCAAGCAGACGGGCCACAAGATCGTGGCCATCACCTACTACGGGGCGCGGCACACCACGGCCAACAAGGCGTTGAACAAGCCGGAAGACATGAAGAACATGAAGCTCCGGGTGCCGCAGGCCCCCATGTACATGATGTACGCCAAGGCCGTGGGGGCGAACCCCACCCCCATCGCCTTCGCCGAGGTGTACCTGGCGCTGCAGAACAAGACGGTGGACGGGCAGGAGAACCCGCTGCCCACCATCCAGGCCAAGAAGTTCTACGAGGTGCAGTCCCACATCAACCTCACCGGGCACATCCTGGACAACCTGTGCACCGTGATCGGTGCCCCGCTCTGGAACAAGCTCACCCCGCAGGAGCGCGAGATCTTCGCGACGGTCTTCAAGCAGGCCGCCACGCGCGCCGGGGCCAGCATCCGCGAGTCCGAGGCGAAGCTGGTGGACTGGTTCAAGAAGCAGGGCAAGACGGTCGTGACCCCGGACCTGAAGGCCTTCCGCGAGGCGGCCATCAAGATCCACAACGACGCCTCGCAGGGCGCCGTGTGGACCAAGGAGCTGTACGACCGGCTGCAGGCGGTGAAGTAGGCCTCCCGGGATGCGCGGCTCGCGCGCCGGGTGACCGGCGCGCGAGCCGCCGCCGTTTTCGGTCGGCGCAGCGCGGCGCGGCCGCACGGGCGTGCCCATGGGAGATGAGACGTACCGGGGGCCGGACCTCGGCCCGACGACCATCGGGGCGGTGGACGAGGATTCGGAGCCCGACCTCTCCGACTACCGGGTCGAGGACTGGGTGGCCCTGGCCGTCTTCTGGGTCCTGGCCGTCGTCGTCTTCCTGCAGTTCTTCACCCGCTACGCCCTGAACAACCCGCTCGCCTGGACCGAGGAGATCGCCCGCTATCTCCTGATGTGCGTGGCCTTCCTGGCCGGCGGCCTGGCGGTCCGCCGCTACAGCCACATCCACGTCGAGTTCCTGTACGTCTACATGCCGGGCGGGCTGGCCCGCGTGCTCTCGCCGCTGGTGGACGTCATCCGGGTCCTCTTCTTCGCGTACGCCACCTGGCTGTGCTGGCTGGTGACGCGCATCATGCACACCCAGCCCATGGTGGTCGTGGACTGGCCCATGAGCATCGTGTACGGGATCTGCACGGCCGGGCTGGCCCTGATGACGCTCCGCTCGGTGCAGGTGGGCCTGCGCAACTGGCGGACCGGGTCCAGCCCGCTCCTGAAGGTGCGGGACGAGGGGCGGCACCAATGACCACCCTGGCGCTCATCGGCGGGTTCCTGGTCCTGCTGGTGATCGGCGTGCCGGTGGCGATCGCCCTGGCCGGCGCCTCGCTGCTCTACGTGATGGTGGAGGGCGTGCAGCCCCACCTGGTCGTGCTGCACCGCATGATCGGCGGCATCGACTCGTTCCCCCTCCTGGCCATTCCGTTCTTCATCATGGCCGGGAGCCTCATGAACTCCTCCGGCATCACCAACCGGATCTACGATTTCGCGCTGGCGCTGGTGGGTTGGCTGAAGGGCGGCCTGGGCCACGTGAACGTGGTCGGCTCGGTCATCTTCGCCGGGATGTCGGGCACGGCGGTGGCCGACGCGGGCGGGCTGGGGAACATCGAGATCAAGGCCATGCGGGACCACGGCTACGGCGTGGATTTCGCCGTGGGCATCACCGGCGCCTCCTCGACCATCGGGCCCATCATCCCGCCCTCGCTCCCCATGGTCATCTACGGGGTCATGGCGAACGCGTCCATCGGCAAGCTGTTCGCGGCGGGGCTCATCCCCGGGCTCGTCATGGCGCTCACCATGATGGTGATGGTCACCTACTACGCCCACACGCGGGGCTGGCACCGGGACGCGCGGTTCTCCCTCGGCACGCTCTGGAGCACGTTCAAGCGCGCCTTCCTGCCGCTGCTGACGCCCATCATCCTGGTGGGCGGCATGACCACCGGCGTCTTCACGCCCACCGAGGCCGCCATCGCGGCCACGGCCTACGCGATGTTCCTGGGGATGGGCGTGTACCGCACGCTCTCGCTGCGGAAGTTCATCAAGGTGAGCATGGAGACGGCCGAGACGTCGGCCATCATCCTGCTGATCGTGGCCGGCGCCTCCATCTTCGGCTACCTGATCACGCTCACCAAGGTGACGGATCGGGTCTCCGACCTGGTGCTCTCCGTGACGACCCAGCCCTGGGCGGTCCTGCTGCTGATCAACATCGCGCTCCTGATCATCGGCTGCTTCATGGAAACGATCGCCGCCATCACGATCCTCGTGCCGGTGCTCCTGCCGCTGATCGAGAAGGTGGGCGTCGACCCGGTGCACTTCGGCCTCATCATGGTGCTGAACCTCATGATCGGCCTGCTGACCCCGCCCGTCGGCATGGTGCTCTACATCCTCGCCCGCGTGGCCAACATCTCCTTCGAGCGGACCACCAAGGCGTGCTTGCCGTTCCTCATCCCGCTGCTGATCAGCCTGGGCCTCGTGACCTACTGGCCCAGCATGGTGATGCTCCTGCCCAACCTCTTCTACCGGTGACAGCCCTCGCGCTTCACCTGATCGGGTGACGCCATGGCGAAAGCGACCGACTGTCGCGTGACGGGGACGCGCCTCCACTTCCTGCCCGTCACGACCCGCATTCCGCTGAAGTTCGGCCCCGAGACGACCACGGAGGTGACCTGCGCGCGGGTGCGCGTGCGCGTGACGGATGCCGCGGGCCGCACGGCAGAGGGCTGGGGCGAGACGCCCCTGAACGTCCAGTGGGTCTGGCCGAGCCCCCTGCCCTACGCGGAGCGGCACGCCCGGCTCCGGCGTTTCTGCGCCGGGCTGGCCGAGGCCTGGGCGGGCTTCCCCGTTGCGGGCCACCCGGTGGAGGTCGGCCACGACTTCAAGGAGCACCGGCTGCCCGAGCTGCTGGACGCGGCCAACAAGGCCGCGGGGCCGGCGGCCGAGCCGATGCCCTGGCTCGCCGCCCTGGTCTGCTGCTCGCTCTTCGACCTCGCGGTCCACGACGCGTTCGGCCGGCTCGCGGGCCGGCCGGTCTACGAGACCTACACCGCCGAGTTCATGAGCCGCGACCTGGCCGCCTTCCTCACCCCGGCGCCCGGCGCCCGCGTCTCCTTTGCCGGCAAGTACCCGCGCGATTTCCTGGCTGCCATGCCGGCCACGCGGGTGCGGGCCTGGCACCTGGTGGGCGGCCTCGACCTCCTGGATGCGTCGGAGCGGACGGGGCGCGAGCCCGAGGATGGGTATCCGGTCACGCTGCCGGAATGGATCGTGCGGGACGGCCTGCGCTGCCTGAAGATCAAGCTCCGCGGCATGGATGCCGACTGGGACTTCGCGCGGATCCTGGCGGTGGGCCGCATCGCGCTGGCGCATGACGTGGACTGGCTGAGCGCCGACTTCAACTGCACGGTGCGCGAGCCGGAATACGTCACGGCGCTGCTGGACCGGCTGCGGGACGAGGCGCCCCGCCTGTACGGAATGCTGCTCTACGTGGAGCAGCCGTTCCCCTACGACCTGGAGCGCCACCAGATCGACGTGCGGGCCATCTCGGCGCGCAAGCCGCTCTTCCTGGACGAGAGCGCGCACGACTGGCGCGTGGTGCGGCTGGGGCGGGAGCTGGGCTGGTCGGGGGTCGCGCTGAAGACCTGCAAGACGCAGACGGAGGCGCTGCTGACGGCCGCCTGGGCCCGGGCCCACGGCATGACGCTCATGGTGCAGGACCTGAGCAACCCGATGCTCGCGCAGATCCCGCACGTCCTGCTGGCCGCCAAGGTCGGCACCATCATGGGGGTGGAGACCAACGGCATGCAGTTCTACCCGGAGGCCTCCCGGGTGGAGGCCAGCGTGCACCCCGGCCTGTATCGCCGCCGGGAGGGGATGGTCGACCTCTCCACGCTCGAGGGCCCCGGCTTCGGCTACCGCCTGGAGGAGATGGCCCGGCCCCTGCCTGCGCCGGCGGCGGAGTTCTGAGACCGGGGGTGGGGGGTCCCCCGCACTCAGTGATCCACGCTCCCCTGCGAGTAGAAGTGCGCCCGGATGGCGTTCGTCAGGGCGACGAAGCCGGGAGCGCCCATGTCGTGGAAGGATCGCGGGCGGGGCAGGGCGATGGGATAGATCGCGGCCACGCTGCCCGGCCGCTCGGTCATGACCAGCACCCGGTCGGAGAGCAGCACGGCCTCGGGGATGGAGTGGGTGACGAACAGGACGGTCTTCTTCGTGGCGCTCCAGATGCGCTGCAGCTCCAGATCCATCATCTCCCGCGTCATGGCGTCCAGCGCCCCGAACGGCTCGTCCATCAGGAGCATGCTCGGGTCGTGAAGCAGGGCGCGGCAGATGGCGGCGCGCTGCTGCATGCCGCCGGACAGCTCCCAGGGGTACTTCCGCTCGAAGCCGCCGAGGCCCACGGTCTGGATCAACTCCAGCGCCCGCGTCCGGGCCGCCGGCAGCGGCAGCCCGCGCACCTCGGCCTGCAGCAGGATGTTGTCCAGGACGGTCCGCCAGCCCAGCAGGACCGGGCTCTGGAAGACGATGCCCATCCCCTCGGGCGGCCCCTGGATGCGGCGCCCGTCGAAGCGCGCCTCCCCGCCGGTGGCGGGCAGGAGGCCGGCCACGATCTTCAGCAGCGTGCTCTTGCCGCAGCCGCTCGGGCCGACGATCGAGAGGAACTCGCCGGCCGGCACCTCGAGGGAGACGGCCCGGAGCGAGTGCACCGGGCCGTCTCGGCTGATGTAGACCTTCTCCACGCCCCGCAGCTCGATGAGGGGCGTGGCGCTGGACGCCGGGCTGCTCAAGGCAGCAGCTCGTTGGTGTAGTAGTCCTCGGCCTTGCCCTTCTTGGCTGCCTCCACCCCGCCGTACTCGACCATGATCTCCAGGGTCGCCCGCATGTCGGCCGGCGCCACGCGGAAGGGCCGCTGTCCCTGCGTGTGCCTGGTGTGGTAGAGCGGGAGCGTCGCCTGCAGGCCGGCCAGGAGGATCTCCCGCTTGCCCGCCTTGGGGTTCACCTTGAGCAGGGCGTCGGTGGCCTCTTCCGGGCTCTTGACCGCGGCCTCGACCGCCTTGGTGGAGGCGCGCATGAAGCGGCGGATGAGGTCGGCCTGCTTGCTCAGCGCGTCCCTGGTCACGATGATCCCGTTGTTCACCGGGTTCACGCCGTAGTCCGCGTACATGATGTTCTGCACCTTCTTGCCGGTCGCGTCCGCGATGAAAATGCTCTGGTCGTTGATGTGCCCGGTGCAGACGTCCGCCTGCCCGTGGATCACCGCGTTGCGCTTGGTGGTGGCGTCGCCGCTCACCACCTTGTAGTCGCCCTCCTTGAGCCCCGTGGCCTTGGCGAAGGCCAGGAAGATGGTGTCCACGGCGCCACCCGGCGTCATGGCCACGGTCTTGCCCACCAGGTCCTTCGGGGTGCGGATGTTCTTCTCGGCGAAGCCCACCAGCGCCATGGGGCTGGTCTGCACCAGGACGCCCACCGCGTGCACCGGCGCGCCCCGGGTGATGGCGCGGATGGTGGTCCCCAGGTCCGCGTAGCCGAACTGGGCGGACCCCGCGCCCACCGCCTGGATCGTGGGCCCGGAGCCGCGGCCCTCCTGGATGTCGAGGTCGATGCCCTCCTCCCGGTAGTAGCCGCGGGCCAGCCCCAGGTAGAACGGCCCGTGCTCGCCGTAGTTGTACCAGTTCAGCAGCAGCACGACCTTGTCGCGCTGCTGGGCCGCGCCGGGCGCGGCGAGGCTCAGGACCACCAGCAGGCCGAGGAGCAGCACCGCGCCGATCCGTAGGCGTCGCATCACCGTCCTCCTTCCATGCAGGAACGCGGGGACATCAGAACGTGGCCGAGGAGGCGTCCAGGCGCTGGGAGACGTGCCAGGGCACCCACAGCCGCTCCGCCACCTCCACCACGATGAACAGCAGGACCCCGATCAGCGCCAGCACGACCAGCGCGGCGAACATCAGCGGCAGGTCGAAGTTGCCGTTCGCCATCTGGAGCAGGTAGCCGAGGCCCGAGTTCGAGCCCACGAACTCTCCCACCACCGCGCCGACGACCGCCAGCGTGACCGAGACCTTCAGCCCGCTGAAGATGTACGGCATGGAGTGGGGCAGGCTGATCTTGCGGAAGACCTGGAGGCGGGTGGCCCGCATGGCGCGGGCCAGGTCGAGCATCTCGTTCTCCACCGACTTGAAGCCGGTGACGGTGGCCACCACCACCGGGAAGAAGCCGAGCAGGAAAGCCGCGATCACCTTGGGGATCACGCCGAAGCCGAACCAGACCACGAACAGGGGCGCGATGGCGATCTTGGGCACGCTCTGGGAGAAGACCAGGATCGGGTAGAGGAAGCCCTCCACCGTGCGCGAGTAGGCGATGGCGATGGCCAGCGGGATGCCGACGACGATGGAGAGGAGGAAGCCGCCGAGGGCGGCGTAGGTCGTGACCACGCCCTCCCGCAGGAGGCGCGACCAGTCGGCCACCAGCTGGTCCAGGACGGCGCTGGGGGCCGGGATGAGGTAGCGCGGGATGTCCAGGCCGGTGACGGCCAGCTGCCAGAGCACCGTGACGACGGCGATGAGCACCAGCGGCCGCGCCGCCTCGGACTGCACCACCCGCCGCGCCACCGCCCGGAGCCCCGCCATGCCGGCCTCCTTCCCCCGTCCCGAGGTGGGGCGTATCATAGGCGGGTGGCTTGCCGGAATCAACAGCCCTCGGCGGGTTGTCCGGCCGGCGCGCCGGGGCGTGCCGCGGCGTCGGGTTGACGCTGGCCGGCGACGGGGATAAGGTGAGGCGGCTGTGTCCCTGGTCCAGAGCGTGCTTCCGAGACCCCCCGCAACGGCCGAGCGCTGGCGCACGACATCCCCCCTGGCCCCTTTGAAGGGGGTGGCCCACGCGCAGCAAGGAGCGACGATGAAGGTCTTGATGGATCTGTGCCTGGTCCCGCTGGGTGTCGGCGTCTCGGTCTCATCCTACGTGGCCGCGTGCGAGCGGATCCTGCGCGATGCCGGGCTGAAGACGCAGCTGCACGGCTACGGCACGAACATCGAGGGGGAGTGGGACGCGGTGCTCGCGGCGGTGAAGCGCTGCCACGAGACGGTGCACGCCATGGGCGCGCCCCGGATCTCGACGGTCATCAAGCTCGGGACCCGCACCGACCGCGACCAGACGATGGCCGACAAGGTGGCGAGCGTGGAGGCGAAGCTGGGGGAGGCGTAGC
>JBHGAX010000040.1:0-27874 GCA_041946635.1 Methylomirabilales bacterium (SeqCode)
CGTTGCCCGGCTCCCGCGCTCGTTGCGGCGTAGCGCTGCTACGCCCGGACCCACCCGCGGTGGGTACCCCGCGGATCGCCGCGCGCCTTGCGGCTGGACCGCTTTGAGCCGCCGCTGGGGACGAGCGTAATCCACAACGCATGGTCGTGACGAGGGAGGACCATGGTCGAGGTCCGGGTGGAGGACGTGCGGAAGACGTACGGCAAGGTCGCGGCGCTGAAGGGGGCCTCGCTCACCTTCGCCAGCGGCGCCCTCACGGCCATCCTGGGGCCGAGCGGCTGCGGCAAGACCACCCTGCTCCGGAGCATCGCGGGCTTCATCGCCGTGGACGGCGGCCGCATCCTGTTCGACGGCGAGGCGGTGACCGACCTGCCGCCGCAGCGGCGGGGCACCGCCATGGTCTTCCAGAACTACGCGCTCTGGCCGCACATGACCATCTTCGAGAACGTGGCCTACGGCCTGCGCCTGCAGAAGGTGCCGGAGGCCGAGATCCGGCGGCGCGTGCTGAAGGTGCTCGAGCTGGTGGAGATCGGGGCGCTGGCGGACGTGGAGTCGCGGAAGCCGGCGGCGCTCTCGGGCGGGCAGCAGCAGCGGGTGGCCCTGGCCCGGGCCCTGGTGGTGGAGCCCAAGGTCCTGCTGATGGACGAGCCGCTCTCCAACCTGGACGCCAAGGTGCGGCAGCGGCTGCGGGCCGAGGTGCGGCGGCTGCAGAAGCAGGTGGGCATCACGGCCATCTACGTCACGCACGACCAGGAGGAAGCCCTGGCCCTCGCCGACACCGTGGTGCTGATGGACCAGGGGCGGATCGTGCAGACCGGGACCCCGCAGGAGATCTACTTCCGGCCCGCCTCGGCGTTCGCGGCCGAGTTTCTCGGCGTGAGCAACCAGCTGGAGGGCCGCGTGGACGACGGGAGGCTGGTGGTGGCCGGACAGGCGGTCCCGTACGCCGGCCGGGCCCCGGGCCCCGCCACGCTCATCGTGCGGGCCTCGGACATCCGGCTGGCCGCGCCGGAGACGCCCGTCCCGCCCGAGCACGTCGGCCTGACCGGCCTGCTGGAGGAGAGCCTCTTCCTGGGCGCGCACTACCGGCACTACGTGCGGCTGGGGGGCACGCTGGTGATGGCGGACAGCCCCGAGCCCCGCGCCCCCGGCCCGGTCCGCATGCTGATCCCCGCCGACAAGCTGCAGGTCTACGCCTGAGCCGGCGCAAAATCCGTTGACACCCTCGCCGCGCGGCGACTAGGGTAGGGCCTCCCCGCGGTCCTCGAGGAGCGACGCATGCCCGCCCGACCGGAGCTGATCCGCGTTCCCCGCCTGCGCGCCGTGGTGGCCGTGCTCCTGGCGCTGGTGGGCATCGGGTTCATGGTGTTCCTGCGCCGCTACCGCGGGGCGGACCGTACCGCCCTGGCGCTTGCCGAGCTCACGTCGGCCGGCTGCTGCCTGGCCCTCGCCCTCGCCTGGTTCGGGTGCCGCTTCGGCGGGCGCCGCCTCCCGGCTGCGCGCCTGCGCGAGCACGGGCTGCGGGCCGGCATTTTGGCCGGGGTGGGCACGGCCGGCCTGAGCACCGGCCTCCTCGCCGTCCGCTGGGCCATGGACCAGCAGGCCGGCCTCGTGGCGGAGGATTTCCTCCCCGCCTTCCTCCGCGCGCTCGCGGCGCTCGGCCGGGCGCTGGCGCCCGGGCTGGCGGCCTACGCCGCCCTGGGGGCAGTGCTCGGGGCGCTGGCCGGCCTGGCCGTCGCCCAGCTGGTCCTGGCGTTCGGCAAGCCGGACGTTTCCCCCAGCGGCGCGGAGGCGTCCTCGCGCCTGGCGGCCGCCCCGTGAGGCCGCGGGCGCCGTCGCGGCCCCGCGGAGCCTGAGGTGCCCTCCGTCGTGCGTGCCCAGCGCCATGCCGCCTGCGCCTGCGGCCGCGGGCAGCCGTTCGCCGCCTGCTGCGCCCTCTGGGAGGAGGCCTTCCAGAAGCTGGCGGCGCGCCTGATCGCCTTCGCGCATCTGCCGCCGCTGCGCCCGCGCGTGGAGGAGGCCGAGACGGTCTTCGACCCCGCGGGCGTCCACCGGGATCCCACCCATCGCCTCGGCGACCTGCGGTTCCTGGAGTGGTTCCTCCACGACTTCGAGCCGGAGCCGGGGCGCGGCACGCTCCTGGGCGAGTTCGCGGACCGGACGGGCCCGCTGCCCTGGCACGAAGCGCAGCTCCTCTTCGGGCTGCTCCTGGCACCGCTGCGCGGCTACCAGGTGGCGGAGACGCTCGGCCCGCGCGGCCTGCTGCTGCGCGACCTCGCGTCCGGCGCGGAGGGGCCGGCCGGGCCGCTGGGCGTGCCCGACACGGCCATCCGCTCGGACCTGCTGGTCGGCCGGCTCGTCGGCCTGGGAAGCGGCCGCCGGCCGGGCCTCAGCCTGCTGCGACTTCCCGCGAGCGCGCGCGAAGAGCTCATGGCCTACCTGCGGGCGGCCTACCGGATGGCCCGCCCCGGCCGGCACGTCTCCTTCGAGGATTTCCTGGACGGCGGGGCGCACCTGTACCACCACTTCTTCGAGAGCCGGGGCCGGGCGCTGGCGGGCGAGGCCGTCGGCACCGCCCGGCCGGAGGCGCACGCGCCGGGCCTGGCGCGCTACGCGGTGCAGGACGAGGCGCGCGTCCGGGCTGTGCTGGCGCGGCAGCCCGAGATCGAGGCGCCGGCGGCCGAGGCGGACGGCTTCGTCTGGCTGGATCTCGCCTCCGGCACGGCGCGCGCGCGCCTGCGCCTGGCGGCCCAGCGGCTGGAGGTCGGGGCGGATACGCGCGAGGCGCTCCGCGACGTCCGGCGGTTCGTGGAGGGCGCGCTCCGGGGCCTCATCCAGCTGCCGCCCGCGCTGGAACTCGCGCCCCCGGCCACGTCCCCGGCGGAAGCGGCGGAGCGCCCGCGGGGGGCCCGGTTCCTCCGGCGGGCCCTCGCGCACTGGCCGGACACGCCCGCCGCGGCCTTGCAGGGCCGGACGCCCCGGGCCGCCCTCGGCACCCGCACGGGACGGCAGGAGGTCGAGGCCCTGCTCCTGGCGCTCGAGCGGGACCTGGCCCGGCAGAAGCGCCTCGGCCGCGCCTGGGCCGAGGTCGGGCCCCTCCGCGCCGCGCTCGGCCTCGGCGAGGAGCCGCCCCCCGCCGCCCCGCGCGGCCCGCGCCGCTAGCCCGCCGGCTTCGCCCCGGGATGCTCGCCTCAGGATACATTCCGCCCTTCGCCCTTACCCGGGTGCCCTGGGGATGCTAGGCTGCCCGCGCACCGAACCTCGCGCGGAAGGAGGCGGCCTCATGAGCACACCCCCGATCGGCGACCCCGAGTTCGCGGGCCGCGTGGCCGCGGCCCTGGATCGCGTCCGGCCCGCCCTCCAGGCGGATGGCGGCGATATCGAGCTGCTGGGGATCCAGGGGCGGGACGCCCGCATCCGGCTGAAGGGCGCCTGCCACGGGTGACCCGGCGCCCAGGTCACGCTCCGTGAGGGCGTGCAGCGCTTCCTGCAGCACGAGGTGCCGGGCTTCGGCGAGGTGATCGACGACACGCCGGGCTGGTAGCCCCGCAGCCTGAGCCACGCACGACGGGGGCGCCGCGCGGCGCCCCCGTCGTGTTCTGCTTCCCGCCCGCCTCTCAGTGCCCGCCCGGGTCCTTCTCCGCGTCCTCGTGCCGGTGCCAGTGCACCAGGCTGTCGTGCTCGTGCTCGTGCTCGTGCCAGCCGTCCTCGTGCGCGTGCCGGTGCCGGTGCACCAGGTTCGCCGCGCGGAGCAGGGCCCGATCCCGCAGGAGGTCTTCGGGGCGGCCGGCCGCGAGCAGCCGCCGGTCCTCGCCCAGGATCAGCACGCGGTCCGCGATCTCCGGGACGATGTGCAGCTCGTTGGTGGTGGTCACCGCGGTGCGGCCGGCGGCCTGCGAGACGATGAGGTCCACCAGGAGCCGGGTGCTCCGCGGGTCGAGGCCCGCGGTGGGCTCGTCCAGCAGGAGCACGGCGGGATCCATCACCAGGACGGAGGCGAGCGCCACCTTGCGCTTCTCGCCGCCGGACAGGGCGAAGGGCGGCCGGCCGGCCAGGCCGCGGAGCCCGAAGAGGGCCATGAGCTGCTCCGTGCGCTGGCGCACCGCCTCCTCCGGCTCCCCCAGCTGCCGGGGACCGAAGGCGATCTCCTCCTCCACGCTCGCGTTGAAGAGCTGCGCCTCCGCGTTCTGGAAGACGATCCCCACGGCCTTGCGAAAGAACATCCCGAACGGCGTGCCGCTGAGGGCCCGCTCGGTGATGTCCCGCTGGAAGGCCCGGTAGGCGCCGCGGCCGGGGAAGCGCAGCCCGGCCAGGATCTGCAGGAGGGTGGACTTGCCGCAGCCGTTGGGCCCCAGGATGGCGACGCGCGCCCCCGCCTCCACGGCCAGGCTGAGGCCGTCCAGCGCCGGGATGTCGGGCGCGTAGGCGTACGCCACGTCCTGCAGCTCCAGGAGCGGCGGGGGGGCGGCGCTGCCGCTCATGCCAGTCGCGTCCCCAGGCAGCCGAGCGCGATCGCCAGGAGGAACGCCCAGTCGCGCGCCAGGAGGCGCGCCCCCGGCGGCGCGGGCAGCTCCCCGGTGAAGCCGCGTGCCGTCATGGCGGCGCTCACCTCGTCCATCAGGTGGAGGCCCCGCGCCCAGGCCATGCCCACCTGCGCTCCCACGCCGGCCTGCTCGGCCAGCAGCGGCCGCCGGCACACCGTGCGGCTGCGCTTCCCCAGGTGCCAGGCCTCGGCGTGCGCCAGCAGGACGTGCAGGTAGCGCACGGCCATGCCGGCGACCTGGACCACCACCGCGGGCACGCCCACCCCGCGCAGGGCGCGCAGCAGACCCAGCCAGGGGGTGGCGAGCGTGAGCCAGAGGACCATGGCCACGGAGCCCACGACCCGGGCGAGGAGGGTGGCGGCGCCGAGGAGGCCCTCGCGCGTGACGCCGATCCGGGCCGGGAGGGCGAGGGGACCGAGCTGGGTGCCTGCGGGGATCTCGGCGAGCGGCAGCACGATCTCGCCGGGCTGGACGAGGTTCAGGGTGGCCGGGGCGGCCATGCAGAGGGCGCTGGCCGCGGCCAGGAGGAGGCCGCCGCCCAGCCCCTCGCGCAGCCGGACACGGGAGAGCACCAGCAGGGCCGCGGGGATGGCGCCGTGCGCCAGCAGGACCGGGAGCGAGGATGCCAGGCTCAGGCTGACCAGGTAGAGGAGCACCGCCATCAGGCGCGCGCGCGGCTGCAGGGCCCGGAGCGGCTGCGGCCTCGCCGCCGCCGGCTGCCGGAGCGGGCCGGTGGCCGAGAAGCGGGCGAGGCGGCGCAGGCCGCGGGTCAGGAAGCGGTCGGCGGGCGGGCGCAGCCCGCGCGCCTCGATCAGCGCCGCGAAGGCCGGCGGGGCGGCGGGCGCGCGTCTCACGATTTCCCCCGGCTCAGCCAGCGTCCCAGGGCCCAGGCGCCCGCGCCGCAGGCCGCCATGCCGAGGACGGCGGAGAGCAGGTACCCGATCCCCTGCCGGGCCGCGGACCCCGTCTCGCCGGGCAGCGCGTAGCCGGGCAGCGCGCCGCGCCAGCGCTCGGCGTCGCCCGCCATGCCGGCCGGCGTGTAGCCCAGCAGCGCCCGGATCTCCGCGAGCTCCCACTCGCCCCAGGCCGGTCCGCTGCCCATCCAGGCGGGCAGGTAGAGCCCCAGGGGCGCGAGGAGCGCCAGCACGGCCAGGGCCACCCAGGCGCGCCGCAGCCAGCTCATGGCGCCTCCTGCGGTGCCACCGGGCCGGGATCCCGCAGCGTGGCGGGGAGCGAGGCCAGGACCAGCGCGGTGAGGAGCCCCTCGACCACGCCGAAGACCAGGAGGTGCTCCAGCACCATGACGGGCACGGCCACCGCCAGCGGATAGGGCGCGTACAGCGCCCGCCCGTCCGGGGCGGTGTGGAGCAGGGGCTGGAGGCCGAACATGACGGCGGTGGTGAAGGCCCCGGCCGTGAGGCCGAGCCAGCCGGCGATGCCGGCCGCCAGCGCCCGCCCGCGCGGCGAGCGCGCGAACCGCTGCAGGCCCGCGAAGACGGCCGCGCCCGCGAAGGGCATGACCACGGCGACGTTCAGGCAGTTCGCCCCGATGGTGGTGAGGCCGCCGTCCCCGAAGAGGAGGGCCTGCATGACCACCGCGATGCTGAGCGCCAGGCAGGCGGCCCAGGGGCCGATCAGGATGGCGGTGAGCACGCCGCCGACCGCGTGGCCGCTGCTCCCCCCGGGCAGGGGAATGTTGAACATCATGACCACGAAGCTGAAGGCCGACGCCAGGGCCAGCAGGGGGATGCGCCGCGCGGAGAGCGTGGTGCGGACCCGTCGCGCGGCCAGGCTCCAGAAGGGCGCGCAGGCCGCGTAGGCGGCGAGGTAGGTGGGCGGGCCCAGGTACCCATCCGGGATGTGCATGCGGCCTCCAATGCCACGACTCGGCAAAACGTGCCACGCGGGGCGAAAAAAAATTCAGCCCAGCAGCCGGCCCTCGGCCGTCGCCGAGAAGGTTCCGTGTCTGACGCCCCGCGTGCCGATCAGGCGGTCGGCGATGCCCTTCAGCTCGCTCGCCTTCCCCCGGAGCACCAGCACCTCCAGGCAGTGGTGGGGGTCGAGGTGCACGTGCAGCGCCGAGACGATGGCGCGGTAGTGCTCGTGCTGGAGGTCCGTGAGCCGGTCCGCCAGCTCCCGCACTTCGTGGTTGTACACCAGCGTGAGCGTCCCGACGGCCTCCGCGGTCCCGAGGTCCCACTGCTCGCGCACCAGGGCCTCGCGGATCAGGTCGCGGAGGGCCTCGGAGCGGTTGGTGTACCCCTTGCGCTGGATCATGCGGTCGAAGCGCTCCAGCAGGCCGCCCTCCAGCGACACCCCGAAGCGCGTGAGGCCGCCGCCCCCGTCTGCCATGCCGGCATTCTCGCCGACACGCCGCCCGGACGCAAGCCGCCCGGCGGGGTTGTCCGGTGGCCCGTGCCGGGGGCGATGCGCCGCCTGCGGGGCGCCGCGGTTGTCCGCACCTTCGCGCCTTTCGTCCATTTCCCCGGCGCCGGCGCGCTTCCGGCTTTCCGCATCCGCCTGCGTGTCCTATAGTGCGCCAGTTCGCACGAACTTTCCCGCAACCAGCGCGTCCGCGCATACGACGGAGGATGACCGATGGCCCTGTTCATCAACGAGGAGTGCAGCAGCTGCGGCGCCTGCGAGTCGGAGTGCCCGAACCAGGCGATCAGCGAGGGCGATTCGACGTACGTGATCAACGCCGACCTGTGCACCGAGTGCGTCGGCTTCTCGGCGGAGCCGGCCTGCAAGGGCGTCTGCCCCACGGACAGCATCGGCGAGCACCCGGAGAAGAAGGAGACGCGCGACGAGCTCCTGGCCAAGTTCAAGCGCCTCCACCCGGACAAGGAGCCGGTGCTGAACTAGGCCGGCCGGCCGCTTCGCTGGACGGGGCCAGGGTGCTGCGGCATCCTTGGCCCCGCTGCTTTTTCCCCGCAGGACGGGTGGCTCTCACGGCCCGGATCCACCCTGCGAGGTGCGCGTGCGCGGCACGCTCGTCAACGTGGCGGCAATTTTCCTGGGCACCACCCTCGGCCTGCTGGCGGGGCACCGGCTGCCCGAGCGGCTGCAGCGCATCATCACCGCGGGCCTCGGCCTCTCCACGCTGCTCATCGGCATCCAGATGGCGCTCAAGACGCAGAGCGTCCTGGTGGTCATCGGGAGCCTGGTGGCCGGCGGGATCGCGGGGGAGCTGCTCGGCATCCAGGCCGCGCTGGAGCGCGCCGGGGCGCGGCTGCAGCGGTGGGCACGGGCGAGCGCCGGCACGTTCGTGGCCGGCTTCGTCACCGCCAGCCTGGTCTTCTGCGTCGGCCCCATGACCGTGGTCGGGGCGATCCAGGAGGGCGTGACCGGCAACGCGGACGTGCTGTACACGAAGTCCCTCCTGGACGGCGCCGCCTCCATCGCCTTTGCCGCCAGCCTGGGGGTGGGCGTCGGATTCTCCATCCTCACCGTCGTCCTCGTCCAGGGATCGCTCACCCTGCTGGGCGGACGGCTGGGCTTCCTCCTGCTCCCCGACGTCCTGGGCGAGCTGACCGCCACCGGCGGCCTGCTCATCGTGGCGATCGGCCTGCTGCTCCTCGAGGTGAAGCGGCTGCCGGTCGCCAACTACCTCCCCGCGCTCGTCTTCGCCGTCGCCTTCACCGCCGCCCGCCGCTTGCTCCACTGGTAGGCGCAGCTCTCCCTGGTCCCTTGGCGACTGCGAGGGCAGGGGACTTTTGGTCAATGTCCCTTGGGCTTTTGTCAACGATCTCGCCGATTGGCGAGACGTCTTGGCGCTGCCCTCCGCTAAGTCCTCGTGGCTTCCTGTTTGTGAAGCGTCTGCGATTTTTTTGTTGACAACTAGAGAACAGATGGGTTATATGTGTCAACGAACGATGAGGACACTGCATGATCCTGCAAAGGCTGCTCTCATCCAAGACCCGCGTAGATCTCCTGCGGCTCTTCTTCACCAACCCCGACCGCCAATTCTACGTCCGCCAGATCAGCCGGGAACTGAAGCGCGACATCTCCGGCATCAAGCGCGAGCTGGACAACCTGGAGAAAGCCACGCTCCTGGTGAGCGAGAAGGTGGGCCACCTCCGCTACTACTCGGTCAACAAGACCTCGGCCATCTATGCCGAGATGAAGAGCATCATCTCCAAGACCGTGGGGATCCAGGGCGCGATCACGCGCGCGCTCCACGGCCTGAACGGCCTGCGGCAGGCCTGGCTGTACTCGACCAACTCCCACCCGCCCGCGGAAGGGGCCGGGCCGATTCTCCTCCTGATCGTCGGGGGCGTGGATCTGACGGAGTTGAACGAGGCGGTGACGGGCCTGGAGCGGCATCTGGGGCGCGAGATCAACTACACGGTCTTCGACGAGGCCGAGTTCCAGCGGCGGCGCGCCGAGGCGGACACGTTTGTGAGCGAGGTGCTCGGCGGCAGGACCATCCTGCTCCTCGGGCAAGACGATGGCGTATGAGGATCTGCGCGAGCGAGGGCTCATCGAGGATGCCCCACCGAACTTCGCCGCCAGCGGCACCCTCCTGGCCCGCGCCCTCAAGGACCTCGCCACCGCCCGGGCCAACGCCAGCATCGACCGCGACTGGGCCTACGCCATCGCGTACCAGGGGATGCTCCGGGCGGCGCGGGCTGCGCTCGCCGCGGAGGGGGTGCGCCCCCGCGGCCGGGACCAACAGCGAACCATCGTCGCGCTCGTGGGCGCGCTGCTCGGCGAGGACGCCAAGGTCCTGGTGAACGCGTTCGACCGCATGCGCCGGCGGTGGCAAACGATCCTGGACGAGCCCGGGCAGCCGATCTCCCGTTACGAGGCGGAGGGAGCGATCCGAAACGCGCAGGTGTTCATCGAGCGGGTGGTGGAGTTGGTCCGGGAGAAAAATCCCCAGTTGACGGTGCTCTGATGCTGCTGGGGATCTACGAAGCGAAAGGGGGTGAGAATAGCATGGCGACGAAGAAGGCTGCGAAGAAGCCCGCGAAGAAGGCTCCGGCGAAGAAGAAGTAGGCGTGGACGACCCAACGCAACCGTAGGGAGGAGGTGAGAAACCGTGGCGACGAAGAAGCCCGCGAAGAAGGCTCCGGCGAAGAAGAAGAAGTAAGCTCGATACCAATCGAACCACGCTGGGGGCGGCACCCCCCAGCGGCACTCATACATCTTATTCGTAGCGCATCGCGGACGTCAAGCACGGATTTTTTCTAACAGCTCCTCAAGCAATTTCGAGGGTTTACATAGTCTAGTTTACAACCAACGTGAGAGAGCTGGCCGCCGACCGGACCGCGGAAATTCTCGACGTGCTTCCCTCGCCCATGGGGGAGTCCCCCGTGGGCGTTGGCTTCTCGTGAGGTGCAGCGGGACGCCCGTGACGCCGCCCATGGCCCTTGCCCTCCGCCCGCGCTGAGCCGATGCCCGACCGCGCGCAGAACTTCCTCGACGGCTGGGTGGACTCGGTCACGAAGGCCACCCTCGAGACCCTGAATCCCGCCAACAAGGGCGAGGTGCTGGGCCTCGTGCCCCGCTCCGACCATCGCGATGTGGATCGCGCCGTGGAGGTGGCCCGCGCCGGGTGGCCCGCGTGGGCGCGCACGGCCCCCCGGCTCCGGAGCGAGGTGCTGCGGCGCGCGGCAGACATGCTGCAGGCGCGCCTGGAGGAGTTCGCCGGCCTCCTCACGCGCGAGTCGGGCAAGCTCCTGCCGGATGCGCACGAGGAGGTGGGCGCCGCCGTCGAGCTGCTCGCCGGCCTGGCGGCCGAGGCGCGGCGGGAGGCCGGGGGGGCGGCCTGGCACGGATCCTCCGCGCGGCTCCGCGCCGCCGCACCCGTCGGCGTGACGGCCGTGCTCACGCCCTGGACGTTCCCGCTGGCGCTCCCGGCCGCGCTGGTCGGCGCGGCGCTGGCCGCGGGGAACGCCGTGGTGCTGAAGCCGTCCGAGGAGACGCCGCTCCTGGCCGTCCGCCTGGTGGAGACCCTCCTGGCGGCCGGCGTGGCGCCGTCGGCCCTCGGGCTGGTGCACGGCAGCGGCGAGGAGGCGGGCGCGCCGCTCGTCCGGCACCCCGAAGCGGCCCTGGTGGCCTTCGCCGGGTTCCCGGATGTCGCGCGCGAGGTGGCCATCGCCTGCGCCGCGGAGCAGAAGCGCGCGCTGCTCCTCCCCGGCGGCCGGGAGGCGGCGGTCGTGCTCGAGGACGCGGACGTGGACCAGGCGGTGGCGCGCGTGGTGGCGGGGACCTTCGCCGCGCTGGGGCGCCGGCGGCCCGTCCTGCACGTCGTGCTCCAGGGAAAGGCGGGGCGCCAGGTCCAGGAGCGGCTGGCGGAGGCCGTGCCCCGCCTGCGGCCCGGGGACGGCCTCCTGCCCGACACGGCCGTGGGCCCGCTGGTGAACGACCGCCAGGTGAAGCGCCTGCACGCGTACGTGCGGGTGGGGGTGAAGGAGGGCGCGAAGCTCCTCTGCGGCGGCGAGGCGTACCGGGAGGGCGAGGCGCGGAAGGGCTTCTTCTACACGCCGACCCTGCTGGCGGAGGTCGCGCCCAAGATGCGGGCGGCCCAGGAGGAGGTCGCCGGGCCGATCCTCGCGCTCCTGCCCGCCGCCACGCCGGACGAGGCGGTGGAGCGGGTGAACCGGCTGCCCACCGGCCAGGCGGTGAGCCTGTACGCCCGGGACGTCGGGAAGGCCCTGCGCGTGGCGGCGGGTCTGCGGGCGGAGGTGGTGCGGATCAACGACGCCGGGGCCGACCCCCCCGAGGCGCGCGCCTGGCTCCTGGGGTCGCTCGCGGAGGGCGGGCGCCTGGTGGACGCCTTCTCGCGCTGGCGCCGGGTCTGGCTGGACGCCGAGGTGGACGCCGGGCCCCTGTAGGGGCGTGCCGATCACCGTCGACACGAGGCCGATGGCGATGCCGCCGTGGGCGACCCGGCCGGCAAACCGGGTCCGCCGGGCCAATTCCTCGTTGAAGTGAATGGGGTAGAAGTCGCCGGAGACCGCCGCAAACAGCGCGACATCGGTTTCCGTGATGGTCTTGGTGAACCGCGCCCGGTCGCCCTCCCGGTAGTCCTGAATGCTGGTCCGCCGCGTCTCCATGCTCTTCACTCCGTCAAGGCGCGGATGATGTCCGCGTTGTTTGGCGGACAGCCCCGGACATGGCGGGGGAGGCGCCTCGCCTCGGTCAGGGCGCAGGAGCCGATGCTCACCAGCCGCTCCTGGGGGATGTCGTCGGGCAGCGGCGTCGGGCCGGCCACCACGGTCGTGCCCCGCGCCCGCGCCAGCGTGCCGGCCGCCCGCATGTCGAAGAGGGAGCTGAGGAGGCCGTTCCGGCAGCCCGTGCAGGTGCCCTGGCTCTGCAGGATGCAGATGTCCTGGCTGTCGATCCGGCCGTCCTCTTCGGCTCGAACGAAGCGCCGCGCGACGGCGGCGACCGGCTCCCCGACGACCGCGATGGCCGACTCGTCCAGGATGCCCAGGCCGCTCGCCGCGGCCGCCACGGTGATCGGCACCTCCTCGGGCGCGAACCCCATCACCCGGCCGGCCACGGTGTCGAGCGCCACCAGGTCCCGCCCGGCCAGGATCAGGCCCATGTCCACCGGCAGGCCCAGGAGCGGGCCCATGCCCTCCTGCCCGATCAGCCCGTCCACCACGGCGAAGCACGGCTGGAAGTGGCCGGCCAGGTCCACGACGCCCTCGAACATGCCCTCCAGGTGAATCCGCCGCTTGTCGGCGTCGGTCACCAGCCCCTTCAGGTTCTTGAGCGCCAGCGTGACTTGCCCCTGGTCGTGCGTCTTCAGGATGGGCACGCTGATGATCGCATCCATCCGCGTGACGAGTTCGAACGTCGTGATCTCGCGGAGGATCCGCCCCCGCGTGAGCGTGACCTTCACCGTCCGGTCCTGCTTCAGGTCCACGACCTGGTAGCCGTCGCGGCGGAGCGCGTCGTAGCCCAGCAGGCGGTAGGCGGCCTCGGTGTCGGCGCCCCGGGCCGAGGACTCGGCGATGATCGGCTCGCCGCCCAGCTCGCGCACGAGATCCGCCACGGCCCGGCAGACCAGGGGACTCGTGCAGGCGCCGGAGTCGGGGGCAGGGGGCGGGGCCACCAGGTTCGGCTTGATCATCACCCGCATGCCGGGGCGCACGAGATCCGCCAGTCCCCCGGCCAGGGCGATGGCCTGCCGCACGCCGGCCGCGACGCCGGCGGCGTCCCGCTCGGCCACCCGCACGATGGACACGCTGGGCATGCTTGCACTCCTCTTGCGAATCGCCCGGCGCACGGCGGCCGGGCTAGAGGCCGAGGTCCACTCCCTGGGCCTGAAGCGCCGCCTGGAGCCGGCCGGGATCCAACTTCCGGGGAGGCACGCCCTCGCGCGCGGCCAGGGCGGCGGCGGTCCCCGCGGCCTGCCCGGTGGCCGCGCAGACGGGAATGAGGCGGAGCTGCCCCATGGCCTCCTCCTCCGCCGAGATGCAGCGGCCCGCGACGAGGAGCTGCTCCACCCCCCGGGGCAGCAGCGAGCCGTAGGGGAGGCGCATGCTGTCCTGGGCGTAGGGCTTGGCGACGGTGTCCGGGAACCGGCTGGTCCGGACGGCGTGCATGTCGGGCGCGGCCTCGCCCGTGATCTGCCGGGTGGCCCGGACGCCCAGGAGCGGGGCGGTGTACTCGATGCGCGCGCGCTCGAAGCCCGGCACGGCGGCACGCAGGAAGCGGGCGAGGCGCATCACGTGCTCCCGGGTGACCACCTCCGCCCGGCTGAGCTGCGCCGGGTCGAGCGCATCCACGCCGCCGAGGTTTCCCGACCACACGTTGATCTCGCCCGGGGGGAGCAGGCACTCCGCGTGGACGCCGGGCGCCCCCCACTCCAGGCCGGTGCCCAGCTCGAAGGCCAGCTCCCCGCGCTCCACGGCCTGCCGCACGATCGCCTTGAGGTTGCTCCAGTTCCCGATGGCCTGCAGGACCCGCTCCGCCTCGACGTCCGCCATGTTGAACATCAGGGTGATGGGCTTGCGGACCGTGCGAAGCGGCGCCTGCGCGAAGGACGCGACGTCCGCGTCGCCGGTTGCGTCCACGACGGCGGTGGCCCGGATCGCCTGGCGGCCCGCCTTGTTCTCGATCAGGATCCCGCCGACGCCGCCGCCGTCAACCAGGGCCCCGACGATGAGGCTGTGAAAGAGGAGACGCACGCCCTGCTCTCGGAGCATGGCCACGAGCTCGTACTTCACCACCTCGGGATCCACGGCGTGCATCTTGAGCGCGATCATCTCCGCCCCGGGCGTACGGAGCGGCGCGTAGCAGCCGGACCGGCGGAGCCGCTCAGCCAGCTCCCGGTTAAAGCCGTTGTCCAGTGGCGGGGTGGTGACCACGAGACCGCCGGTGAGCAGGCCGCCGAGAAACCCGTACCGCTCGACCAGCCCGACGCGCGCGCCCTGCCGGGCGGCGCAGACGGCGGCGGCCACCCCGGCGACTCCGCCGCCGCAAACGAGGACATCCACGGCCTCCGTGACGGGAACTCGGCGCTCCGGCTCGACGATCCACTCCATGGCGGCCCTCCGCGGCTGACGAGGCTGTGACGCGCCGCGCGACGCGCGGCGGCCGGGACTAGCGAACGACGGCGACGGCCTGGATCTCGATGAGGAAGTCCGGGTGGCCGAGCTCCACGCGGACAGTGGCACGGGCCGGCGGGTCCACGGGGAAGTAGGTGCGGTACATCTCGTTCATGGCCGGCGCGTTCTTGAAGTCGGTCAGGTACACCGTGGTCTGCGTGACGTCCAGCAGGCTGCCGCCGGCCGCCTCCACCAGCGCCTTGATGTTCTCCAGGGCCTGGCGGGTCTGGGCGGCGATGTCGCCCTTGCCAACTAGCTCCCCGCGCTGGTCGAGGGCGACGGCCCCGTACAGGTACAGCGTGTTTCCGGCCAGCGTAGCGGGCGAGAGCGGGAGGCTCGTGGGGGCCACCTTGGGGGAGCGGATCACGGTCTTGGGCATGGGAACGCTCCTCTCGCGCGGCCGCTAGGCCAGGGCGCGCAGCGAGTCCTCGATGATGGTCAGCGCTTGGTCGATGTCCCGCTCGGTGTGCTGGGCGGAGAAGCCATGGTGCATGGGGGCGCGGTGGGCGTAGTCGTGCAGGTATAGGCCGCGCCGCACGCAGCCCAGCACGAAGGCGGTCTCCATCTCCCGGCTGCTGCCGCAGGCCTCCCGGTAGTTGGTCACCGGCCGGGTGACCCCCAGGTACAGACCGAAGCGGGCCCCGATGCCCTGCACGACCCCGGGCACCCCGGTGACACGCAGGGCTTCCCGCATCCCGGCGTAGAGCCGGTCGGCGAGCGCGTTGAGCCGGTTGTAGAAGCCGGGTGCCGCGATCTCGGTCTGGCAGGCGATGGCGCCCATCACCGCAGTGAGGTGCCCGGTGTAGGTGCCGCTCATCACTGCAGGGCCGGCGGGATTTAGAACGGACATGACATCCGTGCGGCCGCAGACGGCGGCGATCGGCACGCCGCCGCCCAGGGCCTTGGCCAGCGTGCAGAGGTCGGGGGTCACTCCGAAGTACTGCTGGGCCCCGCCACGGCACATGCGGAAGCCGGACAGCACCTCGTCGAAGATCAAGACGATCCCCCGTTCGGTGCAGCGGCGGCGGATGAGCCGCAGGAACTCGCGGTCGGCGGGGATGCAGCCCTGGTTGTACGAGATCGGCTCCAGGATCACCGCCGCCAGCTGGTCCCCGTGGGTCCGGAGCGCGGCCTCGAAGGCGGCCGGGTCGTTGAAGGGCACCACGGCCACCAGGTCGGCGAAGGCCGCCGGCATGCCGGCCGTATCCGGGACCGGGGCGATGGTCCCGTCGGCGCGCACCTGGCCGGGCGGGGTGGCACAGTTGTACCAGGCCAGTTCGTGCATCCCGTGAAAGTGGCCCTCGAACTTCAGGATCTTCGACTTTCCGGTGTAGGCCCGCGCGATCCGGATGGCGCCCAGCGTCGCCTCCGTGCCGCTGTTCGCCAGCCGGATCTTTTCGGCGCAGGGGACGGCCTCGGCCACCAGCCGGGCCAGCCGTGCGTGGTGCGCGGTCTCCCCGTTGCAGATGACCCCGACCGCCAGCGCCTCCCGCATGGCGGCGGCGATGGCCGGGTGATCGTGACCCAGGAAGTTGGCCCCGCTCCCCGTGAAGAAGTCGATGTACTCCTTCCCGTCCACGTCCCAGAAGCGGGAGCCCTTCCCGCGCGCCAGGTACACGGGGCGCTTCAGCAGCGGGTGATAGCGCCCGCCGGCGTTGCCGCCCCCGATGTAGTACTGCTGCGCCGCTGCAAACAGCTCGTCGGATCTCATGCCGCCTCCCGGTCCCGCTCAGGCGGGATTCACCACGTGCAGCTTCTCCCCCCTCAGGAACGCGAAGAGGGTCGCGTACGCAATGCGCAGCATGTTGTCTCCGGCCTCCTTGGAGTTGTAGGCGATGTGCGGGGTGACCAGCACGTTCGGGAGCCCGCTGAAGACGTAGTTCATGGCGACCGGCTCTTCCTCGTGCACGTCCAGTGCCGCACCCGCGATGCGGTTCGCCTTCAGCAGCGCCGCCAGCGCCTCGTTGTCCACGAGCCGGGCCCGCGAGGTGTTGATGAAGTAGGCGGTTGGCTTCATCTTTTCGAGCAACGCGCGGGAGATCAGCCGCTCGGTCTCCGGGTTGAGCGACAGGTGGATGCTGACCACGTCCGCCGCGGAGAACAACTCTTCCAGCGAGACCAGGCGGAGGCCGTGCTGCGCGCGCTCCGGCGTGGGGCGGCGCGTCCAGCCCAGCAGATCCATGCCGATGCCGGCCCCCAGCCGGGCGACGTCGGCGCCGATGGGGCCCAGGCCGACGATCCCGAGCGTCTTCCCCTTCAGGTCCCGGCCCTGGAACTTGGCGGACAGCCACTCAGCGTGCTTCATGCTGTAGGAGGCGGCGGCGATGTGCCGGGTGAGGCCGAGCATCAACCCCAGCGTGTACTCGGCGACGGCCGTGGCGCCGTAGCCCGGCGTATAGGAGACCGTGACGCCGTGCTTGGTGGCGGCGGCCACGTCGATGCAGTTGCCGTAGCCGATGCCCAGGAAGCAGACGAACTTCAATTTCCGACAGGCGGCGATCACCTCGGCGTCCATCACCGAGTAGTCCAGGAAGACCACCTCGGCGTCGGCGAGCCGCTGGATGAGGTCCTCCTTGTTCTGCGGCGGCGTCTCGTAGAAGTCGACCGTCCCCAGCTTCTTCAACGGGGCCAGGTCCTCGGGCCCCTGCACGCAGCCGGTGCCTTCCGGAAACACGATGCGCATCGCGCTCCTCCTGCCGAGAGCTTCGTAAGCGGACGCCGAGCTATCGCAGCAAGACCTTCGGCAGCCACAGGATCAGGGGCTCCGTGTAGGTCAGGACGAGCAGCACCAGGATGTTGGCGATGATGAAGGGCAGCGCGGCCCGGGCGATCTTCTCGATGGACAGCTTGGTCAGGCCCCCGATGATGAAGAGGCAGGCGCCCACGGGCGGCGTGACCAACCCGATGGAGAGGTTGAGCGAGATGATCACGCCCAGGTGCACCGGGTCGACCCCCAGCGCCTTCACGAGCGGCAGGAAGATGGGCACGAAGAGGATGATCGCGGCAATGGCCTCCATCAGGCAGCCGACGATGAGAAAGACGATGTTCAGCATGAACAGGATCAGGATCTTGCTGTCGGTCACGGACAGGATGAACTTCGCGATGGCCTGGGGCAGGCCCTCGGCCGCGAGCGCCCAGGCCGAGATGGCCGACATGCCGACCAGCAGGTACGCGCCGCAGCTCACCAGCACGGTGTGCCAGAGCAGCTCGGGCAGGTCGCGCCAGCTCAGGGTGCGGTAGTAGGCCATGCTCAGGAAGAGGCAGTAGGCCACCGCCACCACCCCCGCCTCGGTGGGGGTCGCGATGCCGGTCAGGATGCCGCCCAGGATGATGCCGGGGGCGAGCAGGGCCAGGAAGGCTTCCTTGGTCTGGACGAGAAACTCCCAGAGCGTCGCCATCCGCTCGGTCCGGGGATAGCCGCGCCGGTACGCCGTGACCAGGGCGATAGCCATGTCGGCGCCGCCCATCAGCAGGCCGGGAATGATGCCGGCCAGGAACATGTCGCCGATGGAGACCTCGGCCACCACCGCGTAGATCACCATGATGATGCTGGGCGGGATGATGGGCCCCAGGATGGAGGCCGACACGATGACGCCGGCGGCGTAGTCCTTGTGATAGCCCTCCTTCTGCATGGCCGGGATGAGCGTGCTGCCCAGCGCCGAGGCATCGGCCGAGCCCGAGCCCGAGATGCCCGAGAAGATGATCTCCACGATGATGGTGACCAGGCTCAGCCCGCCCCGGATGTGGCCCACCAGCGTCTTGGCCCACGCCACCAGGATGTCCACCACCTTGCCGCGGCTCATGATGTCGCCCATGAGCACGTAGAAGGGAATGGCCAGGAGGACGAAGGAGTCGAGTCCCACGAACAGCCGCTGGGCCATCAGGATGAACGGCATATCGCGGCTGTAGAGGTACACCATGGCCATGAGCCCCAGCACGAAGACCACGGGGAGGCCCATGACCAGCGTGGTAATCGTCGAGACGAGGGTGAGCATTACTTCCTCCCCCGGAGGCCCGCCAGGTCGGCGTAGGTCAGCACCGCCAGATAGACCAGGAACACGCTGAAGCCGACCGGCAGCCCCAGGGTGATGAGCGCCATGGAGACCTCGAGGGCGGGGGAGGCCTGGTCCATCTCCCACTGCGACTGCATGAGCTTGAAGGCCTGGAGGATGATGACGACCGAGAACACGCCCATGAAGGCCCGGCCCAGGCAGGCCACCCACACCTGGGTTCGCGGCGCCATGCGATCCTTGAAGAAATCCACGCCGACGAGGAAGGCCTGGCGGAGGGCGGGGCCGCAGGCCAGCGCCACGATCCAGATCATCGTGTAGCGCGAGATCTCGAGGGTCCAGCGGCTGGCATATCCGGCGACGTACCGGAAGATGACCTGGACGAACACGTTGATGCAGAGCAGGGCCAGCAGCGTCACGGTGACCCACCGGATACCGTGTTCCAGTCCACTGAGACCCCGCGGCACGCCACCGTGATCGCTCATGCCTCCTCACCTCCTGCCGCAGCCGCCGGGGAGAAGCGCCAGGGGCCGAGGGCCGGTCCCGGCCCTCGGCGCTCCCTGTCAGGCGTCACTTCTGGATTTCTGCGAAGGCCTCTTTGACCCAGGCGGGCATCTTTTCCAGGTACTTGTCGTAGATCGGCTTCACCACGGCGCGGAAGGGGGCCAGATCCGTCGGCGTGTTGATCTGGAGCCCGTGGCTCTTCATCACCTGCAGCCCCTTCTCGTCCATGGCCAGGTAATCGCGGTCGCCCACGGCCAGGGCGTCCGGCACGCTGCCGGTGATGATGTCGCGCTGGGCCGGCGTGAGCTTGTTCCAGGTCGCCTGGCTCATCAGCAGGATGGCGCCGTTGGAGAAGACGGGGAGGAGGCTCACGTACTTCTGGACCTCGTAGAACCGCTCGGAGTACAGCGTGGCGGGGGCGTTCTCGTTCCCGTCCACGGTCTTGAGCTGGAGCGCGGTGTACAGCTCGCCGAATGGCAGCGGCACCGGACTGGCGCCCAACGCCTTGTAGGTGTCCATGTGGAGCGGCACCTCCATCAGCCGGAGGCGGAGGCCCTTGAAGTCGGCCGGCGAGGCGATGGGGCGGATGTTGTTCTGCGGCACGCGAAACACGGGCGCGTACAAGCCCAGGCCCACCAGCCGCTTGGGCTCCACCGCCTTCAGCAGGCGCGCACCGATCGGCCCTCTGGTGACTTCCGTGTAGTGCTTGGCGTCGCGGAACAGAAACGGCAGGTTCAGCACGTTCAGCTCCGGGACGAAGGAGGCCGCCACGCCCAGGGAGCAGGACATCATGTCCACGGTGCCGACCTGCAGCCCCTCCATGAGATCCCGCTCGCCTCCCAGCTGGCTGGCCGGGTGGATGGTCATGTTCATGGTCCCTTTGCTCTTGGCCTTGACCTGCTCGGCCAGCTTCTGGGCCATGGTGGTGTAGGGGTGGGTGGGGGCGGTGGTGTGGGCGATTCTCAAGGTGATGGACTGCCCGAGGGCCGCCTGCGGCGCCGCTGCGAGCAGCGGCAGCAGGGCGAGGGCCAGCGCCAAACCGTACCGGAGCACCCGTGGTCGCATCTCCGCCTCCTTGCGCGTGGGGTTGAGGACGAGCGAACGCCGCCGCCCGTGCCGCGGGCGGCGGGGGCGCCATGGCTATTGGCCGCCGAGCGCGCGGGTGATCAGCGCGGCGGTCTGCTGCATCACCTCCTTCAACTCCCGCGCCCGGCCAGTGGTCAGGCGGCTATCCGGACCCACCAGCCCCAGGCTGCCCACCACCCGCCCCGTGGCGTCCCGGATGGGCACGGCCAGCGAGCGCACGCCGGGAACGAACTCCTGGTGGCTCACGGCGAAGCCGCTGCGGCGGATGCGCTCGAGTCGCCGAATCAGCTGCGCCGGGTCGGTCAACGTGTTGGGCGCGTGCTTCTTCTTCAGCGGGTTGCGGCGCACGTAGGCCGTCCACTCCTCGGGCTGCTGGAAGGCCAGCACCGCCTGCGCGCCGGCGCCGCAGTGCAGCGGGATGTGCTGGCCGCGCCGCGGGCCGACCCGCAGGGCCTGCGGGCTCTCGGCGGTCTCGACCAGGATCACCTCGTCGCGGTGCGGGAGGAAGAGCTGCGCCGTCTCGCCGGAGGCGCGGGCCAGCGCGGCCAGGAAAGGCTCCGAGAGCCGCGCCACATCCCCGGAGTCGTCGATGGCGGCCAGGAGGCGCCGGAGCCGCGGGCTCACGCGGCACAGGCCGGTGCCCTCCTCGATGGTGATCACGTTGCGCTGGCGAAGGGTGTTGGCGAGGCGGTAGGTGGTGCGCAGGGGGATGCCCAGGCGCGCGGCGATGGTCTTCACGTCCATGACGGTCCGATCGCCGTCGAACAGGAACAGCAGGTCGATCGCCTTCTCTACGGACTTGATCGTGGCCGCCATGCGCTTTTGCCACCTTGCGGCAATCGGTTGTCTTATAGCGGCGGACCTTAGGCCGGGGCCAACCGGCTTGTCAAGCGCGAAATGGCGCGGCGCCGCGACGTCAGCCACCCTGCGCGCGGCGCAGGCCGTCGATCTCCTGCGGGCCGTACCCCAGCTCCCGCAGGATCTCCTCGGTGTGCTCTCCCAGGAGGGGTGGCCGGCGCCGCACCGTGGGCTGGATTGCCCCGTAGCGCACCGGGTGCTTCATCACCCGCACCTCGCCCGCGCCGGGGTAGTCGAAGGAGGTCACCACGTCGTTGTGGCGCACCTGCGGGTCCTGGAACAGCGTCTCGTAGGTATTCACCGGCGCGCACCAGATGTCCGCCGCCGCGAACCGCTCCAGCCACTCGGCAGTGGTCCGCGTCTTCAGGGCCGCCTTCACCGCCTGGTTGATCTCGTCTCGGCGCGTGAAGGACTCGTCCTCGCGCCAGCGCCGCAGTTCGTCGACCTCCGCCGCCGCGGCCAGCTTTCCCAGGGGGCACTTGCAGAGGGCCAGCACGCCGTCCGCCGTCTCGTAGATCCCGTAGGGGGCCTCGTGGTAGGCGGTGGCCAGGCCGGACCGGCTGCGCTGGGTGACGGCGCCGCCGTTCAGGAAGCAGCCCAGCGGCTCGATCTGCAGATCCAGCGCGGCGTTCAGGAGGCTGATCTCGATGCGCTGCCCCCGCCCGGTCTGGTCGCGCTGGCGGAGCGCGGCCAGGATGGCCAGCGCTACCAGCGTGGCGGAGTGCTGGTCCACCAGCGCCATGCCGGCGGGCACCGGCGGGAGATCGGCGGGGCCGGTCATGGCCGCCAGCCCGCTCAGGGCCTGGGCCAGCAGATCCTGTCCCGGGCGATCGCGGTAGGGGCCCTCGGCGCCGTAGCCGGAGCAAGCGCAGTAGATGAGGCGGCCGTTGCGGGCGCGGAGCGCCTCGTAGCCCAGCCCCAGCCGGTCCATCACGCCGGGCCGGAAGTTCTCGACCAGGACGTCCGCGGTGTCCAGCAGGCGCAGGGCCACCTCGCGCGCCTCGGCGCGTTTGAGGTCGAGCGCGATGCTCCGCTGGTTGCGGTTCAGGAGCAGGAAGAAGACGCTGATGCCGTTCAGATAGGTGTCCGCCCCCGACCAGCCGCGCTCCCACGCCCCCGTCCCCGGCCGCTCGACCTTGATCACGTCGGCCCCCAGATCGGCCAGGATCTGCACCCCGGAGGGGCCCTGCATGAGCTGCGCGAAGCTGATGATCCGCACGCCCTCGAGGGGCAGCGGCACGCCGGTCTCGGTCATGGGATCCGCCTCCTTGCACTCCGTTCACGCGCCGCCCATGCCTGCGCGCGGCCCGGGCCCCGCGCGGTCCGCTCAGCGCGGTCCGCTCGGGCGCTTCTCCAGAAACGCCCGCACGTGCTCGAGGGCCTCCGGCCCGTGGAAGAGCTGCTCGATTGCCTGGAGGGAGAGCTGCTGGGCCGCCAGGGGGTCCATGCAGAGCCCCTGCTGTACCACCCGCTTGAGCGTGCGCAGGGCGCTGCCAGGGCGGGCCGCGATGGTCCGGGCCAGCGCCCGGGCCGCCGTCAGCGCCCCGCCCGCCGGCGCCACGCGATTCACCAGCCCGATCCGGTGCGCTTCCTCCCCGTCGACCGGCTCGCCGCTGTACATCAGCTCGAGGGCGCGCGATTCGCCGATCAAGCGGGGCAGCCGCTCGGTGCCTCCGCCGGCGGGGTAGAGGCCCAGCTTCACCTCCGGGAAGCCGAGCTGCGAGGTCCGGCTGGCCACCCGCAGGTCGCAGGCCAGCGCCAGCTCCAGGCCGCCGCCCAGGCAGTGCCCCTCGATGGCGGCCAGCGTGGGGACCGGGAAGAAGTGGATGCGGTTGTAAAGGGTGTGCTCCTGGGTCGCATGCTGACGACCGAGCCGGCGGGCGGCGACCTCGGGGAACTCCTTGATGTCTGCCCCCACGGAGAACGCCCGTCCGCCGGCCCCGTGCAGCAGCACGCAGCGGACCCCCGGATCGGCCGCCAGGCGCTCCAGCCAGCCGGCCAGCTCGTCTTTCAGCTGATGGGACAGTGGGTTGAGGGGCGGCCGGTCGATGGTCAGGGTGGCCACGCCGGCCTCCACCTCGGCCCGGACGAATTGCGCGGGCGGGCAGGATTCCATGGTGTGCGCCTCCGGTGCCGCGGGGTCTTTGCCAGTTGACAGGGGTGGGGGTGAGAAATACACTACGCGCGCTTTTTAGGCAAGGAGTTGTCACGTTGTGGCAACAGACCCCCTGATGCAGGACCTACTCGCGCGGGCGCGGCTGTTGTAGCGCGTCGGCGGCGCGGAGCTGAGGCGCGAGGCACGCATGGGTCCACGCATCCTGACGGCCGACGAGGCGGCCCGGCTGGTGCCGGACGGCGCGACCCTGGCGCTGTGCGGCTGCCTGTCCATGCTCGAGCCCGACGCGCTCCTCCGGGGGCTGGAGGCCCGCTTCCTGTGCGAGGGGCATCCGCGCGACCTCACCGTCGTTCACCCCGTCATGGTGAGCAGCGGCAAGGAGGCCGGCATCAATCGGTTGGCCCACGACGGGTGCCTGCGGCGCGTCATCGGCGGCTCCTTCAGCATCTTCGCGGACTACCCCATCACCGCCCTGATCACCCAGGGCCGGGTGGAAGCCTTCAACCTGCCCATTGGGACGATCTTCCAGTGGCTGCGCGAGAGCGGGGCGGGCCGTCCAGGCCTGTTCACGCCGGTGGGCCTGCACACCTACGTGGATCCCCGCGTGGAGGCCGGGCGCGCCAACGCCGCAACCCGGGGCGCGCTCAGCCAGGTGGTGCAGGCGGGCGGGCAGGAGGTCCTCTTCTACCCCAGCCTGCGCGTGGACGTCGCCCTCATCCGGGGCACCTCCGCCGACGAGCAGGGGAACATCTCCGTCGAGCACGAGCCGGCCTCGCTGGGCATCTACACCCTGGCCCTGGCGGCCAAGCACAGCGGCGGCACCGTCATCGCCCAGGTGAAGCGGCGGGTGGAGTCGGGCAGCGTCCACCCGCGCCTGACCGCGGTGCCGGCGCGCCTGGTGGACGCCGTCGTGGTGGAGCCGACCCAGCCGCAGATGGCCGTGGGCGAGCGGCCGGAGATCGCGGGCGAGCTCCGGGCGTTGCTCCAGCCCGAGCCGGTCCCGCTGTCCGCGGCCTCCGCCATCGCCCGGCGGGCCATGCGGGAGATCCGGGACGGGCAGCTCGTCAACCTCGGCTACGGCGTGCCGGCCCTGATCCCGGCGCTCGGGTTCGCCGAGCGCCTGCACGAGCGCGTAGCCTTCAGCATCGAGCACGGCCCCGTGGGCGGGCTGCCGGATGGGATGGCGACCTTCGGCCCGAGCGCGAACCCCGACCTGCTCCTGGACTCCACCTTCGTGTTCGATTTGTACGACGGCGGGCTGCTGGACGTCAGCGCGCTGGGCCTGGCCCAGGCGGATCGCCACGGGAACGTGAACGTGAGCCGGTTCGGATCCATGGCGCCCGGGAGCGGCGGGTTCTGCAACATCTGCCACCGCACCCCGCGGCTGCTCTTCTGCGGGACCTTCACGGCCGGGGGCCTCGAGGTCGAGGTGGGCGACGGCCGGGTGCGCATCCGCCGCGAGGGGCGGGTGAAGAAGTTCGTCTCCCAGGTGGAGCAGATCACCCTCTCGGGGGCGGCGGCGCTGGCCAAGGGGCAGGAGGTCCTGTTTATCACCGAGCGCGCCGTGCTGCGCCTCACGGCCGACGGGCCGGCCTTGCTGGAGGTGGCGCCGGGGATCGACCCGGCGAGGGACATCCTCCCGCAGATGGAGTTCCCCATCTCGGTCCCGGCCGACCTCCGGCCCATGGATCCCGCGCTCTTCCGCGAGGCGTGAGGCAGACTCCGCGGCCCGCAAGCCGCACGGGGCGACGCAGCCGGCCGGCGCCAGCCACGCCGTGCGTTGCTGCCCGGGCGGCGACGGCCGGCGGAGGGGCCGGCGCGCCCGGCGCAAGGAGCGAGGATGGCCCGCTACTTCGAGGATCTGGAGATCGGCGAGGAGTACGAGTCGCCGAGGCGGACGATCACTGAGACGGACATCGTTAATTTCTCCGCGCTCTCGGGCGACTGGAGCCCGGTGCACGCGGACGAGGAGTTCTGCAAGCAGACCCCCTACGCCACGCGGATCGCGCACGGCCTCCTGGGCCTGGCGGTGGTGGAGGGGCTGAAGCAGCGCATCCCGGCCTTCGCCGAGGTACGCTACATGGCCTCGCTCTACTGGAACTACAGGTTCACGGGGCCCATCCTTCCCGGCGACACGATCCGGGTGCGCATCCGGATCCAGAGCAAGCGCGAGACAAAGAAGCCGGACCGCGGCGTGGTCGTGGAATACGTGACCATGCTGAACCAGCGTAACGCGGTCGTGCAGGAGGGCGAGCACGGCCTGATGGCCTACCGGCGACCGCCGGCCTAACGCGGAGGCGCGCGTGAACTTCGAGCTGACCGACGAGCAGCGGATGCTGCGGGACATGGTGCGCGAGTTTGCCGAGCGGGACGTGCGGCCCCGCGCGGCCGAGATCGACCGGACCGATGAGTTTCCCTGGGACCTCTGGCGCCGGATGGCCGAACTGGGGCTGATCGGGATGACCGCGCCGGTGGAGTACGGCGGGTCGGGCGCGGACACGCTCGCCTGGGCCCTCGCGCAGGAGGAGCTGGCGCGCGCCTCCGTCGTGGTCGCCGACATTCAGCTTGCCAGCAAGCTGATGCAGGACATGATCCTGCGGAACGGCACCCAGGCCCAGAGGCAGAAGTATCTGCCGGCGCTGGTGCGGGGCGAGAAGCTCTGCGTGATCGGCCAGACGGAGCCGGGGGCCGGGTCCGACGTCGCGGGGGTGCAGACGATCGCCCGGCGGCAGGGCGACGGCTACGTGCTGAACGGCAGCAAGCGCTTCATCACCTGCGCCACCATGGCTGATTTGGTGGTGGTGGTGGCGACCGTGGATCGCAGCAAGGGGCGCCAGGGGATCACGCTGTTCCTGGTGGAGAAGGGGACCCCGGGCTTCTCCGTCGGCGCGAAGGAGCACCTGCTGGGGGTGCGGGGCATGGGCACCGGCGAGCTGGTCTTCGACGACTGCTGGGTTTCCCGCAACTGCCTCCTGGGCGGGGAGGGGGAGGGGTTCAAGCGGGCCATGATGTCCCTGGACACCGGCCGCATCGGGATCGGCTGTCAGGCCCTCGGACTCGCTCAAGCCGCGATGGAGGAGTCGGCCCGGTACGCCAAGCAGCGGGTCGCCTTTGGGCAGCCTCTGGCCAGCCTGCAGGCCATCCAGTTCAAGCTCGCCGACATGTCGGCTGGCATCGAGGCCGCCCGGCTGCGCCTGCGCCACGCCGCCTGGCTGAAGGACCAGGGCCGGCCCATCATCCGGGAGGCGGCCGAGGCGAAGCTTCTGGCGTCGGAACTCGCCGTGGCGGTGGCGAGCCAGGCGCTCCAGATCCACGGGGCCTACGGGTACAGCACCGACTTCCCCATCGAGCGGCTGTACCGGGAGGCCAAGGTCTACCAGATCTGGGAGGGGACGAGCGAGATCCAGCGCCTCGTGATCGCGCGCCAGCTTCTGAAGGAGTACTGAGGGCCGCGGCCCCGGGTGAGTCGTGAGAGATCTGCACAGCCTGACGCTCGGCGGGCTCCTGGACCGCATGGCAGACGCGCAGGAGACACGCCCGGCCGTCCTGTTCCAGGAGGAGGGGCGGTCCTATGGGGAGCTGCGCCGGGAGGCCGACCGGCTGGCCGGCGGCCTGGCGGCGCTCGGCATGGCCCCGGGGGAGCGCCTGGCCGTCTGGCTCCCCAGCAGCCTTGACTGGGTCCGGGTGCAGCTGGCGGCGGCCCGGCTGGGGCTCGTGCTGGTGCCGATCAGCACGCGGTATCGGACCGCAGAGGCCGAGTATATCTTGCGGCACGCCGGCGCGGCGGCCCTCGTGTTCACGGCCCGCTGGCGCGGCGTGGACTTCCTGGAGCGGCTGGGGCCGGTCACCCGCGAGCGGTTTCCCGATCTCCGCTGCCTCGTTGCGCAGGGCTCGGAGGTGCCCGCCGGGGCGGCCTGCCTGACGGAGCTCGCCACGCACGCCGCGCCGGCGGCCTGGCCGCCGGTCGAGCCGGCCGACCCGCTGCTCCTGCTCTACACCTCGGGGACCACCGGGGCCCCCAAGGGTGCCCTCCTCACGCACCGCAACGCGGTCTGCAACGCCTACTACATTGGGGTGCGCCAGCACCTCACGCCCGCGGACCGGCTGCTCGTCGCCCCCTCCTTGTTCCATGTCTTCGGCTGCGTCGACGCGGTCATCGGCTACCTCGCCCACGGCGCCAGCCTGGTGATCCAGGAGCGCTTCGAGCCGGACGAGAGCCTCGCGCTCATCGAGCGACATCGCTGCACGGCCATCTACTCCACGGCCACGATGTTCCAGATGCTCCTCGAGCAGCCGGGGCTGGGCGCCCGGGACCGGCGCTCCCTGCGGACCGGCATGATCGGCAGCATGCCGGTGCCCGAGGTCGTCATGCGCGGCGTGGTGGAGCGGCTGGCCGTGCCCGAGCTCGTGAACGGCTACGGCCAGACGGAGGCGCCGGTCAGCCTGCTCACCGAGGCCGGCGCGGGCCTGGGGGTCCTGCTCCGCGGCGTCGGGCCGGTGATTCCCGAAGCCGAGCTGAAGCTGGTGGATCCGCGGTCGGGCCAGCCGGTGCCGGCCGGCGAGGACGGGGAGATCTGCGTCCGCGGCCCGCACGTCATTCGGGAGTACTACCGGATGCCGGCGCAGACCGCGGAGGCGCTGGATGCGGACGGCTGGCTGCACTCGGGCGACCTGGGGCGCGACGTGGGGGACGGCCTGTATCGCATCACCGGCCGCCTGAAGGAGATGTACATTCAGGGCGGGCTGAAGGTCTATCCGGCCGAGGTGGAAAACATCCTCTACCAGCACCCCGGCGTGCTGCAGGCGGCCGTGGTCGGCGTGCCGGACGCCCGGCTGGGCGAGGTGGGCCACGCCTTCGTGCGGCGCCGGCCGGGGGCGCCCGCGGACGCCCAGGCGCTCATCGCCTTCATCCGCGGCCGCCTGGCCAACTACAAAGCGCCGCGGGCCGTGACCTTCGTGGACGAGTTCCCGCTCACCGCCAACGGCAAGGTCCAGAAATTCCGGCTGCGGGCCCAGATCTGCCGCGACTGAGCCGCCGGCCGGGGGAGAGCCGCCCGCCGGCCCCCCGCGGCCTGGGCGCCGCGAACCCCCGCTCGCCAACGGCTTTCCCGCGCGCCGCCGTCGAGGGCCTTTACAGTCTCCGCGGCAGTGTGCTATAGCATCACGGTCATGTGCTGGTGGAGACCC
>JBHGAX010000400.1:0-3423 GCA_041946635.1 Methylomirabilales bacterium (SeqCode)
CTCTGCCAGGGCGAGCGCTGCATCCTGGAGTTCACCTACAAGTACCCCGGGAAGTTCATGTTCCACGCCCACCAGAGCGAGTTCGCGGAACTGGGCTGGATGGGGATGTTCGACGTTCGGCCCAAGGCCGAGCGCGTCTAGGGGGACGGCCATGAGCACGCACGGCCGTACACTGCCCGCCGTGGAGGCGCGACCCGCCTGGCGGCCAAGCTCGTGGATCTTGCTCCTGCTCCCGCTGGTCGTCCTGGCCGCCCTGGTGGCCCTGTTCCTCACCAAGGGCGACCTGCTGGTCCAGCGGCCGCCGATCCCGCCGGACGCGCTCCTCAAGGTGGACTTCGAGCGGATGGTGTTCCGGCCGGGCGAGATCGTCGCGACCATCCGGAACACGGGGCCCGAGGAGGTGACCATTGCCCAGGTCATCGTGAACGAAGCCATCTGGCAGTTCACGGCGCTGCCCGGCCCGACGCTCGCCCGGATGCAGCAGGGCACCGTGGCGATCCCCTACCCCTGGGAGACCGGCGACCCGGTGGAGGTGAAGCTCGTCACGACCAACGGGCTGGCCTTCACCCACAAGGTGGACATCGCCGCGGAGACGCCGCGCCCGTCCCTGGGCGCCCTGGCCGCCTTCGCCCTGCTCGGGGTCTACGTCGGCGTGATCCCGGTCTACCTGGGTTTCCTCTGGTTCCCCTTCCTGCGGCGGGTGCGCGAGCGCTGGTTCCACTTCTTCCTGAGCCTCACGGCCGGGCTCCTGATCTTCCTCGGCGTGGACGCGCTGGCGGAGGCCCTGGAATCCCTGGAGCGCATCCCCGGCGTCTTCAACGGCGTGGGGGTCATTCTCCTCGGCATCTCGACCGGCCTGCTGGGGCTCATGGCGATCGGCCAGCACACGATGGGGCGCGCCGAGGCCGGGCCCGAGCAGGCCCGCCGCCTGGCGCTCGCCTACCTGATCGCGGCGGGGATCGGGCTGCACAACCTCGGGGAGGGCCTCGCCATCGGGGCCGCCTACGCCCTGGGGAACGTGGCGCTGGGCGCCTTCCTCATCGTCGGCTTCACCATCCACAACACGACGGAGGGGTTCGGCGTGGTGGCCCCCGTGGCGCGGGAACGGGTGACCTGGCGCCACCTGGCGCTGATGGGCCTCCTCGCCGGGGGGCCGACGATTCCCGGCACCTGGATCGGGGGCTTCACCTACTCCGCAGGCTGGTCGGTGCTGTTCCTGGCCCTCGGCGCGGGGGCCATCTTCCAGGTCGTCTATGAGCTGGTGAAGCTCATGGCGCGGGATGTGCGGAGCGGCGCCGGTGGCGGGATGAACATCCTCGGCCTGCTCCTCGGGCTGGCGATCATGTACGCGACCGGCCTGCTCGTGAAGATGTGAGGGGGGCGACCGGTGCACGAGGCTCGACGGCGCTGGAGAAACACTCTGGTCCTCCTCGCTCCGGTTGCGGTGCTCCTGACAGGCCTGGTGGTCGCGCAGGGGATGGGGGACGCCCGGCCCCAGCGGCTCCGCCTGGAGGCCCGGAACACGCGATTCAACGAGAGCAACCCCAGCCTCGAGGTCCGCCGCCGCGCGCGCGTCGAGCTCCTCGTGCAGAACGCCGAGGCGGGGGCCGTGCCGCACAACCTCGTCATTGCCGGCCTGGACGTCCGGAGTCCAATCCTTCAGCCCGGCGAATCCGTCACGGTCCAGTTCAAGCCAACCCGGGCCGGGGAATTCTCGTACTCCTGCACACTCCATCCCGGGATGATGGACGGCAAGATCGTCGTGGGGCAGTGACCGGAGCCTCCGCGCCCCCGTGACTCTCAGCCGGCCTTGCGCTTGCGGTACGCCTGCGCGTACTCGCGGCGGGCCTCCTTGGCCTTCACCCGGGATTCTGCCAGGTGCAGTCTGCTAGCCTTCCAGGCAGACGCTCTTCAGCAGGTCGAGATGGTCGAGGACCTTCCCGGTCCCCAGGACCACGCAGCTCAGGGGATCCTCCGCCACCCGCACCTTCAGCCGCGTCTCGAGCGCGAGCAGGGTGTCCAGGCCGCGCAGGAGCGCGCCGCCGCCGGTGAGGACGATGCCGCGATCGGCGATGTCGGCGGCGAGCTCCGGGGGCGTCTCCTCCAGGGCCGACTTCACGGCGTCGGCGATCGCCTGCACCTGGTCCTGCAGCGCCTCGCGAATCTCGTGGTCGGTGAGGGTGATGCGCCGGGGCACCCCGTCGCTGAGGTCCCGCCCCGTCACCTCGGCGGTGAGCGCCGGCTCGCCCGGGTAGGCGGAGCCGAGCTGGATCTTCACGTTCTCGGCCGTCCGCTCGCCGATGAGGAGGTTGTGCTTGCGCTTGAGGTACTGGGCCACCGCCTCGTCCATCTCGTCGCCGGCGACGCGGATGCACCGCTTGCAGACGATACCGGCCAGCGCGATCACCACCACCTCGGTGGTGCCTCCCCCGATGTCCACCACCAGGTTGCCGGTCGGCTCCTGCACCGGCAGGCCCGCCCCGATGGCCGCGGCCAGCGGCTCCTCGATGAGGTACACCTCGCGGGCGCCGGCCTGGTCCACGGCATCCCGGATGGCCCGCTTCTCCACCTGGGTGATCCCGAGGGGCACGCCCACCACCACGCGCGGCCGGGCTCCGCGCCGCCGCTGATGCGCCGCCGCGATGAACGACCGGATCATCTGCGCGGCGCAGTCAAAGTCGGCGATCACGCCGTCCTTCAGCGGCCGCAGGGCCACGATGTTGCCCGGCGTCCGCCCCAGCATCTCCTTGGCGTCCCGCCCGACCGTGAGGACCTCCCCGGTGCCCCGCTTCAGGGCGACCACGGACGGCTCCGTCAGGACGATGCCCTTGCCCTTGGCGTAGATGAGGGTGTTGGCCGTCCCGAGATCGATGCCGAGGTCGGTGGAGAAGAGGCGGGCGAGGACCATGGAGCGTCTCCTTCCTGTCGCTGACGGCGTGGGCGGACGTGGCCGCCGAGCGGTGCCCCGACCGCCATCTCCCACAATGCTCGTACGGCGCCTTCGGCAACACGCGTACCAGCGCAGCTGCCGGCACCTGCCCGCGCCGCGGGCCGCGGGAAATCGCGGATTCCGGCGGGCGCCGCGCTGACACACTGGCATGCGCGGCAAGAATTACCGGAGGACCGCAGCAGAAGTACCCCTGAAATCCCGCAGGGTGTGTCGAACGGCACACCGGGGGTCGAGAAGGATTTGACCTTCGGGGCCACGCAGCGAAAGATTGGGAAGCGTAATGCGTAACGCGCAAGACGTACCAGGCACGAGAGGCCCGAGGATGGGCGTAGCGTGGAGGGGAGCATGGGAGCAGGGGAGCAGGGCTACGACGTGATCGTGGTGGGGGGCGGCAACGCCGCCCTGAGCGCCGCCCTGTCGGCCAGGGAGCAAGGCGCGAGCGTCCTCGTGGTGGAGAAGGCGCCGGAGATAAG
>JBHGAX010000401.1:0-3399 GCA_041946635.1 Methylomirabilales bacterium (SeqCode)
GGGGTGAACGCTTCCTCACGCGTGCAGCTCGATCACGTCGCCCTCCTGCACGACGTAGTCCTGCTGCACCCGCTGCCCGTTGAACCGGGAAGAGCCCCACACCCGCGCGTATTCCAGCTTCTCGGCAAAGTCCTTGTGGATGGCGGCCGCCATCTCGAGCACCGTGCTGCCGCGGGGCAGGACGATCGGCGCCTGCATGGAGGGCTCCTTCCCGGGGGGCTTGGCGTACACGCGCACGATGCCCAGGCTGTCGTAGACGAGCCGCCGCAGCGCCTCCAGGCCTTCCCCGCCGAGCGCCGAGACGGCGTGCAGCGGCAGCGGCGGCAGGTCGTCGCGTAGCAACTCCAGCGTCTCCGCAGCACCCGGCGCATCCAGCTTGTTGGCCACCACCACGGCCGGCATGCGGGCCCAGCCCGCCTCCGCCGCGGCCTCCTCGCCGGGCCGCACGAGCGCCAGCCGGCTCTTCTCGAGGATGGCCAGGACCTGCGAGGTGTCTTCGAGCACGGAGGGGCTGGCGAGGTCCACCACCAGCAGGGCCAGGTCGGCCGGCCGGATGAGGGAAGGAACCCAGGGCTCCATGTAGGCGCTGGAGATCGCCGGCAGGTCCACGAGCTGGATCTGGATGTTGACGTAGGGCATCATGCCCGCGACCGGCCGCCGTGTGGTGAAGGGGTAGTCCGCGACCTCGGTCGGTGAGTTGGTCAGGCTCGCGACCAGCGCCGACTTCCCGGCATTCGGCGGCCCGACCAGCACCACCTGCCCGGCGCCCTCGCGGTCCACCGAGATGGAGAAGCCGCCCCGCTTGCGGCGCGCCTGCTCCATCTCGGTCTTGAGCTTGGCCAGCCGCCGCTTGAGATCGCCCCGCAGATGCTCGGTCCCCTTGTGCTTGGGGATGACCGCCATCATTTCTTCCAGGGCGGCGACCTTCTCCTCGACGGTTCGCGCCTCCTTGAACCGTCGATCGGCTTCCAGGTACTGGGGCGTGAGGTTGGCAGGCATGGCGTTAGGTCCGAGGTCCGACGTCCGAGGTCCGACGTCTTGTCTCGGCACTCGGCACTAGGCACTCGGCACTCGGTCCACCCGGCGCTCGGCTCTCACGTGGTACGGTTTCAGCGACGCGTAGATCGCGAGGTTGAAGGGGGTGGGCACGCCCGCCTCGCAGCCGTAGCGCACCACCGCCCCCGGAAGCGCCTCGATCTCCAGTCGCCGCCCCTGCTCCAGGTCGTGCGCCAGCGACGAGCGCATGCCGGGGTCGAGGGACCGCGCGAAGGCCAGCGCCGTCTCCACGGCGTCGGCGGGCAGGGCAATCTCGCGCGCCCGGGCGACGCCGGCGACCTCTTCCATGACGGCGCGGTAGAACGCGGCAGTCTCCGGACAGCCGAGGATCTCACCGATCGGAAGGCGGGTGAGCGCCGTGACGCCGCCGTGGGCGGCGATGAAGAGGAACTTCGCCCACAGGTCGACCTGGATGTTGGGCGAGAGCGTGGCCGCGATCCCGGCCTTCGCCAGAACCTCCAGGATCCGCTCGCTCCGCGTGCTGGTGCGGCCGTCCATCTCGGCGAAGCGGATGGTGCGGGGCCCCGCGGTCTGCGCGATGACCCCCGGCGCGCTGATGGTGGACAGGATGTGCACCACGCCGGCCAGGACGTGTTCCCGGCCCAGGATCTTCGCCAGCCGATCCTCGTTGTCCACGCCGTTCTGGAGACACAGCACGCCCGTCTCCGGGCCGAGCAGGGGCCGGCATGCGAGGCCGGCCTCCTCGGTGTCGTAGGACTTGACCGCAAAGAGCACGAGATCCACCGGGCCGACGCGGGACGGATCGTCCGTCGCAGCCGCCCGCACGTGGAAGTCCCCGGCCGCGCTCCGGACCTCGAGCCCGCGCTCCCGAATGGCCCGCAGATGGGCACCGCGCGCGATGAACGTCACCGGCTCCCCTGCCTGCGCCAGCCGGCCCCCGAAGTAGCCGCCGATACCGCCGCTGCCCATCACCGCGATGCGCATGCGCACCCTCCGCTCGCCCTGGATTCTACGTTTACCATCGGCCGACGATGCCCGGCAAGCCAAAAGCCCGCGCCGCGAATCTTCCCCCCCTGCGCCAGGGGGGGGTGGCCTCTCCACGGCCGCGATTCCTGTGCAGCTCTCACAGGGCGCGAAAGGGGGGGTGGGGGAAGGCCCTCAGTCCACCGGGACGGCGGCGCCCGGCCCGACGACCGTGGTCCACTCGCGCACGCGCCATCGCGGCACCAGCCCGTTCACGACGTACGGATCGGCCGCGGCGAAGCGTTCGGCCACCGACGGCGATGTGCCCTGGAACAGGAGGACCGCCCCGTCCAGCGGGTTGGCAAGCGCGCCGCCCAGCAGCAGCTCTCCGCGCTCTACCGCTTTCCGGGCGTGCTGGAGATGCGCGCCACGGAACGGCACGCGGCGGTCGGCATAATCCTCCACGACGTCGTAGAAGAGCAGGTAGTGCATGGCCGGGTCCTCCTCTCTGCTCGCCCGTGTGCGGTACAAATACCACGGCGGCCGCCCCACCACCAAGGGGCCGGCCGCCGTGGAAGCAACGCTCCGGTCGGACTGGCCGGATGAGTCGGACCTGGCTGTCAGTGGAACTGCGCCTCCGTGAGGCGAACCTCCCACCCGCCGCTGCCGCGCACGTCCACCCGGTGCTGGATATCCGCCCGGCCCACCGACCGGGGCCCGAACTGCGTATCGCGCGAGGCGACCGCCACGATCCGGTGCGTCCCCACGTCGAGATTCACGGGCAGCGCCTCGGACGGGTTGAGCGTGTAGGCCACGGTGCCGGGATTCCGCGCCGGATCCCCGTCGATGTACACCTGAACCCGGTACGGGGTCGCGTTCACGATACGCCCCTGCGTCGGATCGCCCGCGTACTGCCCGGGCACCGTCACGCTCGCCTGGCTCGGCGGCGGGGGTGGCGGCGGCGTGCCGTAGGCCGGCGGCGGGGGCGGGACAGGCTGGAGCTCGCCGGCCTTCTGGGCCTGCCGCTTTTCATACTGATCGCCCGCGAGCGCGCCGACCGCCGCGCCGCCCAGCGCGCCGATGATCGCGCCGGTAGCCGCGTGGCCCGGGCGGTTGCCCCTGACCTGGTTGCCGATGATCGCGCCCGCGACCGCCCCCGTGCCGGCACCGATGGCGGCGCCCTTCTGGGTGCCGGACATCTCGGCGCAGCCCGCCAGGGTGGCCGCGGCGACGACCACGGCGAGAGCCGCACTCGTCCGCTTGATGCCTCTCCACGTGCGCATGCCGCCTCCTCCTCTGACCTTCACCGTGGATGTCACCATGGCAGCAGGGGTCCTCTTACCTCTTTCGACGCAAGAAGTGCGATAAGCATTCAACCACGGGGACTCCGGTCCGTCTCCGGACTGCCATGGCACTTTA
>JBHGAX010000402.1:0-3399 GCA_041946635.1 Methylomirabilales bacterium (SeqCode)
TCAGAATCCAAGAGGGAGGGCTCTTCGTCTCTGTGTCTCTGTGCCTCCGCGTGAGACAAGTTCTTCTTGGCGCGCTTGCGGCTCTGCGTGAGGCCGTACGTCCCCCTCCTTGCGGCCTCGCGTGGGCGGGGCGGGCTCACTGCTTGACATCGGACCGGGAAGTTTGTTACTCGTCTTCTGGCTGGCGGAAGGGGATCGGTGCACGGACCTGGCTCGGTCGGGAGGTGCCGCGTGTCGCGTGCCGAACGGCTGGTCACGCTGCTCGAGCTGCTCCGCAACAGCGCCGCGCTCGAGGCGGAGGCGCTGGCCAGGGCCTGCGGCGTGTCAGTGCGGACGCTGAGCCGCGACCTCGAGGCGCTGCGGACGTCCGGGTTTCCCGTCTTCTACGATCATGGCTACCGGCTGGCCTTCCCGGCGCTCCTGCCGCCCATCACCTTCACAGCCAACGAGGCGCTGACGCTCCGCTTGGCGGCCCGGTCGGCCGCGCCCCGAGCGGAGCCGACGGCCTCGCAGGCCCTGGATCATGCGGCGGAGAAGCTGCAGCAGGCGCTGGCCGCCCTGCCGCCGGCCGCCCCAACGGATCGCCAGCTCGCGCTCGCCCTCCCCGTCCAGGACCCGCGCGCCGACGAGGTCGTTGGCCGGCTGGCGGAGGCGGTGCAGGGACACCGTACGGTGAAGATCGTGTACGCGGACGGACATGAGGGCGGGCGGGAGCGGCGCCTCGACCCCTACCAGCTCATTCCCTCGGAGACGGGCCAGATCCTGGTCGGCTATGCGCACGATCGCCGACGGCTCGTGCGCGTGCCGCTCGCTCGGCTGGCCGAGGTGTCCGTCACACGCCGCCGCTTCCGGCCGCTGCCGGAACGAGTGCTCCAGCGCCACCTGCGGCCCGGCGCGGCGTCCCCGCCGGAGTTCCACAAGGTGCGCATCCTGGGCCGGCCGCCCCTGGCCCTGCCGCTCCGGAAACACCCGCCGGCCGGCGCCCTGATGTGGGAGGAGGCGCCGGGCGGCTGCATCGTTTTCACGCTGGCCACCCTCCGGCTGGAGGACCTGGTGCCATGGCTGCTCGCCTGCGGCGGCGCGGTCGAGGTCCTCGAGCCGGCGCGCCTGCGCCAGGAGGTGCTGCGCGCAGCCCGGGCGATCGCCGACCGCCACGCGGGCGCGCCGACGGGCGCTGGATAGGGTTGCACCACGACGGACACGAAGAGCACGAAGGATCTGGTCTCACGCAAAGACGCCAAGACGCAGAGAAAGACAGGCTCACATGGGGAGACGGAACACCCGAGGCTGACCCCCGGGGGCTCAGCGCCCGGTCCGAGACCTTTGCGGCTTTGCGTCTTTGCGTGCGACGGTATTCTCAGGAGAAGCGACCGTGCCTATCTACGAGTACCACTGCGCGGACTGTCGGAAGCGGGTGAGCTTGTTCATCCGGAGCATCAGCAACCCGGGCACGCCCGCGTGCCCCCGCTGCGGCGGACAGCACCTCGAGCGGCTGATGTCGCGCTTCGCCCGGGTGCGCTCGGAGGACGACCGGCTGGACGCCATGGCGGATCCGAGCAGCTTCGGGGACCTCGACGAGAACGACCCGGCCAGCGTCGCGCGGTGGGCCAAGAAGATGGGCAAGGAAATGGGCGAGGACCTGGGCGAGGACTTCGACCAGATGGTGGACGAGGCCATGGAGGAGGAGGCGCGGGGCGGCGCCGAGGAGGGCGCCACCGACAAGCTTGGCGGCGATGACGATTTGTGAAAGGGATTGCGGGAAGAACGTTGCGGGTGGAACATTGCGCATGCGGCATTGCGGGTTGGGCACTGCGGGAGGAACGTTGAAGACGGGGTTCCGACTGCTCTGGCTGCCCTCTGACTTCTGACCTCCGACCTCTGCCTTCTGGCTTTCCCCCATGGACCTGACCAAGCTTCGCAGCGACATCGAGGCGTACGCTGGGGCGCTGAGCCGCGAGGAGTACCTGACCCGCGCGGGGCTGAAGGACGAGAGCCGGGCGGCGGCCATCCGGGAGGCGTTCCCCGCGCTGGCGTCGCGGGCGCTCTTCGAGGAGGCCCGCGAGCGGGCCGACGCCGAGCAGGATCCCGAGCCGAAGCGGGGGCTGCGCTTCGCGGCGGAATTCCTCGGGACGAACGTCGTGGAGTATGCCGTCCGGGCGCTGTCGGATCGCCTGCTCAGCCTGGAGGCCACCCGGACCATCACGGCCGACGCGGAGGGGATTCCGCTCCGCTCGGCCGAGGTCCGCGTGAAGAACGAGGCGGAGCGGCCGCGCCGTGCGGCGATCGACGCGGTCCGGCTGCGGGCGGTCGAGGAGCTGAACGGCCTCCGTCGCGACATGCTGGAGGCCTCGCACGCCGAGGTGGACCGGCTCGGCTTTCCCGGGTACGCGGCCTTCTGCCAGACCCTCTCGGGCATCGACCTCGTGGCGCTCCGCGACCTCGTCCAGCCGATCCTGGCGCGCACCGCCGACGCGTACCGCGACCTGCTGGAGTGGCAGCTCAAGCGGCGCCTGGGCGTGGAGCCGCGGGAGGCCCGCCGCCACGACCTGGTCCGTCTCCTGCGCGCGGCCGAACTCGACCCGGTCTTCCCCCCGAGCGCCATGCGCGAGGCGGCCGAGGCGCCGCTCCGCCGCATGGGCCTGGACCCCGGGGCGGGCGGCCGCATTCGCGTGGACGACGAGGCGCGGCCCACGAAGGTGCCCCGCGCCTTCGTGGCCACGCTGCGCATCCCCCAGGACGTCGTCCTCGTGGTCCGGCCCGTCGGCGGCCTGGACGACTACTTCTCCTACCTTCACGAGCTGGGTCACGCCCTCCACTTCGCCCACTCCGATCCCGGCCTCCCCGTGGAGTTCCGGCGGCTCGGGGATAGTTCCGTCTCCGAGGCCTGGGCCTTCCTCTTCGACAACCTCCTGCGGGAGCGCCTCTGGCTGCGCCGCTTCCTCGACCTCCCGCAGCCCGGCGACGCGCTCCGCTTCACGGCCTTCCTGAAGCTCTGGTACCTCCGTCGCTACGCCGCCAAGCTGGAGTACGAGCTGTTCCTGCACGAAGGCGGGCCGGACGCGCGAGCCGCGGACGCCTACCGCGAGCTGCTGAGCGGGGCCACGATGGTCGACTGGCCGCGGGAGATGTACCTGGCCGACGTGGACCCCTTCTTCTACGCGGCACGCTACCTGCGGGCGTGGGTCTTCGAGGCGCAGCTCAAGGCGCAGATCCGCGAGCAGTTCGACGAGGAGTGGTTCCGGAACGACCGGACCGGCCCGTTCCTCGCCCAGCTCTGGCGGCAGGGCCAGCGCCACACGCTGGAGGAGCTGCGCGAGCAGCTCGGCCTGGGCGAGCCCTCGGTAGAACCGCTGCTGTCGCAGATCCTTGCGGACCTATAAGCCCGCAGAGCCCGCAGAG
>JBHGAX010000403.1:0-3384 GCA_041946635.1 Methylomirabilales bacterium (SeqCode)
CTCCGGCCGATCGTCGTACACGGAATGGCCCAGGCTGAGATAGAAGGTGCTGCTCCGGAAGGCGCCGGCCAGGGCCTTCAGGTCCTCCACACTCGGGAAGACATCGATTTGACTCTTCAGGTCCAGATCGAACCGCCGGCTGGAGAAGAAGTCGGTGTAGTCCGAGACCGGCCAGTTGAAGTAGAGGTGCACCGCCGGCGTATCCGGGTCCTTCTCCAGCGCCCGCAGGATGCGCTCCAGCTGGACCGCGGGAATGGGGACCGGCCCGCGGTCGAAGAGCCGGCTGTAACACCGGGTGCTTCCGAGACAGAAGGCGCAGTCCTTCACGCAGCCCTTGGACACGACCAGCAGCGGATACCGGTAGAACTCGTGGTCCATGTCCAGGCAGTTGCCCTGGTCGATCATGGCAATGCGCCGCCGGTAGGACGGGAACCAGCCGATGCCGAACGACAGCCCGCCGTAGTCCTGGGGCGCGAACCGGTAGGTGATGGGGTTGGCGAAGTCCCTGCCGGCGAGGTTGGGCAGGCGTCGCGCCGCGTCGCGCCGGCCGTGGCAGAGGGCCTCCATGAGGAGCGGGAAGGTCTGCTCGTTATCCCCGCGGATCACGTAGTCCGCGCCGGTGAGCGGCAGCAGCTCTCGGTAGAACAGCTGGGCCGTGTAGCCTCCGAGCACGATCGGCACGGTCGCGCGCCTCTCGCGAATCCATCGAACCAGGCCAAGCGTCTCGGGCAGGGAGGTGAACCAGTGGCAATCCAGGACCACGACCGAGGCGGACCGGATCAGCTCATCCGTCAGCTCCCAGGCGAAGATGCCGTGCCGGCGGCATCCCGCGGGCAGCGTTTCCATCAGCGTGGTGATGGATGTGGGGACGATGAACCAGTCGCTCTCGCGAAGCGCCGAGTTCACGTACAGGACGGTGGGACCGCCGTGACGAGGAGCGCTCACGCGCTCCTCCCGGCGCTCCGCCGCATCTCCAGCAGGTGCAGGAAACCGCGTGGATTCAGCACGAGGGAGCTGGTCGGATCGCCGTAGCGGGCGGCGAGCTCGGGGAGCGGGGGGCGGGAGAACTTCTCCTGGAGGAAACCCTCCACCAGTGCGCCGAACTTCTCCGGTGTCGGCCGGAGCATGAAATCGTGGTCAGGAAAGAGCGCGATGTCGTTCACCGGCAGGATCTCTTCCCCCTCCAGGACCCGCGCCACGAAGTTGGCTTCCGTGTCCAGGTCCAGGAGCCAGTTGTAGAAGACGGCGGCGGGAATTTCCTCGATGTCCTCCTTCCGCAGGAAGGACGCCAGCTCCTGGCGGGCGAGACCGAACGGCTGCATGACCCGGAAAGCGATCAGCGGAAGGCCGCGCGTCCGGGTGACGCGGTCGCGGAAGTCCTCCCGCACGGTCGGGATGCAGGCGATGTTCCTCCGCGAGATGTAGTAGAGCACGTTCGTCTGCAGCCCCGCCTCCCTGGCGATCCGCAGCGCGTCCGCGTAGTAGGCGTAGTCTCCCGGACGCCCCACGAACGCGTCATGCACGTCATGGGCGCCGTGGAGCGTCGCGGACACCCACTCGATCCCTGTGGACTTCGCCTGCTCGCAGAACGCCCGCAGCTCCCGTCCGGCCAGCCTGGGGAGCCCCGGGAGCGTGACCACTCGGGCATAGCCCGACGGCAGGTCGCAGTACTTCATCAGCAGGCGGTGGTACTGCGGCCAGTCCCGGTAGAGGCCGCCGTTCTTGAGCACGGCGAAGAGCAGCCCCATGCGGCCCAGGCCGGCCGCGTCCAGCCACTCCCGGCACACCCGCATCGCCGGTTCGAGGTCCTCGACGGGGACGTACGGCTGCTGGACCATCTCTCCGGCCCAGCAGTGCCGGCAGGCGTTCAGGCAGGCGAGGCCGTTGTAGCCCACGTAGCACTCGTACGCCTTCTCCAGGTACCGGACGGCCTCGGGCGCCAGCGAGAACCGCGCCTGGCCGCGCATCACGCGCTCCCCGAGGCGGGCAGAGCCTGATCCTTGTAAATCACCCCGCAGGTCGTGGGCCGCTCCGCCGGTCGGGCCGCGCGGTAGTCCAGGAACCGCCTCACCATCACGGTGACCAGGCGGCGGTTCTCATCCATCACGGCCATCAGTCGGCGCTGCGACTCGCAGAAAGCGCGCATGAAGCCGTTGTCCCCGGTGGGCGTCAAGGCGCAGTAGTCTCCGCAGATCGGCAGCGCCGGGCAGTCGGGACAGCGCTCCTCGAAGAAGGCGCTCCGCCGCTGGCACCGCGCGATCGCGGCCGGGGCGTCGGGCGCGAGGTCGGGAAGCGCGGCCAGCCAGCCCATCGGTCCGGTGGTCCGCGGGAAGAAGCCGCAGGGATAGATCGCGCCGTCCGCCGCCACGAGGACCGTCTTCGTGCCCGCGTTGCACTGCTGGGGCGCCGGCGCGGCCGCCGGCCTCGTGCGGCGGGAGGAGCGAGAGTAGCTCACGAACTTCTGCATGATCACCGGATCCCAGGTGGCGAAGTCGGCCTGCGAGGCGAAGAAGGCCGTCTCGAACTCGGCCTCGGCGCGATCTGCCGGGTCCGGCTGCGGCGAGCTGGCGCCGCGCCCCTCGCAGGACACGTAGTTCAGGTGGTAGTGCTTGACCCCGCAGCGCCGGAAGAGGTCCAGGGTGGCGGGGAGGCCGGCGAGCGCCGCCGGCGTCCCCACCACGATCGCGGTGATCGAGCCGCCCCGCGCGTGCAGGCGCTCGATATGCGCGCGGCGTTCGGCCGAGCGGAGCGAGGGCTCCCTGGTGTCGCCGTCGTAGTGCACCGAGAAGTGGACCCGGCGCTCCGCGAGAAGCGACATCAGGGGGTCGTCCCACGCCAGGATGTTCGTCTGCAGCGAGTAGTCGATCTGCTTGGACCGCGCCGCGCCGCAGTCCATGGCAGCGAAGAAGGCCCGGTACCACCCCTCGGGGAGAAGCAGGGGCTCTCCCCCCGAGATGACGATCGAGTGGCGCCTCCGCTGGGACCGCGCGAGCAGGGAGCCCAGGCCAGCGGCGAGCCGGACGGGGTCCTGGACGGCAGCAGCAGCCTGCCGCGCCGGAGGGAGGTGTTCAGCGTCCTGGTAGCAGTACGGGCATCGCAGGTTGCAGGCACGGATGGGGCAGACCGTCACCCCCATCAAGTCGGAGAGGAGGCTGCTCCGCAGATCGGTCTCGGCCATGGCGCGCACCCCGGAGGATCAGCGCTCGCCGCCCCCGGGGGGGCACCAGTTGGCGAATCGATGGCAGCAGCCCTGCCCTTCGACCTCACCCGCCATCCCGGCCTTGGACTCCTTGATCACCTTGGTCAAGGAGGTGAACATCCTGGCGATCTCGTCCTTCTTGTCGATCCAGCGGGGGAAGACGTGCTTGGCCAGCTCCTTCTCGG
>JBHGAX010000404.1:0-3376 GCA_041946635.1 Methylomirabilales bacterium (SeqCode)
ATCACTTCGCCCCGACCGCCAGCGCGACGGCGGCCAGCTGCTCGGGCGTCAGGCTGGCGGCCGGCTTGCCGCGCTTGGCCAGGAAGTCCTTGGCTGGCTGGGGGAAGAGCACGTAGGAGAGCACGTCCTCCTCGCTCTTGGCCAGGTCGCCGATCTCGGCCTTGGCCTTCTCCATCTCCGCGGCCAGCAGGTCCGCCGGGCGGCAGGTGATGGGGGCCTCGTCGCCCAGGACGCGCCTCTTGACCTCGGGGTCGATCGACGCCGGCGTCTTGCCGTACATCCCCTTGACGATGTTGGTGACTTCCTTGGGGATCATCTTGTACCGCTCGCCCAGGACGACATTCAGCACGGCCTGGCTCCCGACGATCTGGCTGGAAGGCGTGACCAGCGGCGGATAGCCCAGCTCGGCTCGGACCCGGGGGATCTCCTTCAGCACCTCGGGCAGCTTGCCCTCCTGCCCCTGCTCGCGGAGCTGGTTGACCAGGTTCGAGATCATGCCGCCCGGCACCTGGAACTGGAGGACGTTGGTGTCCACGCCGAACGTCCCCATCTCCAGGTGGCCGTACCGCTTGCGCACGTCGGCGAAGTACTTGCCGATGGCGGACAGCTTGCCCAGGTCCAGGCCCGTCTGGCGCGGGGTGCCGTCCATGGCCGCCACGATGCTTTCGGTGGGGGGCTGGGAGGTCCCGAGCGACATGCTGGAGATGGCGCAGTCCACGATGTCCACGCCCACCTGCGCGGCCGCATAATAGGCCATGGAGGCCATGCCGCTCGTGTAGTGGGAATGGAGCGAGATGGGGACATCGGTCACGGCCTTCAGGCGGGTGACCAGGTCGAAGGCGTCCTTGGGGGAGATGAGCCCGCCCATGTCCTTGATGCACAGCGAGTCGGCGCCGTACTGCAGCAGCTCCTGGAACTGCTTCACGAAGCCTTCGTTGCTGTGGACCGGGCTGAGCGTGTAGCAGATGGAGGCCTGGAGGTGCCCGCCGTACTTCTTGACGGCGCGCATGTTGGCCTCCATGTTCCGGATGTCGTTGAAGGCGTCGAAGACCCGGAACACGTCCATGCCGTTCTCGCGCGCCTTGGCGATGAAGCGGTCCACCACGTCGTCGGCGTAGTGGCGGTAGCCCACGATGTTCTGGCCGCGGAGCAGCATCTGGAGCCGCGTCTTGGGCATGCGCTTGCGCATCTGGCGCAGCCGCTCCCACGGGTCCTCGTTCAGGAAGCGCAGGCAGGCATCGAAGGTCGCGCCGCCCCACACCTCCATGGACCAGTAGCCCACGTCATCCAGCATCTCCATCGCTGGGATCATGTCCTCGGTCCGCATGCGGGTGGCCAGGAGCGACTGGTGGCTGTCTCGCAGGACCGTTTCGCAGATGCCGAGCGGCTTCTTGGGCTGAGGCGAAGGCACGGTGCTACCTCCTTCCCGGGCATCCCGGGCGGCGACGGTGCAGACTGGCAGACGCCCCGATGGGGCGGGCGGAAACGGCGGGCGGGCCCGCAGCCGCCGCGCCGTCGCAGGCGGCACACGGCCCCGGATCCGGCATCGGAGGACCGGCCGGAATCTCTCCCTAGTACTGCCGGGACCCCGGCGGTGTCAAGCTGAAGTTTAGGCTACAGACAAAATGGGCGCGAGGGGTCCCGGCGCCGCGCACGCCAGCGGATTTGGCCTTGATTTCCCACGCCGGCTTGCGTAGCGTCTCCGGCGGCGCGGGCACGGCAGATGCGGCGGGCATGACCATGCGGATGCTCTACCAGGTGAACACCCGGGTCTGGCTCCGGGGCCTGTCGGCCGCCCTGCGGCGGCGGGCCACGCTGGACGACCTGCCCGAGGCCGAGCTGGACCGGCTGGCGGGCCTCGGCTTCGACGCGCTCTGGTGCCTGGGCGTCTGGGAGACGGGCGCGGCCGGGCAGGAGATCGCCCGGACGCTCCCCGAGCTGCGCCGCGAGTACGCCGCGGTGCTCCCCGACCTGACCGACGCCGACGTCTGCGGCTCCTGCTTCGCCATCACGCGCTACGCGGTCCACCCGGCGCTCGGCGGCCTGGCCGCGCTGGAGCGGCTGCGGGAGCGCCTGCACCGGCGGGGCATGCGCCTCATCCTGGACTTCGTGCCGAACCACACCGCCCGGGACCACGCCTGGGTCGCGTCGCATCCCGAGTTCTACGTGCAGGGCAGCGACGAGGACCTGGCGCGCCGGCCGCACGACTACTGCACCGAGGGCGCCGGGGATCGCCGGCGGATCCTGGCGCACGGGCGGGACCCGTTCTTCCCCGGCTGGACCGACACCCTGCAGCTCAACTACGGCAACCCGGCGCTCCAGGAGGCCATGCGCGGGGAGCTGCTGAAGATCGCCGAGTGGTGCGACGGCCTGCGCTGCGACATGGCCATGCTGCTCCTCTCCAACGTCTTCCAGATGACCTGGCACATCCCGGCGGCGCCGTTCTGGCCGCGCGCCATCCGCGAGGTCCGGGCCCGGCACCCCGACTTCGTGTTCCTGGCGGAGGTGTACTGGGATCTGGAGTGGACGCTCCAGGAGCAGGGCTTCGACTACACCTACGACAAGCGCCTCTACGACCGGCTGCGGCAGGGGTACGGGGCGGCGGTGCGCCAGCACCTCATGGCGGAGATGGCCTTCCAGCGGAAGCTGGCCCGCTTCCTGGAAAACCACGACGAGCCCCGGGCCGCCAGCGCCTTCCCGCCCGGGATGCACCGCGCGGCCGCGGTCCTGGCGTTCCTGGCGCCGGGCCTCGTGTTCGTGCATCAGGGGCAGCTCGAGGGGCGAAAGATCCGCGTGCCGGTGCAGCTCTGCCGGGCGCCCGGGGAGCCGGTGGACGCGCCCCTGCAGGCCTTCTACGAGCGCCTGCTGGCGTGCCGCCAGCACGCGGCCATCCGGGAGGGCGAGTGGCGGCTCCTCACGCCCGTGCCGGCCTGGGACGGCAACCCCACCTGGAACGCCTTCGTGGCCTTCGCGTGGGAAGGCGGGGGCGGGCGGCGGCTGCTCGTCACCGCCAACTACGGCGCGACGCAGGGCCAGTGCTACGTGCGCCTGCCCTTCGCCGAGCGGGGCCGCGCCGTGCGGCTCCGCGACCAGATGGGCACCGCCGTCTACGACCGGAGCGGGGACGAGCTGCAGGAGAAGGGCCTGTACCTCGACCTGCCCGCCTGGGGGTACCACGTCTTCGAGGTGGACCACCTCCCCTGACCGCCCTGCGGTTCCCCCCTTTCGAAGCGGAGTTGCGGGCGAATTTCGCTCCTCACCGGCCCCCCGCACATCTCTCCAACATCTCTCCCATCTCCGTTGACGGGTCTCGTCTCTCGCGAGTAACAGGAGGATGGAGGGACGCCCCTAAATAATTCAATTGACGGCAGCCGCC
>JBHGAX010000405.1:0-3357 GCA_041946635.1 Methylomirabilales bacterium (SeqCode)
GAGGAGGTGAGGCGTTCCAGCTCCCGGAATGAACCCTGTCGGGCGCGCCGCGGGCGCGCGGAAGGAGGTCGGGCGATGCTACGGAAGATCGGTCTGGCGATGGCATTCCTGCTGGCGGCGGCCTGGCTCGCGCCGGCGGCCGCTCCGGCGGCGTTTCCCGAGCGGGACATCACACTGATCGTCCCGTGGGCGCCGGGCGGGGGCACGGACACCGTGGCCCGCACCCTGGTGAAGAACGCCAAGAAGCACTTCGGGGTGAACATCAACGTGCAGAACGTCACCGGCGGGACCGGCGCCATCGGCATGAACCAGGTGGCCCGCTCCCGGCCGGACGGCTACACCCTGGGCCTCATCACCTTCAACCTCAGCACCTACCGGCTCCTGGGCCAGTCGGAGCTGTCCTACAGGGACTTCGACCTCATCGGCCTGCTGAACCGCAGCATCGCCGGGCTGACCGTGAAGGCCGACTCGCCGTTCAAGACCCTCAAGGACCTGGTGGAGTACGCCAAGAAGAATCCCGGCGTGGTGACCGTCGGCCACTCGGGGCCGGCCGGCGCCTGGCACCTGGCGGCGGTGGCCATCGCGCATAACCACGGCCTGAAGTTTACCTTCGTGCCCTTCGACGGCGCCGCGCCGACGCGGACGGCGCTGGTCGGCGGCCACATCACCGTCTGCTCCAGCGGCATGGATGAGGTCCTGCAGTTCTACCAGACCAAGCAGGTCCGCATCCTGGCCGCCAACGCGCCGCAGCGCCACCCCGCGTTCCCGGACGTGCCGACCATGGCCGAGGCCGGCTACCCGATCGAGAACCCCATCTTCGACTGGCGTGGACTCGGCGCCCCCAAGGGCACCCCGCCCGAGGTCCTGAAAGTGCTCCGCGAGGGCTTCAAGAAGGCGGCGGAGGACCCGGAGTACATCGCGCTGATGGACAAGCTGGCGCTCCCCCGCACGTTCCTGGAGCACGACAAGTTCCAGGAGTTCCTCTCCGGCATGGAGAAAAGCCTTGAGCCTACCCTGGAGTTGGTGGGCCTGCTGAAGAAGAAGTAGAGACTGGCGATCAGCATGGCCAGGGGCACCCCGCGCCAGGCGCGGGTGCCCCTGGCGCCCGGGGGATCCGCACTCATGGCTCGCGTCTCGATGAAGCCCGTGGACATCATCTCGGCCCTCATCCTCTTCCCCATCTGCGCCTGGGTGTTCTACGAGTCGGGCCAGTGGCCGATCTTGCCCGACCTGGGCAATCCCGCCTGGATCCCGCGGGGCGTGGCGGCCCTGCTGTTCGGCGCGGCGGTTCTCCTGCTGGCAAAGGCGCTGCGCGGGGGGTCCCTCACGCTGGCCAGCCGGCTGGAGGGGCGCGACCGCGCCCGCGTGCTGTGGGTGGCGGCGCTCACGGCGGCCTGGGTCCTGGTCATCGAGCGGCTCGGCTTCATCACGGCGACCGTCCCCTACCTCTTCGGCTTCGTCGTCGCACTGGGGGAGCGGCGCTGGCTCCGCGTGGCGCTCTTCGCCGTGGCCGTGCCCGTGGCGACCTACCTCGTCTTTGATCGAACCCTCAACGTGCCGCTCCCGCGCGGGCTCTTCCGCTAGCGGCCGCCGTGAGTCGAGCGCATGGTTGATCTCGGCCTCCTCGTCAGCGGATTCGGCACCGTGCTGTCGGGCTACAACCTCGTGGCCCTGGTGCTCGGGTCCTTCTTCGGCATCATCATCGGCGCGATCCCGGGCCTCACGGCCACCATGGGGATCGCCATCCTGGTCCCCTTCACCTTCGGCATGACGCCCATCACGGGCATCGTCATGCTGCTGGGCATCTACACCGGGGCGATCTACGGGGGCGGCATCGCCTCCATCCTGATCAAGACTCCCGGCACGCCGGCGGCGGCGGCCACCGTCTTCGACGGCTACCCCATGACCCAGAAGGGGCTGGCCGGCAAGGCCATCGGCATCGCCACCATCGCCTCGGGGGTGGGCGGCACCTTCACCGCGCTCTCCCTGACCTTCTTCGCCCCGATCCTGGCCCGGTTCGCCCTGCGCTTCTCGGCGCCGGAGTACTTCGCGCTCGCCTGCTTCGGGCTGGCGGTGACCATTACGCTGTCCGGCCGCTCGCCGGTGAAGGGCGTGATCTCCGGGCTGCTGGGACTGCTCTTGGCCATGGTCGGCCTGGACCCCATGGGCGGCTTCCAGCGCTTCACCTTCGGCTTCACGGAGCTGACCGGCGGCCTGTCCTTCGTGCCCATGCTCATCGGACTGTTCGCGCTCTCCGAGGGCTTCCGCCAGGTCGAGATCATCCTCACGGCGCCCCGGGTGAGCGCGGTGCTCGAGAACATCATCCCCACCCTGCGGGACCTGAAGCAGTGCCTGCCGGCGTTCCTGCGGGCCTGCCCCATCGGCCTAGTGGTCGGGATCACGCCCGCCATCGGGGCGGACACGGCGGCCTTCCTGAGCTACGCGGAGACCAAGCGGGCCTCGAAGGAGCCCGAGACCTTCGGCAAGGGCAACATCGCCGGCGTGGCGGCCGCGCAGTGCGGGGAGAACGCCAGCACCGGCGGCGACGTGCTGCCCATGATCACGCTCGGCATCCCGGGCGACGCGGCCACGGCGGTGCTGATGGGGGCGCTCACCATCCACAACCTGCAGCCCGGCCCCATGCTGTTCCAGGGCCACCCCGAGGTGGTGCACCAGATCTTCGCCGGCATGATCGCCGCCAACGTCGTGTTCGTGATCCTCGGCCTCTGCTTCGCCCGGTTCTTTGCCCAGGTCATCAACATCGACCGGACCTACCTGGTGCCCCTCATCTTCATCACCTGCATGGTGGGCTCGTACGCCATCAACAACGTGCTGTACGACCTGGTGACCTGCGCGATCTTCGGCTTCCTGGGCTACCTCATGATCCGCTACGACTTCCCGGTGGCGCCCATGGTCCTGGCGCAGATCCTGGGCGGCATGATGGAATCCAACTACCGCCGGGCGGTGGTGATGTTCCAGGGCGACGTGAGCCTGTTCCTCACGCGGCCCATCGCCATGACCATCCTGGCGCTGGCGGCCTTCACGACCTACGTGGCCGTGAAGCGGCAGCGCCAGGCCCTGAAGCAGGAGGCCGCCCAGCTCGCCGCCCTGGAAGAGCATTGAACCGCCAAGGCGCCCAGGGCGCCAAGGGGAACCCAGGAGTGTTCGGAGAAGACCTCGCTCGCCCTCCCAGCGGCGTCCGGCGCGCTGCGGTCAAACTGCACGCCGGACGGTGTCCCGCGCGGACCAGGGTGTTCCGCGCCGCAGGCGCGGCCACGATGCTTGACGCTCTTGGCGCCTTGGGTACCGGGTTCACGTTTCTGTGAGAGGAGACCCGATGAAACTGGTGACCTTCGA
>JBHGAX010000406.1:0-3352 GCA_041946635.1 Methylomirabilales bacterium (SeqCode)
GGATGACCACCAGCGCTCCAGCGTGCCGAACGTCTACGCCGCCGGCGACGTGGCCGAGGGGCGCGACCTGGTGACGGGCGAGTCCGCGGTTCACGCCCTCGAGCCCACCGCCATGGAGCAGGGGCGCGTGGCCGGCGCCAACATGGCGGGGGGCGACGTCGCCTATCGCGGCAGCCTGCTCATGAACATCGTGGGGGTGTGCGACCTGGAGATCGCGAGCTTCGGCTCGTGGCTGGATCCCGGGGCGGAGGCCGTCAGCGCCCTCCGGGCCGATCGCTTCGCCTACCGGAAGCTGCTCTGGCGGGGCGACCGGCTGGTGGGCGCCATCCTGATCGGCCGGGCCAGCGACGTCTGGACCACGAACGATCTCGGCATGCTGAAAGGGCTGGTCCAGACCGGCCGGCCGTTGGGGCCGTGGAAGTCCGCCCTCTCGGCCTCGCCCTTCGACGTCAAGCGCGCGTTCGTGGCCGCCGGGACCACCGGCCGACTGCTGCCGGAGACGATCCTCGGGCGCCCGTCCCGGGCGCCCGAGGGGTTGGCCGGTTCGAGGTTCGAGGTTCAAGGTTAACGGCCTCGTCGCAGCGAGGAGTCCCGCCGAGAAGCTTGCACCTCGAACCCCAAACCTCGAACCGCGTTCCCGGAGGCATCATGAGCCGCAGCGTGTCGAGCCTCGAACCGGAAACCTCGAACCTGGAACCGCAGCCGCTGCCGGGCGCCTACGCGGGGCGCCTGCTGCGCGTGGACCTTGGCCGGGATCGGGCCTGGGCCGAGCCGTGGTCGGCGGGCGACATGCGCCTGTACCTCGGCGGCGCGGGCCTGGGCGCCCGGATCCTCTGGGAGGAGGTGCCCGCCCATGCCGGCTGGGACCACCCGGAGAACCGGCTGGTGCTGGGCACGGGGCCCCTGGCCGGCCTGCCCGTGTGGGGCACCGGCGGGCTGTCCGTGGTCACCCGGGGGGCGATGACCAACGGGGCGACCTCCACCCAGGCCAACGGCTTCTTCGGCGCCTGCCTCAAGTACTCGGGCTACGACGCGATCGTCGTGCAGGGGCAGGCGCCGCGCTGGGTCTACCTCCTGGTGCAGGACGATCAGGTCGAGCTGAAGGACGCCGCCCACCTGCTCGGCAAGGATACCTGGGAGACCCAGGAGGCCATCCAGGCGGAGCTCGGCCTGACGGGCCACCAGGCCAGCGTGTACAGCATCGGCCCCGCGGGGGAGCGGCTGGTCCGGTTCGCGGCCATCCAGGGCGACTACGGGCACGTGGCCAGCAAGAACGGCTGCGGCGCGGTGATGGGCGTGAAGCGCCTCAAGGCCGTGGTGGTGGTCCGCGGCTCCCGGGCCCTGCGGGTCGCCGATCCCCGGGGCGTGTTCCAGGCGGCGGAGGAGATGGCGCACGAGCTGAAGACCAACCCCAGCGCGCGCTCCCTGTACGAGTACGGCACGCTGCCGGGCGTGCGGAATCTCTACGGCCAGGGCGCCCTGCCCATCAAGAACTACACCACGAACGTGGCGCCCGGGGGGACGGACATGGGCGCCTGGGAGGCGCCCAGCCTGCGCGAGGGCTTCGACCACCGCGGGCACCAGTGCAACGCCTGCGGGATGCGCCACTGTCACATGCAGGTCATCCCGGCGGGACCCCACCGGGGCGAGATCGTGGACGAGCCCGAGTACGAGGGCTGGGCGGGCGCCGGCTGGGCCATCGGCGCCACCGACCCGGTGGCCATCTCCTGGCTGAACACGCGGATCGACCGGGCCTGCGTGGACGTGAACGAGTTCGGCTGGCTGGCGGGCTGGGTCATGGAAGGGCAGGAGCGCGGCTGGCTGCCGCCGGAGCGGCTGGGCGGCCTGCGCCTCCACTGGGGCGACACCGAGGCGGCCGCGCGGCTGCTGGACATGATCAGCCGCCGCGAGGGGCTGGGCGATCTCCTGGCCGAGGGCGTGAAGCGCGCGGCCGAGTCGCTGGGCGGCGAGGCGCTCGCCGCCGCCATCTACACCGGGAAGGGGGCGTCGCCCCGCGGGCACGATCACCGCGCGCGCTGGGAGGAGTTGCTGGACACCTGCACGGGGAGCACCGGCACCCTGGAGGTCGGGCCCGTGCTCTATCCCGCGGAGTTCGGCCTGCCCTCCCGCATCAACCCGTTCGACCCGGAGGCGGTGGCGCGGAACGTGGGCGGCTTCCTGGGCCGCCGGCACTTCGAGGACTCGCTGGGCGCCTGCATCTTCACCACCCGCACGCCGGTGGAGATGATCTGCCGCGCGCTGTCCGCGGCCACCGGCTGGGTCTACACCAAGGAGGAGGCGGCCCGCATGGGGCGGCGGACCGCCGCGATCTTCCGCGCCTTCAACCTGCGCTGCGGGATCGGCCCCGAGCTGGAGCGCCCGTCGGCCCGCTACGGCTCGGTGCCCCAGGACGGCCCGGCCAAGGGCCAGGACGTCCGGCAGCACTGGGAGCGCATGCTCGACACCTGGTACGCCACCGTGGGCTACGACCGGCAGACCGGCCGCCCGCTCCCCCAGACCCTCCACGCCCTGGGCCTGGCGCACCTCGTGCCCGCGGTCTGGCCATCACCGTAGACGCCCGCCGCGATCCGCGGAGCGAAACCGCAAGCGCGAGACGCGGTCCGGTTCTTTCCGAGAATCTGTGTAAGGGGCGGTTCGCCCAGGGGGCTGGCCATGATCCGGGTAGCCATCATCGTCGGGAGCACGCGGCCGGGCCGGAAGGCCGAGGCCGTGGCCCGGTGGGTCCACGAGATCGCGCGGAAGCGCGGGGACGCCGAGTACGAGGTCGTGGACATCCGGGACTTCAACCTGCCCCTCCTGGACGAGGCCACGCCGCCGTCCCTGGGGCAGTACAGCCAGCCGCACACCAAGGCCTGGGCGGCCAAGATCGCCACGTTCGACGCCTTCGTGTTCGTCACGCCGGAGTACAACCACGGGACCTCGGGCGCGCTGAAGAACGCCATCGACTACCTCTACCGGGAGTGGAACAACAAGGCCGCCGGCTTCGTGGGCTACGGCAGCGCCGGCGGCGTGCGCGCGGTGGAGCACCTGCGGCTGGTGATGGGGGAGCTGCAGGTGGCCGACGTGCGCGCCCAGGTCATGCTCTCGCTCTCCACGGACTTCGAGAACTTCACCACCTTCACGCCGGCCCCCCGCCACGAGAAGTCGGTGAACGCCATGCTGGAGCAGGTCGTGGCGTGGGGCGGGGCCCTGAAGACGGTGCGCGAGAAGCAGGGCGGCTCCCGGACGTGACCGCCCGGAGCCGCGGCCCGCTCGCGCGCGTCGCCGCCCGCCCGCAGCGCGCCCACACGGCCTGAACCGCAGAGACGCAGAGGTCGCCGGGGAACCCCGC
>JBHGAX010000407.1:0-3348 GCA_041946635.1 Methylomirabilales bacterium (SeqCode)
GTGCTGGCCCTGCAGGGGGATTTTCGCGAGCACCGGGAGGTGCTGGAGCGGCTCGGCGTCTCGGCGCCGGAGGTCCGGCTGCCCAAGGACCTCGACGGGACGGACGGCCTCATCATCCCCGGCGGCGAGAGCACCACCATCGTGCGGCTGATGCGCACGTCCGGCCTGCTGGAGCCACTGAAGAAGCTGGCGAGCAGCGACTACCCCATGTGGGGCACGTGCGCCGGGATGATCCTCCTGGCCAAGCGGCTCGACACCAGCGGCACCCCCGCCCTGGAAGCCATGGACATCGGGGTCCAGCGCAACGCCTTCGGCCGGCAGGTGGACAGCTTCGAGGCCGACCTGGCCGTGGCGGGGCTGGCGGGCGGCCCGTTCCGCGCCGTCTTCATCCGCGCCCCCATCATCACCGACGTGGGGTCTGGCGCCGAGGTGATCGCGCGCCTGGAAGACGGCCGCCCGGTGGCCGCCCGCCAGGGGCGCCTCCTCGCCACCTCCTTCCACCCCGAGCTCACCCCCGACACCCGCCTCCACCGCTACTTCCTCGAACTCACGACGCGACGTTGAACGTCCGCGTTCCGCGTTGAACGTTCAAGACACGCCGCGGGAGCGGTCCTCAACGTTCGACGCGCGGCGCTGAACGCGGAACGCCTCTTCGTCTTGATTCAACGCGGAACGTCTGTCGTGGCGTTCAACGCGGAACGTTCAGCGCTTAACGTCTTTTGCCTTCCGCTGCACGATCCGGGCGGCCAGGATGCCCACCTCGTACAGGAGGATCATGGGCACGGCCATCAGGCTCTGGTTGAAGATGTCCGGGGTGGGGGTCAGGATGGCGGCGATCACGAAGTTGATGAGGATGGCGTACTTCCGGTTCTTCGCCAGGAACTGCGAGGTGACGAGGCCCATGCGGGCGGCGATGGTAATGCCCAGGGGCAGCTCGAAGATGATCCCGAAGGCCAGCAGGAACTTCAGCGTGAAGTCGATGTACTCGCCGAAGCGCGGCATCTGCTGGATGGACGGGTCGAAGGTCAGCAGGAACTGCAGGGCGAGCGGCATCACGATGAGGAAGCAGAAGGTCATGCCCAGGTAGAAGGACACCGTGGAGAGGATCACGAACGGGAGGGCGAAGCGGCGCTCCTTGGGGAGGAGCCCGGGCTCCACGAATTTCCACACCTGGTGGAGGACGATGGGGAGGGCGACCAGGAAGCCCGCGATGAACGCGACCTTGAAGTGCGTCCAGAGCGTCTCGGCCGGCGCCAGGGCCGTGAGGGTGGCGATGGCCGGCTTCTTCACGAACGCCAGGAATGGAAAATGGCGGGCCATCACGATGTCGGTGGTGAGCGGCCACTGCAGCAGGCTGAGAAAAACGCTGCGGAAGTTGAAGACCAGGATGAACGCCACGCCCACGGCGGAGATGGCGACGAGGAGCCGCGTCCTGAGCTCCGCCAGGTGAGCCAGGAACGGCATCTTGGCGTCATCAGGCATGCGGGGATCCGGCGGGGCGTGCGGGAGTGGGTCCTGCGGGCGGAGTGGGCTCGCCGGAGGCGGGGCGCTCCTCGGACGGCGGCCCGCCGGCGTCGTCCGCGCGCGCCTCGCGCGCCGTCGGCTCGCCGGGCCCGCCGGGCGGCGGACTGGCGGGGCGCTCCTCGGCGGGCGTGCCGGGCGGCGGAGCGGTCACCGTGTCGGCCGCCGGCTGAGGCTGGGGCGGCTCCTCGGGCGTCGGCTCCGCGTCCACGGAGGCCATGATGTCCCGCTCGGCGGCGTCGATCTCGCGCTGGATGCCCTCCTTCAGGTCGTCGGAGGCGCGGCGGAATTCGGCCATGGCCCGGCCGATGGTCTTGCCGATGCGCGGCAGCTCCTTCGGCCCGAAGACCAGCAGGGCGATCACGAAGATGATGATCAGCTCCGGCATGCCGATCCCGAACATGGACACTCCTGGGAGCAAGCCCGGGTGAGGGTACAATCGTGGGGAGGGGAAGTCAAGCCATGCGCGCCCGTGGCGCGCGGCTCATGGCTGGCGGCTCCTGGCCCCTGGCAAGAGCCGGGGCGGTCCCCCATGCGCCATGAGCGATGAGCCATGAGCGGCGCCGGGGCGCGACCTCAGGGGCGCTTCAGGACGATCTCCTCCAGGAAGTTGGCCACGTCCTCGCAGCGGTCCGTGGCCGTCTCCATGGTCTCGTAGATCTCCTTCCACTTGATGACCTCGAGCGGCGGCGCCTCGCGCAGGAACAGCCCCGCGATGGCCGCCCGCGAGATCTCGTCGGCCTCGTTCTCCAGCCGGTTGATCTCGATGCAGTGCGGCTGGATGCGCTCGTAGCGCGGCAGGCCGGAGATGGCCTGCACGATCAGCTCGGTGCAGCGGGTGATGACCCGGGCCAGCTCGACCGCCTCCGGCGTGGGGGTCGCCACCTTGTACATCACCATGCGGGCCGCGGAGCCCTCCACGAGGTCCAGCACGTCGTCCAGCGCCGAGGTGAGCCCGTGGATGTCCTCGCGGTCCGCCGCGGTCATGCGGCTCTGGTAGAGCGTCTGGAGGATGCGGTGGGTGATCTTGTCCCCCTCGTGCTCGTACTCCTCCACCGCCCGCCAGTGCTCCTGGGTGCCGCGGAAGTCCTCGAGCATGCGCTGCAGCGCGTGCGCGCCCTGGTTGACGTTCCGCGCCGCCTCGCTCAGCATCTCGAAGAACTTCTCGCTCCGCTGGAAGAACCGGAAGCGAACCATGCGCCGACTCCCCGCTCGCGCCCGCGGCTACCGCCGCGGCGGCTGCGTGATCATCCCCACCGTCTCGATGCCCGCCGCCTTCACGGCATCCATCACCTCGATCACCAGGCCGTAGGCCACCCGGGCGTCGCCGCGAAAATGAATGACGCGCGCGCCGCCTGCCAGGGCGGCCAGGCGCTCCGCCAGGCGCTCCCGCGGGACCTCCTCCGCGTTCAGGTAGATCCGGCCCTCCCGGGTCAGGCTGAGCGTGATGCGCTCCTCTTCCCTCGTCTCCGCCCGGGCCGCCTGGGGCAGCTCCACGTCGGTGGCCCGATGGAGCATGGGCGTGGTGACCATGAAGATGACCAGCAGGACCAGCATCACGTCCACCAGCGGCGTGACGTTGATCTCCGAGAGGAGGCGGCGGTCGCCGGCCCGCGAGGGCAGGGACAGGGCCATCAGCCGCGTCCTCCGGCAGGGCGTCCGCCCTCGCGCGGCATGGAGCGATACGTGCGCGACAGCAGCTCCGAGGCTGCCCCGTCCATCTCGGCGGCGAAGGACTTCACGCGGGCGACGAAGTGGTTGTAGGCGCTCACGGCCGGGATGGCCACGAACAGGCCGGCGGCGGTGGCGACCAGCGCCTCCGCGATC
>JBHGAX010000408.1:0-3343 GCA_041946635.1 Methylomirabilales bacterium (SeqCode)
GGTCAGCGTAGCCGCAGCAGGTCGCTTCCCCCGCTGGTCCTGGACCTCGGACCTTGGACCTTGGACCTCGGACCTCTTCTCACCGCACCACCCGCCGCTGCCCGATGGCCGGCTGGCCGTACGGCAGGGGCGGCAACTCCCACGCGCCCACGCCCGGCGGCTTGATGTCTCGGTTCACGTACACGTCCAGGACGAAGGGGACGCCGGCTTTGATGGCGGCCTCCAGCGCCCCGGGCAGATCGCCGGGCCGCTCCACCCGGATCGCCTCCACCCCGCACGCCTTGGCCAGGGCCGCGAAGTCCGGGTTGTAGAACTCGCCCGTCCCCGCGCGCGTGAAGCTGGTGGCGATCTCCCGCTTGTCCAGCATGCCCGTCTGGATGTCGCGGATCGCGCCGTACGCGAAGTTGTTCCAGATGAGCCAGATGGCCGGGATGTTGTACTCCACGGCCGTGCAGAGCACGTCCGGCCGCATCATGAAGCCGCCGTCGCCGCAGACGGCGATGCAGGGCCGGTCCGGGGCCGCGAGCTTCGCCCCCAGGACCCCGCACACGCCGAAGCCCATGGCGGAGAAGCCCCAGGTGTTCAGGACCGTCTGCGGCCGGCGCGCCTTCCAGAACTGCACGATCCAGTTGTGGTGGATCCCGGAGTCCGGGACCAGGATGGCGTCGTCGGGCACCACCCGCCGCAGGGCGTCCACCACGCGCTGGGGGTGCATGGGCAGGATCTCGCTGGTCCAGCCCGGGCGGATGAACTCCTCCCACTCCTGCCGCCACTTGGCCGTGTCGTCCAGCCAGGCCGCGCGGTCCGGGCCCGGTCCGGCGTAGCCGCGGGCGTCCAGCTCGCCGAGCATCTGCCGCAGGACCGTCCGGGTGTCGGCGACCATGCCGATGTGCACGGGGTAGTTCCGGCCGATCTCCTGCACGTCGATGTCCACGTGGATCAGCTTCGTGGGCGGGATGTTGTAGGAGTAGCCCGGGATCCAGGAGCTGCTGGAGCGATCGTCGAAGCGCACGCCCAGGGCCAGGAGCACGTCGCAGGTGCGCGCCGCCTCGTTCGACTGGTAGGCGCCGTTCCGGCCGATGAAGCCGAGGGCCAGCGGATCGGTCATGTCCAGGGTCCCGAAGGCGTTGGGCGAGAAGATCACCGGGATCCGGGTGCGCCGCACGAAGGCCGTCAGCTCCGCGCCCGCCTCGGAGAGGGCGACGCCGTTGCCGACCAGGATCAGCGGCCGCTTCGCCTGCAGGAGGAGATCCATGGCGCGGGCGACGACCTCCGGATCCCCCTCCGACCGCGAGCTGATGCCCTCCCGCCATTCCGCGGGGTCGGGCACCTCCACCTCGTCGCGCTCCTTGAAGACGTTGAAGGGCACGTCCAGGTTCACGGGGCCCGGCCGCCCGCCCAGCATCAGGCTGAAGGCCTGCCGGAGCGCGAGCGGCAGCATGTCCACCCGCGTCGGCTGGAAGCTCCGCTTCACGTAGGCGCGGATCACCGAGGGGAAGTCGGCCTGGAAGTGCCGGTACGTCTCCTGGAAGGGGGCCCGGTTGAACTGCGAGGTGGGGACGTTCGCCGTGATGGCCAGGAAGGTCGAGGAGTCCATGAAGGCGCAGGCCAGCGCGATGGGGATGTTGCAGGAGCCCGGCCCGCAGGAGGTGAGGGTGGCCACGGGCCGGTGCGCCACCCGGAAGTAGGCGTCCGCCATGTGCCCGGCCGTCTGCTCGTGCCGGGTGGAGATGGTCTGGATGGCATCCCGCCGGTCGTACAGGGCATCCAGCAGGCCGACGTTCCCGTGGCCGCAGATGCCGAAGACGTAGGGCACGCGCTCGCGGACCAGGTACTCGACAATGACCTCGCCGCCGGTCAGGGATGCCATGCCTCTCCTCCTCCCTTGCCTTGTCTTCACTGCTCCTTCACTGCCGGACGACGCACCTCGCCGTGTCTCAGCGCGGATCCGGCCGGGTCCGGCGGGACGTCAAGAGCACGCATATTGAGGGTGGACAGTACGGACCGCCACGCCGCGCGTGCGGCAAGCGGATTGCGTGTCCAGAGGGGGCAGCGGGAACCGGGGGCCGACCGATCGAGCGGACTACGTCTCCACGGAACCTCGCGGCATCGGCTCCGCGGTGAAACATCTCCATGCGCCATGAGCCCCTCCCCAGACTATGGCCGGTGTCGTGCTCGATCGGTGGAAGACGGAATGGCTCGGTCGATTCAGTCGTCGTCAGGGACTCACGGGCAACTCCTTGGAGTGGAGATCGAGGCTGCGGGCACTGAACCTACGGGGAAGAGCCGTTCCCGCCGCCGGTCTCCGTCCGGGTATGCCCGAGGCTGTGCGAGAGCCGGCGGGCCGCCTCCATCACGAGCCCGGTCAGCGGCGCAACGCGATCGAGGCTCACCCGCCAGACCGGCCCCGAGATGCCCACGGCGCCGACCACGCGGCCGCTGAAGTTGCGCACGCCGCTGGCCAGGCAGCGGATCCCCTGCACGAACTCCTCGTCGTCGAACGCGTAGCCCTGCGCACGCACGCGGTCCAGCTCCTGCCGGAGCTGGGCCGCCGACGTGATGGTCTTCGCGGTGAAGGACGGCAGCTCGGCGGTCTTCAGCAGCGCGTCCAGATCGGCCTCCGCGAGCGAGGCCAGCAAGACCTTGCCGATGGCGGTGCAGTGAGCCGGCCGCGGATACCCCACGCGATCGCTGAGACCGACGCGGCTGCTCCCGTCCACCTTGGCGAGGACGATCACCTCGCCTCGCTCGAGGACCGCGAGGTGGGAGGCCTCCCCGGTTTCGCGGGCGAGTTCGGCCAGCAACGGGCTGGCGAGGTTCAGCAGCTGGACTTCGGTGGAGGCGGCGGCAGCGAGATGGAAGATCTTCGACCCCGGGAAGTACTGCTTGGTCGTCTCGTCTTGCTGCAGGAATCCGAGGGCCGAAAGGGTTCGAAGCAGGTGGAAGGTGGTGCTGGTGTGGAGGCCGACCTGGCGGCTGATTTCCGCCATGCTCACGCCCCCGCCCTTCCTGGCGACGAGCTCCAGGATGCCGAGACCGCGCTGGAGCGACTGGATCGTCGGCATCTTCCCGGTGGGGGTCGGAGCGTTGCGACGGCTCGGGGGCATGTGACGCCTCGCGGTGGCTCACATTACCGCACGCGTTCCCGCCATTCGGGAAATCGTGCGCCGGGTTATTTCATGTCATGAATGAAATTACCGTAACATGAGAAGGTCAACACCAAACGTTCGTATAGGCCGGAAGAGTCTGTTCGGCGCGGAATGCCTCATTGGCGAGGGGTTGCATCGTACCGGACGGTTCTTCCGGGTGGGGGCGCGCGGAATTTTTCTAGAGCGAGGCCATC
>JBHGAX010000409.1:0-3326 GCA_041946635.1 Methylomirabilales bacterium (SeqCode)
CGTAAGAAGCAGCGATTCAGCTCGCCCGCGGCGCAGCCGGTTCGGTTCCTTACGTTTCACGTTTCACGTCTTACGTCGCACTTCGCCGCCCCTCGCCAAAGCAAGACTCAAGAAGTATAATTAGGTTGAACTCGAAACCGGCAACCTCGAACCTGGGAAAAGGGTCGCCATGGTACAGCAGGGGGAGCCGTTCCAGCGGCTGAACGTGGAGCAGGCCAAGAGCCTGTACGACAAGCAGGGGGAAGTCTGGATCGATGTGCGGGAGCCGGCGGAGTGGGAGCGCGGCCGCATCCCGGGCACCAAGCTCGTGCCCCTCAACACGCTGCTCATCTCGCCCCGCGAGCACCTGAAGGACGCGGACGCGGTCGTGTTCTACTGCGCGCAGGGCATCCGGAGCGTGGTGGCGTGCGAGGTGGCGGCGGCCATCGGGCTGAGCCGCATCTACAACGTCGAGGGCGGGATCATCGAGTGGGAGGCCAAGGGCTATCCCGTGGAGCGGTGATCCCCCCGCCTCCGCGCTCTCGCGGGCCAGCGGATGGCACCCACCTTCCAGAGCTTCCTGGTCAACGACCTCTTCGGTGATCCCGCGCTCTACGTGGCGCTGCCGTGGGAGCGGCGGGCGCTCCTCTTCGACCTCGGCGAAGTGAGCGCCCTGCCGGCGGGACGCCTGCTGAAGATCACGGACGTCTTCGTCTCGCACACCCACATCGACCACTTCGTGGGCTTCGACCACCTCCTGCGGGTGCTGCTGGGGCGGCCGAAGGCGCTGCGCCTGTTCGGGCCGCCCGGTTTCATCGAGCGGGTGGAGGGGAAGCTCCGCGGGTACACCTGGAACCTGGTGGAGGAGTACGCCCTGGTCATCCACGTCCGGGAGATCGGGCCCGACCGCGTCCTCGCCGCCAGCTTTCCCTGCCGGGAAGGCTTTCCCCGGCGCGACGAGGCGTCGGAGCCGTTCGACGGCACGGTCCTGGACGAGCCGCTCTTCCGGGTGCGGGCGGCCCACCTGGACCATCGCATCCCGTGCCTCGGCTTCGCGCTGGAGGAGCGGATCCAGCTGAACGTGGACACGGAGCGGCTGGCCGCCCTCGGCCTGCCCGTGGGCCGCTGGCTCTCGGATCTGAAGCGGGCGGTCCGGGACGGGGCGCCGGACGAGCAGCCGTTCACGGTCGCGTGGAAGGAGGACGGCCGCGAGGTCTCGCGCGTGTTGCCCCTGGGCGAGCTGCGCCGATCGGTCCTCCGGACGAGGCGCGGGCAGAAGCTGGCGTACGTGACGGACGCGGCGGATTCCTCCGAGAACGCGGCCCGGATCCTGGAGCTCGCCCGCGACGCCGACCTCTTCTACTGCGAGGCCGGCTATCCGGAGCGGGACGCCGAGCGGGCCCAGCAGCGCCACCATCTGACGGCCGGCCGGGCGGGCCGGCTGGCCGCGGCGGCGGGGGCCCGGCACCTGGCCGTCTTTCACCTGTCGCCGAAGTACCGCGAGGAGTCGGCCGGGCTGGTGGCCGAGGCGATGGCGGCGTTCACCGACGGCTCGCCCCGGAAGCCCGGCGCGGGCGGCGCGACGCCCGGCACGCGCGCAACTTCGCGAATTTCCTAGGCGTTCTTTCTTGACAAGGCCCACAGGGCTTTGTTAGCTTGGCGTGAAGCCGGAAGCCCGGGAGGGGCGGATGGGGCACAAGGCCACACTGATCCCCGGCGACGGCATCGGGCCGGAGGTGGCCGAGCAGGCGGTGCGAATCCTCGCCGCCACCGGCGTGGCCATCGAGTGGGAGACGGTCGAGGCGGGGCACGGATTCGCCATGAAGTACGGCGGCGATCCGCTGCCCGAGCCGGCCCTGGCGTCCATCCGCAGGAACGGGGTGGCGCTCAAGGGCCCGCTCACGACCGAGGTGGCCGTGGGCCGGCCCAGCGTCAACGTCGCCCTTCGCAAGGCGCTGGACCTGTACGCGTGCGTCCGGCCGGTGCGGAGCCTCCCGGGGGTTCCCAGCCGCTACAGCGGCGTGGACATGGTGATCTTCCGGGAGAACACCGAGGACCTGTACAGCGGCATCGAGCACGTGGTTGTTCCGGGCGTCGTCGAGACGCTCAAGATCATCAGCGAGCGCGCGTCGCTTCGCATCGCGCGCTTCGCCTTCGGCTTCGCGAGGCGCGAGGGGCGCCGCAAGGTCACCGCCGTCCACAAGGCGAACATCATGAAGCTCTCCGACGGCCTCTTCCTGGAGTGCTGTCGGCGGGTGGCCCGGGAGTATCCGGAGCTCACGTACGAAGAGCTGATCGTGGACAACACCTGCATGCAGCTCGTCCGCGACCCGGGCCGCTTCGATGTGCTCCTGATGGCGAACCTGTACGGCGACATCATCTCGGATCTCGCGGCCGGCCTGGTCGGCGGCCTGGGCGTCGTGCCGGGCGCGAACATCGGCGAGGAGTGCGCCGTCTTCGAGGCCGTGCACGGCAGCGCGCCGGACATCACGGGGAAGGGCATCGCCAACCCGCTGGCCATGACGCTGTCCGGCGGCATGCTGCTCCGTCACATCGGCGAAGGCGCCGCGGCGGCCGCGCTCGACCGCGCCGTGCACGGGGTCCTGGAGGACGGCCGCGTCCTGACGCACGACCTGGGCGGGCAGGCGAGCAGCCGCGAGATGGCCCAGGCGATCATCGACCGGCTCACGGCGGGCTGACGCCCGCGGTTTCACCCGTTGTTGACCTCGGACGTTGGACCTTGGACGTTGGACGTGGGACGCCGGCACCGGCCGGCAACCTCGAACCTCGAACCGGGTAACCGAGGAGTAATGCATGGGACTTGAGGGGAAATTCGAGCCGGGCGTCGTGACCACCTCGCTCGACTGGGCCTTCAACTGGGCCCGCCGGAACTCGCCGTGGCCGATGACCTTCGGCCTGGCGTGCTGCGCCATCGAGATGATGGCCACGGGCGCTGCACGCTTCGACATGGACCGCTTCGGCGCCGGGGTCTTCCGGCCGTCGCCGCGGCAGTCGGATCTGATGATCGTCGCGGGGACCGTGACCGAGAAGATGGCGCCCCGCATCAAGATGCTCTACGAGCAGATGGCGGACCCGAAGTGGGTGATCGCCATGGGGGCCTGCGCCATCTCGGGCGGCCCCTTCTACTGGGACGCGTATCACGTCGTGAAGGGCGTGGACCGCATCGTGCCGGTGGACGTCTACGTGCCCGGCTGCCCGCCGCGCCCCGAGGCGCTCCTCTTCGGCATTCTGAAGCTCCAGGAGAAGATCGCGCAGGAGACGATTGCCAAGAAGAAGCTCCCGGCCGTCACGGTGCCGGAAGCCGCGGCCGCGGGCCGCGGCTAGGC
>JBHGAX010000041.1:0-16791 GCA_041946635.1 Methylomirabilales bacterium (SeqCode)
TTCTTCCACGTCACCATCGAGGGTGCCGCGGTCGCGATGGGGCCTGCGGCCGGCGCCCTCACGTACGTGGTGTCCGAAGACGGGTGGCTCTTCCCGCAGGCCCGGCTGGTGCAGGAGCTGAGGGCGGTGTCGCCGGGTACCGGCACCGTGCGGATCCTCGAGAAGCCCCACTTCCGGCAACCCGAACAGCTGCGGAAGGAAGTCATCCTGACGGTGACGGCGAGGCGGTGAGAGCCCGGCGCGGGCATCGGCGGTATTGTGCAATCTCGGCGTACCAGGGAGCCAGGCATGCGTGACGTCATGAAGGTCCTCGGCGTGATGGTGGTGCTCGTCCTCGTCGGCGTCGGGCCGGCGCACCCAGCCGGCAGCAGCATGGCGAGCGCGCCGGCCCTCCCGCTGTCCAAGGTCGTGCTCTACACCAGCGGGGTGGGATACTTCCAGCGCGACGGCGTGGTCGAGGGCCGCGCGGAGGTGGAGCTGCGCTTCCGGGCCGACCAGGTCAACGACCTGCTGAAGAGCCTGGTCGTCCAGGACTTCGACGGCGGGCAGGTCGGCGTGATGACCTACGACTCCCGGGATCCGATCACCAAGACGCTCCAGACGTTCGCCATCGACCTGACGGCCAGCGTGGGGCTGGGGCAGCTGCTCGAGCGGGTGCGCGGCGAGGAGGTGGAGGTGAGCGCGCCCACCCCGCTCCGGGGGGTGATCCTGGGCGTGGAGAAGAAGCGGGAGCGGGCCGGGGACAAGGACGCGGTGGAGGTGGAGTACCTGAACCTCCTCACCGAGAGCGGCCTGCGGGCCGTGCCCCTTCCCGGCGTCCAGCGGATCCAGCTCGGCAACCCGCGCCTGGACGCGGAGCTGCGGCAGGCGCTCCAGGTGCTCGCCTCGGCCCGCGACACCCAGAAGAAGACGGTCCGGCTCACCTTCGAGGGCCAGGGGCGGCGGCGGGTGCGGGTGGGCTACGTGATGGAGGCGCCGGTCTGGAAGACCAGCTACCGGCTGGCCCTGACCGACGGCAAGCCGCCGTTCCTGCAGGGCTGGGCCATGATGGAGAACACCACGGACGACGACTGGGAGGCCGTGTCCCTCTCGCTCATCTCCGGGCGGCCCATCTCCTTCACCATGGACCTCTACGAGCCGCTCTACGTGAAGCGGCCCGCCCTGACGCTGGAGCGCTACGAGTCGCTGCGGCCGCAGGCGTACGAGCAGGCGCGCGAGGCCGACACCGCCAAGTCCGCCCGGCTGGAGGCGCTGGCCGAGGCGCCCTCCGTGGGCCGCGCGGCGCGCATGGCGCTGCCGGCGCCGGCGCCGCTCCGGCGGGACGTCTCCCTGGAGGGCGGCGGCGTGGCCGCGGCGGCCGAGGGGCGGGAGGCGGGGGAGCTGTTCGAGTACGCGGTGGCGACCCCCGTCTCCCTGGCGCGCCACAAGTCGGCCATGCTGCCCATCGTGAACACGGGCGTGGCGGGCGAGAAGGTCTCCATCTACAACGAGCGGGTGCACGCCAAGCACCCGCTGAACGGCGTGCGGCTGAAGAACACCACGGGGCAGCACCTGCTGCAGGGCCCCATCACGGTCTTCGACGGCGGCGTGTACGCGGGCGACGCGCAGCTCGGGGACGTGACGGCCGGCCAGGAGCGCCTCCTCTCCTACGCGCTCGACCTCCGGATGGAGATCGAGCCGCAGCGCGCGGCCGAGCAGGAGGCCCTGGTCTCCGCCAGCCTGCGCAAGGGCGCCCTGCTCGTCACCCGGAAGCAGGTCAGCGAGAAGACCTACATCGTGACCAACCGGGACCAGAAGCCGAAGACCGCCCTGATCGAGCACCCCGCCCGCCCCGAGTGGAAGCTGGTGGAGCCGAAGGCCCCCGAGCGGACGCGCGACGCCTACCGGTTCGCGGTGACCGCCAAGCCCCGCGAGTCCGCCCGCCTGCAGGTGCGGGAGGAGCGGCCGATCCAGCAGACCATCGCCATGGCGGACGCGGGGCCGAACGTCATCGCGCTCTACCTGCAGGCCCGCGAGGTGAGCCCCCGGGTGAAGGAGGCGCTCGGCCGCGTGGCGGCCTTCCGCAGCCGGCTCGACCGCACCGCCGCCAAGCGCGGCGACACGGAGAAGCGCATCGAGGAGATCACCAAGGAGCAGGGCCGCATCCGGGAGAACATGGGCCGGGTGCCGGCCAACTCCGAGCTGCACGCCCGCTACCTGGCGAAGCTCGGCCAGCAGGAGACCGAGATCGAGTCCCTGCGAAAGGAGCTGGCGGCCCTGCGGTCGGAGGAGCGGTCCCAGAAGCACGAGCTGGAGGAGTACCTGCTGAAGCTCGACGTCGAGTAGACCCGGCGGCGACGGAGACGGCTGGTCTGGCATGGGGCGGAGGTGGCGATGCGGCAACAGCACGACCTGGCTCGGGGTTGGGGGTGGGCCTTCCTGACGCTTCTGCTCCTCGGGGTGCCGGCGTCGGCTCTCGCCGGGCAGCCGCCGCCGGTGGGGGACCCCGTGTGCGTGCGCTGGTGCGGGAACCAGGGCGGCGGGACGGACCGCCCGAATCCTGCCGAGGTCCACGAGCAGTGGATGGAGGCGATCGGCCAGGCGAAGGAGGTGGAGGCCCGGGCCCGCAAGGAGGCGGAGACGGCGCGGCAGGTGGCGGACATGGCGGCCGCCCATCTCCGGCACGCGACCGAGCGCCTGGCGAAGCTGCGGACGTCGGACCCGCACCCCGGGGAGGCCCAGGCCACCGCGGCCCGGGTGCGCGACGCCGTGAAGGACCAGGCCGGGCTCAACCAGCGGCTGGCCGCGCTGCAGCAGCGCCTGGCGGCGATCACGGTGCAGGCCGGCGCCCGGGACGTGACGTTCGGCACCGCGGTCGCCCTGAGCGAGGAGGACCTCTTCAAGAAGATCGGCCCCGCGCAGTTCGTCACGCCGGCCATGTACCGGCAGGCCCAGGCGCAGAGCGCCGCGCTCACGCAGCAGCTCACCGAGCTGCAGGAGCAGTCGCGGTACCTGTCCACTTTCGCGCGCGACAGCGCGGAGCGCCTGCGCGTCCAGCGGAAGCTCCAGAAGGACTCGGTCCTCGGCCTGGCCCTGGACCTGCTCGATCTTCCGGCGCCTGCCGTCGCCAGGGCCGACAAGAAGCTCAAGGTCGCGTACGAGGCGACGAAGTCGGCCGTGGCCGCCGCCTACACGGCCCAGGGGGCCGACTACGCGGAGCGGACCGAGCGGGCGACGCAGGCCCTCGACAACCTCGCGGCCCTGGGCAAGGAAGCCAGCCTGGGTCCCGGGTGGTCCCCGGCCGACACGGCCGAGCTGGAGGCGGCCGTGCGCTGCATGTCGCTCTCCCTCCAGGCGGCCGGCATCGCCATCTCGCAGGCCGAGAAGGACGAGAAGCAGCCCGGGCGGGACGCGGCGGCGCTGACGGCCGACTACCTGAAGGAGGCGATCGCCCTGGCAGGGATCTACAACCCGTACTTCACCAGCCTGCACGCCGGGATCAGCCTGGCGGAGCGCACCGACCAGTACGCGCGCGCCGAAGAGGCCATGAAGAGCATCGCCCGCATGACCAAGGCCGGTGCAGACGCGCAGGAGTACCTGGACGGCCGGATCCTGGACATTCACCAGAAGCTGGAGGCGGCCAACCGGCTCATCCGGGCGTACCGCGTCGGGGGTGCGAAATGACGACTTCCCTGCGCGCAGCTCAGCGGGTGTGGCTGGGGGCGGTGGTGCTGGCCACGGGGCTGGCCACCTCCGGGTGCGGGATCGCCTACCAGGTCACCCTGAGGGCGAGCGAGGCGAGCACGCGGAGCTACCAGCGGCAGACGGCGGAGTACCAGCGCCAGGCGAGAGACCTCGACGGGCAGTGGAGAGGCGTCCTGGCGACGCAGCGCGTCGTGGAAGCGCGGATCGCCGCGCACGCGAAGGCCGTGAAGGACGAACAGCAGCTCGCCGAGCAGAACGCCGCGCTCCGGCGTCGCATCGCGGAGGCCGAGCAGGAGGTCAGCCGCCGGGAAGCCGCGGCGGCCGCCGCCGAGGCGAAACGCGAGCCGCCCGTCTTCGCCGAGCTGGGGAAGCGCCTCCCGGAAGCCGCGTACGCCGCCGCGGTCCAGGAGGCCACGGCCTACGAGGAGCTGAAGGGCCATTACGCGCGGCAGCTCCAGGCGCTCGCGTCGCAGCCGAAGGGCTCGCCGGCCCGCCGGCGCGAGGGTGAGCTGGTGCGGGGCCGGGCGGTGCTGGAGGTGATCGCCGACGCACTGGCGCTGGCGAACGTCCCGCGTGCCGCGCTCCGCGACCCGGCGCCGGGAGACGAGCCCGCCTCCCGGCAGGCGCTCGCGGCCCTGGCCGGCGCGCAGGACGCGCTGCTGGCCGCGCTCCAGGACTTCGCCCTGCGCGCGGGCGGCCGGCGCGAGTACGGGGACGAGGAGGCGCGCCGGTACATCGAGGTGGAGGAGCGCATCGGCGGACTGCGGACCGCCGTCGAGGACGGCCTGGCCGCGGTGGTGCCCGACGGCGCGGACGCACGCCTGACGCTCGCGTCCCGGCTCGAAGCGCTGTCCGCAGTCCTGGAGGTCGCCGGGGATACGGCCACGAGCCTCGCCATCGCGATGAAGTCGGGCGCGGCGCCGGCGTTCGGCCTGGCCGCCAAGGACCAGCCGCCCCTGGCCGAGCGCCTGCTGCAGCTGGTCGCCGCACCCGCCCCGGCCGCCGACGAGCGGCCCGAGTCGGCGCACCGGGCGGCTCCCGGCCTCGGGCGGATCCCGCGCATCGCCGCCATGGCGGCCTACACCCAGGGCCCGGCCTTCGACCCGGAGGCCTACCTGCAGATGCGGCTGCAAGAGCTGCAGCGGCTGCAGGCCGCGGTCGGCGAGGTCATCAGATCGTACCGGAGCGCCCGCGGCATCTAGCGGGCGCACGCCGGCTCCCGGCCCGCACGATGGCCCTGCCTCCCCGGCTTTCCCCTTGACGCATCCCCCCTCCTGCCCGAGAGTAAGTCATCACATGCTTGACGAGCTCGGCGCGCCACTGGCGCGCCGAGCTCAGGGCAGGGCGCCCCGGCCGCGATGCGAGAGCGGCGGGGCTTTTTTTGTCCCCGGTGGCTTCCTGGACGTGGTGGACGCGGAGGCGTAGACCGGCGGCTGCAGGGCAGCGCATGGACGGCGGCCGGGGCCGTTTCAGCTCAGGACCCGCCCGCATGCGGGAGGGTGGACGATGCGGGACGCGGACATGCGGGGGTGGCCCACGGTGGTGGAAAGGGAGGACCGCTACTACGTGGTGCTCCGGCAGCGCCCCGACCGCGAGGACGAGTGGTACGCTGCCGTGCTGGAGTATCCCCCCTCCTTCCAGCCGGCGGCCGCGTCGGTGACGGCCCCGCCCGCGGGCATCGATTGGTGCGGCCCCTTCCCCTCCCGCCGCGCCGCCCGCGCCGCCGCCTCCCGGGCGATCGCCCAAGGGTGCGTGACCCCGAGCCCCCAGCCGTAGCCCGGGACAGCACTCGCCGCGCTCGCAAGACCTCACCACGGCTGACCGGGGTCCCCGTCCTCGACTCCCGAACTCTCAAAGGGCTCGGGCGAGCCGCCGCTCTGGACCCTGAGAGTCTTTCTTTGCGGCCGGCGTCTCTGCGTGAGATCCCGGCTCTTGGGTCCCCCGGGCGTCTCTCCGCTCAGGCCTCGGGAAAACGCCCGCCCCGGATTCGGGTATTCACCCGATTGGCGCTCCCCGCAAATTCAGTACATTCCCACCAGAACGACCGCTACAGCCTCCCGCCAGGGAGGGCCGACGAGAAGGAGGGACGGCAATGAAGCGCGAGTACTGGATCGCGCTGGTCGTCGCCGCGCTCATCGTCGGGATCGGGGTGGGCTACGGCATCTGGGGCAGCGACGCGTCCCAGCTGGCCGAGCTGAATGCCAAGGTGGCGCAGCTCAGCCAGGAAAACGCCGATCTGAAGGCGAAGTCGCTGTCCGCGTCCGCCGCGCCCGCGCCCGCGAGCCCGGCACCCGGCGCGAGCGAGCCGGCGCCGCAGCAGAAGTAACCGTGTGCCGCCCCGGGATTCCCGGGGCGCTCTCTCGAAGGAGGTGGAGACCATGTTCGGACTGACGCGATGGACTCAGCCGAGCGGCGTGAGCCGCCTCCGGCAGGACGTGGACGACCTGTTCGACCGTTTCTTCGGGCGCGAGGATTGGATGCCCTCGTCTTTCACCCGGTCCATCCGGGCCTTCCAGCGCGACATGGATCAGCTCTTCGGGAGCTTCTTCGGCCCCGACTGGTCGCCGCGCGCGGAGGCGCACGGGACGTACTGGCCGCGCCTCCAGGCCACGATGAAGGGCGGCGAGCACGTCGTCACGGCCGAGCTGCCGGGCTTCCGCCCGGAGGAGATCGAGGTCAGCGTGACGGGGCAGACGCTCACCATTCAGGGCGAGCACAAGGGCGAGGACAAGGACGAGAGCAGCTACCGGCGTGTCTCCCAGTCCGTGACCTTGCCCGAGGCCGTGGACCCGGAGAAGGTGAAGGCGACGCTGGCTCACGGGCTCCTCGAGATCCGCGTGCCGGCCTCGCCGCAGCTCGCCGGGAAGAAGATCCCGATCGAGGTCGGCACGGGCGAGCCGTCGCGGCAGCTGAAGGCCGCGTGACGTGTCGGGGGGAAGGCGCCCGCGGCCTTCCCCCGTTTTCGCGGGAGGGCTCGGGCGGTGCCCGGTGCGCGTGTCGGTCACGATGTGGAGCTGTGAGCAGTGGGTCGCCCTCCTGGTCGTGGGCCTGATCGTGGGCGTGCCGCTCGCCTACGGCGCGCTGGGCGTCCGTGCCTCGCGCCTGGCCGAGATGGAGGCCACGATCCATCGGCTCCGCCGGGAAAATGCCCAGCTGAGGGGCGACCGAGGGTAAGGATCGCCGACGACGCGGAAAGGAGGCGCGCATGGCGACCTGGGATCCGTTCGTCGAGATGGAGGCCTTGCGGCGGGAGATTGACCGCGCCCTGGAGGGCTTCGGGATGAGCCGGGGGGCCCGCCCGGGCCGCGTGGCGTTTCTGCCCGGGCTGGCCGCGCGGCAGTACCCGCTGGTGAACGTCCACGAGGACGAGTCGCACCTCTACGTGGAGGCCCTGGCGCCAGGCGTCGACCCGAAGGGCCTGGAGCTGTCGGTGGTGGGCGACACGCTGACCATCAAGGGAGAGAAGCCCGGGCTGGCACAGGTCACGGCGGATGCCTACCACCGGAACGAGCGCGCCGCCGGCCGGTTCGTCCGCGACATCGAGCTGCCGGCCGAGGTGGACCGCGAGCGCGTGAAGGCGGATTACCGGAACGGGTTGCTCCTCGTCAGCATGCCGAAGAGCGAGGCGGCGAAGCCCAGGCGCATCCCGATCAGCGTGGCCTGAGGCGAGTGACGGATGAAGGAGGTGACGACGATGGCCGAGAAGACCGTGCCCAGCCTGCAGCAGGAGACCGCGCCCCGGCGCGAGGAGACCCGCGCGGAGGGCCGGTACATCACCCCGCCGGTGGACATCTTCGAGACGAAGGAGGGACTGACGCTGCTGGCCGACCTCCCGGGCGTCGAGCAGGGCAGTCTGGACGTGCGGGTGGCCGACGGCGTGCTCACCCTTCAGGCGCGCAGCGCCCACGTGGCGCCCGGGACGCCGATCACCCAGGAGTACGAGCTGCTGCACTTCTTCCGCCAGTTCGAGCTGCCCGAGGCCGTGGACTCGGACAAGATCCGCGCCGAGCTGAAGCACGGCGTGCTGGCCCTGCACCTGCCCAAGAAGGAGAAGGCGAAGCCCCGCCAGATCGAGGTGCAGGTGGCATAGTCGGCGCGGAAACAGGACACGAAGGCCCTGACGAGTGACCGTCAGGGCCTTGGTTTGGATAGGTCCTATCGGTCCTATAGGACGGACAGGACACATAGGACACGTAGGGTATCAGAAGTCCGGCACGTTCCGCACGAACGCCGTGGCGAGGACCTTTCGCAGGTCCTCGATGAGCGCGGCATCCGGGACCTCCCGCACGATCACCCGCACGGTGTAGCCGCACGTGGTGCAGCGGCGGTAGCGGTAGACCCAGTTGCCCTCGCGCTGCTCCTCCCCCAACTCGGCCATGTTGGTGAAGCAGCAGGGCCCGGACCGCGACGGGGAGACGATGCGCTCGGGGTAGCGGTTCTCGGCAGCTTTCCGGTCGGTGTATTCGACGATCGTAGCCATGAAGACCTCCCGTGGTGCACCGGGTTCCGAGGAGTACCGGGAATAATCACAAAAAAAGGCCCTGATCCCGCGCACGGGGATCAGGGCCTCATCGCCCCATCAAGAGCCGGACGGTCGCCCGCCGGACCTCATGCACCTGATTGCTGCGGAGTCTGCCCCAGGAGGACGCGCGGGTCAAGCTGAAACGTCGCGCCGGTCCAGTCCGGGTTGCGGGATTTCAGGGTAGAAGAGTCGCAATTCGCACAGCAGCCAGCCAGACGGCTTCCGCCGCACAGGCGGCCGGCCTGTCGGAAAGCATGGCGATTACACGGGTCGGCGGCTCGGCCGGCCTCGCGCCCCGGCTGGGGCCGCCCGGCACAGCGAATGCACACCTGCCCCCAAAACACGGCAGCCAACGCACCAGGGGCCACGTCGGGGGCTCACGTGACGACCGAAGCGCGACCGCAGCGAATCCTGATCGCCGAAGATGAAGGCGTGACCTCCCTGCGAATCGCCGGCATCGTCGAGGCGCTCGGCTGCACGGTGGTTGGCCCGGCCGCCTCCCCCCGCGAGGCCCTGAACTACCTCGAGAGCAGCGATGTCGACGGGGCCGTGCTGGACGTGAACCTGAACGGCCAGCCGGTGTACGCCGTCGCGGATCGTCTGGCGCTCCGGAAAGTCCCCTTCTTCTTCCTGACCGGCTACGGCTCGGCGGCCATCCCGCCCGCGCACGCCGACCGCTGCGTGGTGCAAAAGCCTTTCAGCAGTGCCGAGCTGGCGCGCGCGCTGACCGACGAGCTGGGCGTGGCCCCGCCTCGCCGGGTCGCCTGACCCCTCCCCGCTCCTCGGCGTGCGTCCCTCCTGCTCCCCCGTTCCGGCGGGGAAGATCGCGGTCATCCGGTGGTGAAACCCGACCTTCCCCGCGGTGAAGCCGGTCACGTTGCTCAGCCGGACCAGCTGCCCCCCGCCCCCGCCGCCATCGCCCGGGAGATCACCTCGGGGCTGTTCCGGAAATCCTGCATGAGCCGGAGCCGCACGTCGTACTGCTCGTCGCCGTCGCGGAAGGTGCTCACCTTCTCGCCGCCCACCATGGTGGCTCCCCGCGATGGCGGCGGCCTCCCGGTCGCTCTCCACCTGCGCCTCGGCGCTCCTGAGCGAGGCGAGCGCCACGTCGGCATCCATGGCGGCGGCGTCGCGCTGGCTGCATACGCGGTCACTCACGCGCGGATTCCTTCGAGGAACAGCGAGACCATCTCACGGACGGCGACCTCGTCGCCGCTCGCGGTGGCGTTCTTCTGGCCGAACAGCTCTCGCATCTGGATGTGGAAGGCCACCATGCCGATGAAGTTCCAGGCAGCCTGCATGGGCTCCAGGGCCCGGAAGGCGCCGGCCGCGACCCGCTCCGCGATGTACTGGCCCAGGAAGCGGTCGATGGCCTCCACCCGCGACCGGAAGAAGATCTCGGAGAGCGCGTGGCCCTCCAGGGCGCTGAAGAACATCAGGCGCATCAGGGTGGGATCGGCCGTGGTGCGCCCGATCAATTCGGTCGCCAGGATTCGCAGGACCTCCGCGTCGTCCTTGCGCTCCGCGGCCTGGAGCACCGTGTCCAGGATCCGGCGGGTCTGTGCCTTGGCCTCGATGATCGCCGCGTACAGTTCCTCCTTGGTGGCGAAGTGCTTGAAGAGGGTGGCCTCGCTGACCCCGGCCGCCTGGGCGAGCTCCCGCGTGGTGGTGCCGCTGAACCCCTTGCGCGAGAAGAGCTGGGCCGCGGTCTCGATGATCTGGCGACGACGCTCCGCTGCCGGGAGCCTCATGGGACGCACCTCCCCAGTGGCGACGAAATGCAGTAATATCGCCAGGTTGGCAGGGTCATGAAGCGAGTGAGCGCTTACATACTATTCGGGCATCCATGCGTCGTCAATGGCCTCCCGAGCGCCGGCGGGGGACACCGCTCGTGATCCGACTCGTGAAGGTGTTCAAGACGTACGAGGGGGGCGCCGGCCGGGTCCAGGCGCTTGCGGGGATCACCCTGGACATCCCTCCCCGAAGCTTCACGGCGCTCATGGGCCCCAGCGGCTGCGGGAAGAGCACGCTCCTCAACCTGGTCGCGGGCGTGGACGCCCCCTCGGCCGGCGAGGTCTGGGTGGACGGCCGCAACCTGGCCGCGCTGCCCGATCGCGCGCTCAGCGACTACCGGCGGGACTTCGTCGGCATCGTCTACCAGTTCTACAATCTGCTTCCGACCCTGGCCGCCTGGGAGAACGTGGCGCTGCCCGCCCTGCTGGCCGGGGCGACGGGCGCCGAGGCCCGGCGGCGGGCGGAGGAGCAGCTCGCGCGGGTCGGCATGCTGCACCGGGCCGAGCACTGGCCGCACGAATTGTCCGGAGGCGAGATGCAGCGCGTGGCGCTGGCCCGCGCCATGGTGAACCGACCGCTGCTCCTCCTGGCCGACGAGCCGACCGGGAACCTGGACTCCGCCGCCGGACGCGGCGTCCTGGACCTCCTCGTCCGCCTGAACCGCGAGCAGGCCGTCACCGTCCTGCTGGCCACCCACAGCCAGGAGGCCGCGGCCCGCGCGGACCGAGTGGTCAGGATGCGGGATGGGAGCATCGAAGACATCGTAATGCGTAAAACGTAAGGACCAGAAGGCCTCGGGAACCGGAGCTCCTCGTTCTTGCTCCTGACGTTTCACGTTTTACGTTCGGTCGACGGCTCGTAACACCCGGGAGTCCGGAACAGAGATGCGGAAGCTCCTCCACCTCCTCCGCCTCGTATCCTGGCGGACGCTGACGCGCGATCGCACGCGGTCGCTCGTCACGCTGCTCGGCGTCGCGCTGGGAGTGACGGCGGTCCTGGCCGTCCGGCTGGCGAACGAGGCCGTGCTCACCTCGTTCGAGCGGAGCCTCGAGCACGTGGCGGGGAAGAGCCGCCTGGTCGTGAGCGCCGGCGAGCCGGGCGTGGACGAAGACCTCTTCCCCACGGTGGCCGCCGCGCCCGGGGTCGCCAAGGCGGTGCCGGTCATTCAGGCCGTCACGCCCGTGGAGGGACGGCCGGGCGATGCGCTCCTGGTCCTCGGCGTGGACATCCTGGCGGACGGGAGCGTCCGCGAGTACGAGGCCGGCGGCGTGGAGGACCCGCTCCGACTGCTCACCGAGCCGGACGCGATCCTCCTCACCGAGCGCTATGCCGGCCGCCACGGCATCCGCGTGGGGGATCGCCTCGGCCTCCTGGTGCCTGCCGGCGCCCGGGGCTTCACGGTGCGGGGGCTCCTCCGCGACCGCGGGGCCGCGCGGTTCATGGACGGCCGGGCCGCCGTGATGGACATCGCGGCCGCGCAGCTGCATCTGGGGAAGCTCGGGCGGCTGGACCGGATAGACCTGCTGCTCGGGGCGGGCGCCGACCCGGGCGCGGTCGCGGCCGCCCTCCGCGGGGCGCTGCCTGCGGGCGTGCGCGTCGAGCGGCCGGAGGCGCGCAACGCGCAGGTGGAGGAGATGCTGGGCGCGTTCCAGCTGAACCTGTTCGTCCTCAGCCTGGTCGCGCTCTTCGTGGGCGCCTTCCTGGTCTACAACACGATGTCCGTCTCGGTCGTGCGCCAGCGGCGGCAGCTCGCCATCCTGCGCTCGCTGGGCGTCAGCCGGCGCGGCATCCTCCTCGTGGTCGCGGGCGAAGGGCTGCTCCTCGGCCTGCTGGGCTCGCTCCTGGGCGCGGCCGCCGGCCTCGCGCTCAGCCGCGCCACGCTGGGCGCCGTCGCGCGCACGGTCTCATCGCTCTACGCCTTCGTGCGCCCCGAGCCGGCCGACATCTCGCTCGCCCTCCTCGCCCCGGCGGTCCTCCTCGGCTGCGCGATGGCCGTGGCGGCGTCCCTGCCCGCGGCGCTGGAGGCCTCCGCCGTCTCGCCGCGCGAAGGCCTCGCGGCGGCCTCGCTGGAGCGCCGGCACCGGCCGTGGCGCATCTCGGCGCTCGGCCTCCTGCTGGCGGCCGCCGCCTACGGCCTCGCCCAGGCCGGGCCGGTCGGCGGCCGGCCCCTCTTCGGCTATGCGGCGGCCTTCAGCCTGCTGGTGGCGGCCGCGCTCCTGTGCCCGCTGCTCCTCCTGGCGGCCCAGTCGGCCCTCGCGCCCGCGCCGCGGGGGCCGCTGGCCGCGTGGCTCGCGGGGCGCAGCCTGGGGCGGAGCCGGCGCCGCGCGGCCGTGACGGTGGGTGCCATGGTCGTCGGCCTGGCCATGCTGGTGGGCGTCTCCACCATGATCCAGAGCTTTCGGCGCACGGTGGAGAGCTGGATCGACCAGTCGGTCCGGGCCGACCTCTACCTGTCGCGCGTGAGCCGCCTGACTCCCGGCGCGGACTCGCGGCTGCCCGCCTCCGTCGTGGGCGCCGCGCGCAGCACGCCGGGGGTCGCCGAGGTGGACGGCCTGCGGGCGCTCCACGTGAGCGACGGCCGCGGCCCTTTCGCGGTGGTGGCCGGCGACCTCGAGGTCCTGGCGCGGCGCGGCCGCCTCCTCTTCCGGCGGGGCGACGGCGCGTCGCTGCTCCGGGAGGCGCGCGAGCGCGGCGCGGTGGTGGTTTCCGAGACCTTCGCCGAGCGGCGCGGCGTCCGCGAGGGCGACCACATCGAGCTGGCGGCGGGCCGTCCCGTCTCGCTCGCCGTCCTGGGCGTGTACCATGACTACACCACCGAGGGCGGCGTGGTGATCATGGACCGGACGCTTTTCCGGCGGCTGTGGGACGACGCGTGGGTGACCTCGGTCGCGATCTACCTGGCGCCGGGCGCCGACCCCGAGGCCGTCCGGGATGGGCTCCAGGCACGCCTCGGGCGCCAGGATCTCCTCATCGTGCACAACCGGGCCTTGAGGCGGCGCATCCTGGACCTCTTCGACCAGACCTTCGCCATCACCTACGCCCTGGAGGTCGTCGCGCTGGTCGTGGCCGCCCTCGGCATCCTGAACACCCTCATCGCCGCCGTGCTGGAGCGGACCCGCGAGATCGGCGTGCTGCGAGCCGTGGGCTTCAGCCGCCCGCGCGTCGTCGCCATGATCCTCGCCGAAGCGGGCTACCTGGGCCTGCTGGCCACATTGCTGGGCAGCCTGGCCGGCCTCGCCCTCTCGCTCGTCCTCATCCACGTCATCAACAAGCAGTCGTTCGGCTGGAGCATCCAGTTCTGGCTCCCCGTGCGGACGTTGATCGGGTACGGTCTCCTTACCCTCGCAGCCAGCCTCCTGGCCGGGGCGCTGCCCGCCTGGCGCGCCGCCCGGATCCGCGTGGCCGAGGCGGTGAGGTACGAATGAACGTCCGGGGTCCGAGGTCCGACGGCCGAGGGCCAGGGTGCGAGGCATGAGGCGCGAGCTGTCCTCCAGGGCTCCCGCTCACGTGCCCTCGTTCGCCTCTGCGCCCTGGCGCCTCTGCGCCCTGGCGCTGGTCCTCGCATTTCTGGCGCCCCTGCTCCTCGGCGCCCCGGCGCCCCAGCGCGCCGCGACGGAGTTCCGCCAGGCCCTGCCGGGCTATCGCTTCGCCTTCCCGCAGGACCACTACGCTCATGAGGACTTCCGCACCGAATGGTGGTATTACACGGGGCACCTGGCCACGCCGAGCGGGGACCGGTTCGGCTACCAGGTGACATTCTTTCGCAGCGGGCTGCCCGAGGCGCGCGGCAACCCCTCGCGCTGGGCGGCGCGGAACCTCTACCTGGCGCACTTCGCCGTCTCCGACATCGGCGCGCGGCGCTTCAGCTACTTCGAGCGCGTGAGCCGCGAGGCGCTCGGCCAGGCCGGCGCGAGCCGCGACGCCTTCCGCGTCTGGAACGGAGACTGGGAGGTGCAGGGCGACGGGGAGGCGCAGCGGCTGCGCGCGAGGGAGGGTGGGTTCGCCGTCGAGCTGATGCTGGTCCCGCTGAAGCCGCCCGTGGTCCACGGCCGGGACGGCGTGAGCCGGAAGGGCGAGGGGCCAGGCCAGGCCTCGCACTACTACTCGCTGACCCGGCTGAAGACGGAGGGGCGCCTCACCGTCCGCGGGAAAACGGTCGAGGTCAAGGACGGGTCGAGCTGGATGGATCACGAGTTCGGCTCCACGGAGCTGGCGCCGAACCAGGTCGGCTGGGACTGGTTCAGCCTGCAGCTCGACGACGGGGCCGAGCTGATGCTGTACCTGATCCGCCGGGCCGGGGGGGAGGCCGACCCCGCCTCGGCGGGGACCTGGGTGGGCCCCGACGGCGCGAGCCGGCATCTCGAGCGCGGTGAGTTCTCGGTGGAGGTGCTGGAGCGCTGGCGCAGCCCCCGCAGCAAGGGCGTGTATCCCATGGGGTGGCGCATCCGCGTCCCCGGCCTGGGCCTGGACGTTCGCGTCACGCCCGCCTTCCCGGAGCAGGAGCTGGACACCGCCCGCAGCACGCAGGTGGTGTACTGGGAAGGGGCGGGAAGGGCGGAGGGCACGCGCGCCGGGCGCCCGGTGACGGGCAAGGCGTACGTGGAGATGACCGGCTACGCCGCGCCGTTCCGGAAGAGGCTCTAGGAATTGCGGAATGCGGATTGCGAAATGTGGAATGGCATAGGGAGAGCTCCCGTGATCCGGGTTCTCGGAAGTCGGTGGCGTCTTGGCGCCTTGCCGGTTGATTCTGTCCTCCGGAGGTGGTCATGCGGATAGCCGAGATGAACTGGATGCAGGTGGAGGAGTACCTGCGGCGGGACGATCGGTGCGTGCTGCCGCTCGGCAGCACCGAGCAGCACGGGTATCTCAGCCTGGCCACCGACAGCCTCCTGGCAGAGCGGATCGCCCTGGAAGCCGCGGAGCCGCTCGGGGTTCCGGTATTCCCGGCGATGCCGTACGGGCTGGCGCCCTACTTCCAGCGATTCCCGGGGAGCGTCACCCTGCGGGCCGCCACCTACCTGTCGCTCGTCCGCGAGATCCTGGACAGCCTGGCCGGCCACGGCTTCCGCAGGATTCTCGTCGTCAACGGCCATGGCGGAAACGCGCCCGCCCAGGCGCTGGCGCAGGAGTGGATGGCGGACAACCCTCGGGCGCGGGTCCGCTTCCACAACTGGTGGAACGCGCCCCGGACGTGGGCCAAGGTGCAGGTGATAGACCCGGCGGCCTCGCATGCCTCGTGGATGGAGAACTTCCCCTGGACCCGCCTGGCGGGGGTCGCGCTCCCCGGCGGCCCGAAGCCGATGAGCGACCTGGCGCGGCTTCGGGAGCTGCATCCGGCCGAGGTGCGGGCCACGCTCGGCGACGGCAACTACGGCGGACGCTACGAGCGGAGCGACGAGGAGATGCTGGCCCTCTGGAAGGAGGGCGTGGTGGAGACCCGCGAGCAGCTCGAACGCCCCTGGGACCAGCACGCATGAGACCGGCGGGGTTCCCGCCGGAGTCCAAGGCGCGACGCACGCATCCCCTCGGTTCCCCCGAGGGGGCATGAGGTATGGACGATGGGCACGGCAACGAAGCTGGAGTGGAGTCGGATCCAGGAGGGCCTGCAGGCGCTGCAGCCCGGCTGGCAGGTGAACGCTCAGGGGCATCTGGAGCGCAAGTACCGGCTCCCCGACTTTGCGCAGGCGCTCGCGTTCGCGAACAGGGTGGGCGCGCTGGCGGATGCCGAGGGCCACCACCCGGACCTGCACATCTCCTGGGGAGAGTGCGGCGTCGAGACCTGGTCGCACGACGCCGGCGGGCTGACCGACCGCGACTTCTCGCTGGCGAAGAAGATCGACGCCCTGCGCGAGAGCCGCTGAGGCGGCACCGGCGGCGGGTGAGGGGGGCGGGGGGACCATGGAGTATCGTCGCTGCGGCGCCGACGGACCGCTGCTCTCGGCGCTCGGCCTCGGCTGCTGGCAGTTCGGCGGAGGCGAGTACTGGGGCGACTGCGAGCAGCGCGACGTCGAGGCGGTCGTCCGGCGTGCCGTCGAGCTGGGCATCACCTACTTCGATACGGCCGAGGCGTACAACGACGGCCGGAGCGAGTCGGCCCTGGGCCAGGCCCTGAAGGGCCTGCCCAGGGAGCGGCTGATCATCGGCTCGAAGGTTTCGCCCTCGAACTGCTACGCGAACACCCTGGTGGCGCACTGCGAGGCCTCGCTCCGCCGGCTGGGGCTGGACTGGATCGACGTGTACATGGTCCACTGGCCGATCCACCCGCACTCCATCCGGCACTTCACCGATGACCAGGCGAGGATGGCGGCTCCCCCGACGGTCGAGGAGGCGTTCGGCGCGTTGCACCGCCTGAAGGCGGAAGGGAAGATCCGCCATCTCGGCGTGAGCAACTTCGGCCCGGCGCGCCTCCGCGAGGCGATGGACCTCGCCCCCGATCTCGTGGCGGACCAGCTTCCCTACAGCCTGCTGCTGCGCGGGATCGAGGTGGAGATGCTGCCGCTCTGCAGGAGGCTGGGCGTGGGCGTGATCGGCTACATGACGCTGATGCAAGGCGTGCTGGCCGGCCGGTACGCGAGCCTGGACGACGTGCCGCCCTATCAGCGGCGGACGCGGCACTTCGATGCCCGCCGGTCGCCGCTCGCGCGGCACGGGGGAGAGGGTGCCGAGGCGGAGACGCAATCCGCCCTGCAGGCGATCGCGCAGCTCGCCGCGGAGGCGGGCCTCAGCATGGCGGAGCTGGCGACGAAGTACGCGCTGGCCCGCGAGGGCATCGCCTGCTGCCTGGTCGGCGC
>JBHGAX010000410.1:0-3325 GCA_041946635.1 Methylomirabilales bacterium (SeqCode)
GGACGAGCGCGCCTGCCCGGGTCCAGATCCCCGGGCCTCCCGCCGGGCCGGGAGGCCTCCGCCCCTCGCGCGCAGCGACAGGCTCACCGGGCGAGCCGCTGCGCCAGGAGATCCAATCCGGCGCGGGCAAGCGCCCGCATGTTGGCGCCCCGATCCGTGCTCCCGGTCCTCAGGGTGAGCGCCTGCTCGACCGGGCCGGCGATGGCCAGGCAGGACCGGGACGGAGTGGGGTTGGGAAACGCGTGCGGAGGGGATTCTATGGCGAGAGGCGGGCGGGGACAAGCCGGCAGGGTCAGACGTCCGAGGTCCGAGGTCCGACTCCGCACTCACCCATGTCGTGATTGCGCCTTGACAGAGAGGTAAGGCCAGCGGCATGCTCTGCCCGCCCGCGAGCAGCGGTTCTTGTTCCTTACGTTTCACGTTTCACGTTTTCCGGAGAGCGCCATGCGCTTGCACAACAAGATCGCCCTGGTCACGGGCGCGGCGGCGGGAATCGGGGCGGAGATTGCGGCTCGCTTCGCCGGTGAGGGTGCGCGGCTGGTCATCGGCGACGTGGACGTGGCCGGGGCGGAGAAGGTCGCCGAGCAGATCCGGGGCGCCGGCGGTGCGGCGCGCGCGGTCCGGCTGGATGTCACCCAGGAGGCGAGCTGGCAGGCCGCCCTGGAGTCTGTTCAGGCCGCGGAGGGCCGGCTCGACGTCCTGGTGAACAACGCCGGCATCACCAGGCGGATTGCCATCACCGAGATGCCGCTCGAGGACTTCGAGGCCGTCATGGCGGTGAACGTCCGCGGCACGTTTCTCGGGATCAAGCACGCGCTGCCCCTCATGAAGCGGCAGGGCGGCGGCTCGATCGTGAACATCTCGTCCATCTGCGGGCTGGTCGGCCACAAGTTCACCAACGAGACCTACACCACCTCCAAGGGCGCCGTGACGCTGCTCACGAAGAGCGTCGCGGTGCGCCACGCACGGGACAACGTCCGCTGCAACTCCGTGCACCCCGCGACGGTCGACTCGCCCATGGTCCGGGAGCTGTTCAAGGATCCCGAGAAGAAGCGGGAGCGGCTGGACGAGGTGCCGCTCGGCCGGCTTGCCTCCGCCCGCGATGTGGCCAACGCCGCGCTGTTCCTCGCCTCCGACGAGGCGGCCTTCATCACGGGGGCGGCGCTCCCCGTGGACGGCGGCCTCACCGCGTACTGACCGCTGCTGTTCTTCCCGCAGTGTTCTTCCCGCACTGCTCCACCCGCAGTGCCGTTCCCGCAATGCTCTTCCGCTGTCGCCGCACCCCGCCTATACTGGCGCGCGCCCCGCGGGCGTGAACCATGGGCGATCGCAGGGAAGGAATACCGCTATGGGCTCGAGCCGCCCCGCTCCCGCCGTCGTCTTCGATTTCGGCGGCGTGCTCCTCCACTGGGACCCACGGCATCTCTACCGGAAGCTGTTCCAGGACGCGGACGCCATGGAGCGCTTCCTCGCGGAGATCGGATTCGCCGAGTGGAATCTCGAGCAGGACAGGGGGCGGCCGTTCGCGGTGGCCGTGGCCGAACTGTCCCGGCGGTTTCCCCAGCATGCGGAGCTGATCGCCGCCTACGAGGCCCGCTGGGAGGAGTCCATCGCGGGCCCCATTGCGGGGAGCGTGGAGGTCCTGGCCCGCCTGCGCGCGGCGGGCCATGCCCTCTACGGGCTGAGCAACTGGTCGGCCGAGACCTTCCGCCGCATCCGGCCGCGGTATGCCTTCTTCGACTGGTTCCTGGCGATCGTGATCTCCGGCGAGGTCGGGCTGGTCAAGCCCGACCCCCGGATCTTCCGCACGCTCCTGGACCGGGTGGGCCGGCCGGCCGCGGAGTGCCTGTTCATCGACGACGGCGAGGCGAACATCGCGGCCGCGACCGGACTCGGCTTTCAGACCGTCCTGTTCGAATCGCCCGAGCAGCTGGCCATGGAGCTGGGGCGGCGGCGCTTGCTGCGGGTCGGGGCGGCAGATCGGGACGCCAAGCCTCCCTTGACAAAGTAGCTACCCGAGGCTACCTTCTCGGCATGCGAGCCGTTGGAATCAAGCTCCTCAAGAACAAGCTCAGCGAGTACGTTCGCCTGGCGGAAAACGGGGAAACGATCCTCGTGACCGATCGCGACCGCGTCGTTGCAGAGCTCGGGCCGCCCGCCGCGGGCCGAAGCGCCCGCCTGCCGGATGCCTTGCTCGCGGAAGCGGTTCGCCAGGGATGGATCACCCCGGCGGTGCTGCCGCCCGGGTACGCTCCGCCGCGGGCCGCCGTGGCCACGTTGAGGGAACTGCTGAGCGAGCTGCACGACGACCGGGGCGGCCGGTGATCTACCTGGATACTTCTGTCGCGCTCGCACAGCTCCTGGCAGAGGATCGGACGCCTCCACCCGCGTTATGGGACGAGAGCCTCATCGCGAGCCGCCTGCTGGAATACGAGATCTGGACGCGCATACATGCGCGGAAGCTGGCCCGCTCGCACGGAGAACACACGCGCGCGCTTCTGGCTCGCGTCTCGCTCATCGAACTGGCGCCACCCGTCCTCGCTCGCGCCTTGGAGCCCTTCCCGACGCCAGTCCGGACCCTGGATGCGTTGCACCTGGCCACCCTCGACTTTCTCCGCTCCCGGAACATCTCGATCGAGCTCGCCAGCTACGATGACCGCCTCATCGCCGGCGCGCGTGGGCTGAAGATCCCCTGCTACCCGCTATAGCGCACTCGTCCGCGGAGGGCCGGGCTGCCGGCGCCGGTGCCGGCCCGCTCCCTGCCGCGAGAGCCGCCACGGGGAGGCGGAGTGCAGCCAGCACGGCCACGCAGGTAAGGTGTGCGCTTGGCGTGTCATGATTACATCCTCCTCCGGCCGCTCGCCTGACTACCGAACCGCCGTGAACACGCAAAGAGTTCCCCCGGGGGCAAGATCGGCGGCGCGGAAACATCGCCGGAGGAGGCTCGCTCCTCCGGCGATGCGCCATGGTCCTCACCCGGCTACTGAGCGAGCAGCTCCAGGGCGAGCGCCGTGCGGAGGGCCATCACGGTGGTGACCACCAGCAGGAGCACGGCGAAGCGGTGGACGAGGGAGATAGCTTCGGGAACCCAGCGAGGACAGGCGGTCCGGCGGGCGGCGGGGAGGTCCGTCCCCGCCGCGCTGCGCGACGCCTCGGGGCCGTGGGCGGCGGCAGCCGGCGGCGCCAGGCTCGGCCCGACCTCCCAGGCGCGGACCCCGAGGGCCACCCTCGTCTTGCGGACGACGTCCGCCAGCGCGGCAAGCGCCAGGCCGGCCGCCACCGACACCACGGTCAGGGCCAGCGGCAGCCAGCCGACCTTCAGGAC
>JBHGAX010000411.1:0-5046 GCA_041946635.1 Methylomirabilales bacterium (SeqCode)
TTCCCGGGCGCCCGTGTTGCTCCGGCTCCAAGCTGACACGCGAAGCGCCGCGCGGGACGGGCCGCCGGCGTATCCTGGCGTGTCGAAGGGCATGGCCATGCCGCCCCGCGATCCGAAGCCTCCCGCTGGGTCCGCGCGCCAGCCCCGTGCGGCCCGCGCCGCCGACGCGCTCGCGCTCCCCGCCGCCGCCCTGGCCCCCGATGGCCGCCTCCGGTACGCGAACAGCTACTTCGCCGCGCTGCTGGACGTGCAGGCGACGGCCCTGGTGGGAACCGGTCTGGAGGAGCGGGTGGCGCCCGAGGACCGGGCCCGGTATCGCCGACTGGTGGAGGTCGCGGGCCTGGCCCTGGTGACCGCCGAGATCACCCTCCTCGCGGGGGACGGGACGCGGCGGCCGGTGCACCTCCGGCTGGCGCGGCGCAACCTCGGTGGGGACGCCGCGCTGCTCCTCGTCGCCATCGACCTCACCCCGTACCGCGCGCTCGTCACCGACCTGACGCGCCGAGCGGCCGAGCCGGAGGCTGAGGCGGCCGCAGGGACCGCGGAGGTGGCCGCCGCGAAGCGGGCCCTGGAGCGGGAACTCGCGAACCGCCAGCAGGCGGAGGCGGCGCTACGGCAAGGGCACGCGGACCTGAACCGCGCGCAGGCCGTGGCGCGGACGGGCAGCTGGCGCCTGGATGCCCGCCGGGGCGAGCTCTGGTGGTCGGACGAGACGTACCGGATCTTCGGCATGCCGCCGGGAGTCGCGCTCACCTACGCGAGCTTCCTGGCTGCCGTGCACCCCGAGGACCGGGAGTACGTGGACCAGCGGTGGACCGCGGCCCTGGGCGGTGCGCCCTACGACATCGAGCACCGGATCCTCGTCGGGAGCGAGGTCAAGTGGGTGCGCGAGCGGGCAGAGTTGGAGCACGACGACCACGGGCAGCTCCTGGGCGGCTTCGGGACGGTACAGGACATCACCGATCGGAAGACGGTCGAGGCGGAGCGGCGGAGCTTGGCGCTCTTCCCCGCGCAGAATCCGTCGCCCGTGCTCCGCATCGCCCACGACGGGACGCTCCTCTACGCCAACGCGGCCAGCCAGCCGCTCCTGGCGGCCTGGGGCTGCGCGGTCGGGAGTCGCCTCAGTCGCCGCTCCCCGTTCCTGGAGGTCTGGACGGTCGGGCATGCCGTGGAGCACGAATTTGCCTGCGAGGGCCGCGTGTACTCGCTGGTGTGCGTCCCCTTCCAGGGCGAGGGCTACGTGAACGTGTACGGCCGGGACATCACCCAGCGCAAGCGGGCGGAACGGGCCCTGGCGGACTCCCAGCACCTGCTGCATAGCATCCTGGAGCAGGCCAGCGAGGGCATCACCGTCCGCGATGCGCAGGGCCGGGTGATGTTCGTGAACGCGGTGTCGCGGCGCCGGGCCCGGCAGCGCCCGGAGGGGACGCCGCTGGAGATGGCACCCCAGGTCTGGGGCGAGTACCTGGACCCGGACGGGAAGCCGGTGCCCGTTGGCGAGTGGCCGGCCGCACACGCCTTGCGCGGGGAGACGGCCACGCGCGAGTTTCTGCGCCAGACCCCCACGGGCTCCCTGTATGTGGTCAACAGCGGGGCCCCGCTGCGGAACGACGCGGGCGAGATCATCGGCGCGGTGACGATCACCACCGACATCTCCGAGCGCAAGCGGATGGAGGATCGGCTGCGGGAAGCGCTGAGCCACGAAGAGCGCGCCCTGGCGGACAATGTGACGCTCCTCCGCGAGGTGCATCACCGGACGAAGAACACCTTGCAGATGCTCTGCGACATGCTGTACCTCCAGATGGAGGCCGTGAGGGACGAGGAGAAGGCCGCCGTCCTGCGTGACAGCTACGGCCGGATCTACGCCATTGCGCGCCTCCACGAGCAGCTGTACGGCTCGCTGCGGGGCGGGCGCGTCCTGCTCCGCGACTACCTCCGGGCCCTGGTGACCGGCCCTCGGCCTCCGCATCGTCCGCATCCTCGCCCAGCGCCTCGGCGCCACCCTGGGGGTCGAGAGTGGCCAGGGCACCGCCTTCACCGTCCGCTTGCCCCTGCACGCGGAGGCGCCGGTCGATCCGCGGGAGGAGTAACTCCTCACCCGGGCGCGTGGCGCGGCGCATCGGCGCCGGAAATACGCGCCAGCCCTTTCCCTCCCCGGTGCGACGACCACGTGTTTACGGCCGATGGCCCGTAACCGTGCGCGGCGCGGGACCGCGGGGTGTAAATTTTCGCTCTTGCCTGCTGGGCGTTGCCGGGGTACCTAGAACCTCGGATTCCGTCCGCGAACCTCTCGCACCTGCCCACCCGGGTGACCCACGGTGTCACATGAATAGACGATGGCACCCCTGGCTGACGTTTGCGGGGTGCGTGCTCGCCGTCGCGGTCCTGTACTGGGCCCAGGCGGTGCTGATGCCTCTCGCGCTGGCGATCCTGCTGACCTTCGTGCTCGCCCCGCCCGTCACGCAGCTGCAGCGGTGGATCGGCCGCGTCCCTGCCGTCTTGCTGGTGGTCGCGCTGGTCTTCAGCGTGCTGGGCACCGCGGGATGGGCGGTGACGATCCAGGCGTCACGCCTGGCTGGCGACCTGCCCAAGTATCGCGACAACATCAGGCAGAAGATCGCCGACATCCGGGGCGCCGGCCGAGGAGGCACGGTCGAGGAGGTCCAGGAGACGCTCAAGGACATCCAGCACGAGATGGCCGACCCTGCTCAGGTCGGCATGCGAGGACAGCCGGTCGTCGTGCGGCCCGAGCAGGCCACGGATCTCTGGAGCCTCCCCGCATGGCTGGGCGCCACGGCGGGCCCGCTCTCGACGGTCGGACTCGTGATCGTCCTGGTGATCTTCATGCTGCTCGAGCGGGAAGAGCTGCGGGGCCGAGTCATCGGCCTCATCGGTCACGGGCACCTCGCCGTCACCACCCGGGCGCTGGACGAGGCCGGGCATCGCGTCGGCCGGCAGCTGCTCATGCAGGCGCTCGTCAACACGATCTACGGCGCGGGCGCCGGCGTCGGGCTGTGGTTGATCGGCGTCCCGTACCCCGTGCTGTGGGCCGCGCTGGGCGCGGCCGCGCGATTCATTCCGTACCTGGGCCCCCTGATTGCGGCCGGAGCCCCGATCCTGGTGAGCCTGGCGGTGCTTCCCGGCTGGATCCAGCCGCTGTGGGTCGTGGGGCTCTTCCTCGCGCTGGAGCTCTGCACGAACCTCGTGCTTGAAACGATCCTCTACGCCGGCGCGGCAGGCGTGTCGCAGACCGCGCTGCTCATCGCCGTCGCCTTCTGGACGTGGCTCTGGGGGCCGATGGGCCTCCTGCTCGCGACGCCGCTCACGGTCTGCGTCGTCGTGCTGGGCAAGCACGTGCCGGGCCTGGCCTTCCTGTCCACGCTCATGGCCGCGACGCCGGCGCTCGCGCCCGAGGTCAGCTTCTACCAGCGGCTGCTGGCCCGCGATCAGAGTGAAGCCGAAGATCTCGTCGAGCAGCACGTGCTCTCGCAGGCGCCCGAGACGGTGTACGACGCGCTCCTGCTGCCGGCGCTGAACTACGCGGAACGCGATCGCCTGGAGGGCCGCCTGTCCGACGACGAGGAAGGCGTCGTGCTGGAGCAGGTGCGCGAGCTGGTCCGGGACGCCGGGGCCGGCGGGGCCGCCGCGCCCGGGGCCGAGGTCACTGCGACCCGCGCCATCGAGGGCGCAAAGGTGACCGTCCTTGCCTATCCCGCCAGCGGCGCGGCCGACGAGCTTGCGCTGCGCATGCTGGAGCAGCTCCTCGAGCACGACGCGGTCAGGCTGGAAGTGGTGGGCGGCCGCGCCTTGCCCTCGGAGATCGTCGCGGCCGTGCGGGAGCGCGGCTGCACCCTGGTCTGCATCGCCGACTTGCCTCCCAGTCCGCCGTCCAGGTCGCGCTATATCCTGAAGAAACTCCGCGGGGCCGTGCCCGGCGCCAAGATTCTTGTCGGGCGGTGGGCGGCCCCGTCCCTCGCCGACGAGGATCCGCACGCGCTGCTGGAGGCCGGGGCCGGCCACGTCGGATCAACGCTCCTCGAAACGCGCGACCACCTGCGCCAGCTTGCTGCTGCGCACGCCAGCCGCGCGGCGGCTCCCGCCTCCGACCGGAGCGCCGCATAGAGAACCGGGTCCCCCGACGCCCGGCGCGCCTGAGCCGCCCCTCGACTCCGCTGCCAGGAGCCTGCGGAAGTCAGCCGGGATCGGGGGTTCCTCGCCCTTGCGCTGGGCCGGATAGCGTGCTAGCCAGAAACGTGCGGGACAGGGAATCTGGACAGCCGGCTGCCCCGCGAGGAGGAGGAGATGCTGAAGGGGTTCAGGCAGTTCATCATGCGAGGCAACATGCTGGACCTCGCCGTCGGCGTGGTCTTGGGCGCGGCGTTTGGCGCCGTGGTGACGGCGCTCGTGAAGGATCTGCTGACGCCCCTCATCGCGGCGGCCGTCGGCCAGCCAGACTTCTCGGCCATCGCGTTCACGGTGCGGGGCAGCAAGTTCCTGATCGGCGACTTCGTGAACGCCCTGCTGTCGTTCCTCCTGGTCGCCGCCGCCGTCTACTTCTTCGTGGTCGTCCCGATGAACGCGCTGATGGCCCGCGTGCACCGGGGGGAGGCGAAGCCGGACCCGACCACGAAGGCCTGCCCGGAATGCCTGAGCGAGATTCCCGTCGGGGCGCGACGCTGCCGCTTCTGCACGGCGGCGGTGTCCGGGGCGGAGGCCCGGGCGGCGTGAGGGGTGGGGGCCAGCCATGGCGAAGTACGTGTGCCGATTGACGAAGCGCGAGGAGATCGCCACGGGGACGCTCGCCGTCCACCTGGAGCGTCCGCGGGAGTTCGGCTTCCGCCCCGGGCAGAACGCCAGCCTCACCCTCCTGAATCCCCCCGAGACGGACGCAGAGGGCAACACCCGGACCTTTTCGATCGCGAGCGCCCCCGCCGAGGACGATCTGGTGTTCGCGACGCGGATGCGCGGGAGCGCGTTCAAGCGCGTGCTGGGCGGCCTCTCACCCGGCGCCGAGGTGCGGCTCAGCGGGCCCGCCGGGACGTTCAC
>JBHGAX010000412.1:0-3316 GCA_041946635.1 Methylomirabilales bacterium (SeqCode)
CCTTTGTGCTGCGCTCCGCCCCAGAGGAACGGCGCGGTATCGGGAAGGGCGAGCGCCGAGGCCGGGCAACGCCGCGGATGGGCCGTTTTCAGCCGCCGCTAGCCGCCGGCCATGGCGGGGACGATGGACACCTCGTCGCCCGGCTTGAGCGCGGTGTCCGTGCCTTGCAGGAAGCGGATGTCCTCCTCGTTCACGTAGATGTTGACGAACCGGCGGACGGCGCCGTCCTGCTCGAACAGCCGCTCGCGGAAGCCCGTATGCGCCTCGTCGAGCCGCTGGAGCAGGTCCTTCACGCTGGTCGCCTCGAAGGTCAGCTGGCCCTGCCCGCCGGTCAGCGCCCGCAGCGGCGTGGGAATGCGCACGACAACGCCCATCGTCTCAACCCTCCCGGACAGCGAGAATCCATCAATGACCAGTGACCAAATCCCAAGCACATCCGAGTACCGGGGGACGCCGCGCGCCGCTCAGGCGGCGCCGCCCGCGGGCAGCGGCGCGCCCCCGGCCGCGGCCAGCGCCTCGTCGAAGGCCCGCAGGCTCGGCTGGATGCGCACCGGCGCGGCCATCGCCCCCACCAGCGCCTCCTGCGTCTTCAGGCCGTTGCCCGTCACGCAGACCACCGTGAGGTCGTCGGGCCCGATCCGGCCCTGGGCCACCAGCTTCCGCGTGGCGGCGAGCGTGACCCCGCCCGCCGTCTCGGCGAAGATGCCCTCCGTGGCGGCCAGCAGCTTCATGGCGTCCACGATCTCGTCGTCCGTGGCGTGCTCGCCGGTCCCGCCGCTCCCCGTCACCGTCTTGAAGGCGTAGTAGCCGTCCGCCGGGTTCCCGATGGCCAGCGACTTGGCGATGGTCCGCGGCTGCTTCACCGGCCGCACCGTCTCGCTGCCGGCCTTCACCGCGGCGACGATCGGCCCGCAGCCCGCCGCCTGAGCGACGTGCATGCGCGTGGCGACCGCGGGAATCAGGCCCAGGCGCTGGAGCTCGTGGAGGCCCTTCCAGATCTTCGTGATCAGCGAGCCCCCCGCCGCCGGGACCACGACGTGATCCGGCGCGCGCCAGCCCAGCTGCTCGGCGATCTCGTAGCCGAAGGACTTCGAGCCCTCGGCGTAGTACGGCCGGAGGTTGATGTTGGCGAAGGCCCAGCCGTACTTGTCCGCCACCTCGCTGCAGAGGCGGTTCACCTCGTCGTAGGTGCCGTCCACGGCCACCACGGTCGGGGCGTACACCGAGGTCCCCAGCACCTTGCCCTGCTCCAGGTCCGAGGGGATGAAGACGACGCTCTGCAGGCCGCCCTCGGCGGCGTGCGCCGCCACCGAGTTGGCCAGGTTGCCGGTGGAGGCGCAGGCCACCACGGTGAAGCCGAACTGGATGGCCGTGTTCACCGCGACCGCCACCACCCGGTCCTTGAAGGACAGCGTGGGGTGGTTCACCGTGTCGTTCTTCACGTAGAGGCGCCGGAGGCCCAGGGCCTTGCCCAGGTTCCGGGCCTGCACCAGCGGCGTGAAGCCGCAGTGGCGGCCCACGCGGGGCTCCCCCCCCACCGGCAGGAGGGCCTGGTACCGCCAGATGCTGGGCGGCCCGGCCTCGACGGTCCGCCGGCTCACGGCCTGGCGGATGGCCTCGTAGTCGTAGTCGACCTCCAGCGGGCCGAAGCAGTACTCGCAGACGTGGAGTGGCTGGGCCGGATACGGCCGCCCGCACTCGCGACACTTCAGCCCCTTCCCGTACCCCGTCCCCTCCCCCATGCTACCTCCCGCGCGGCTCGCTCAGGCGGGTCACCCGCACGCCCCGCGCCGTCAGGGACGCCAGCCCTCGCTCGACGTCCTCGTCCGCCCCAGAAAGGTCCAGGATGGCCTCGCCGGCCGATTCGGTCACGCGGACCTTCCGAATGTTCGGCACCAGATGGTGCGTCTTCGCCATGTGGTAGATCACCGGCTCCCGCACGAGGTCCGCCGGAAACGTCAGCTGCACCCGCACGCTGGCCATGTCGCCCTCCCCGAAACACGAAAGCCCCTTCTCCATCGGAGAAGGGGCTCACGACCGGGCTCGCCAGCCGCCTTCTCATCTCTCCCCGCCGGCGTGCAGCGGGGCAGGAGTTGGCACCCCGCCGGGGGCGGGGTTGCCGTGGCTTCGCAGGGCCAGTCCCTCAGCCACTCTGGATGAGTCAGCGATCGCGGGCGATTAAATCAGCGTAGACGGCGAGTGTCAAGGAGGGATTCGGCCATTCGGCCCGATCGCACCGCTGGACCGCCCAACTGGCGATCTTACCCCGCGACGACGTCCTGCTCGATGGGGGCGACGATCACCCCCGCGCGCTCCAGCCAGGCCAGCGCCTCGGCGATGCGCTGGTCGTCGCCGTCCAGCTCGAGCATCATCCAGCCCACGCCCTCGTCCAGGTCCGCCTGCCGGATGTTGAAGACGAGGTCGAACTCCTCGGAGAGCGTCCAGATGACCGGCTGGTCGGCCAGCTGCCCCTGGAACGTGAGGTGTACCCGGCGCCTGCCCATCTAGCGCCCCCTGGCGAGCATCGTCTCCAGCCGCTGCCGCAGCGTCGCGTCCGGGACCTTGCCGGCGGCCTCCACCAGCCGCCGGGCGGGCGCATCCGCGGGCAGGAACGGCCGGGCCGCGCCCTCCGGCAGCTCCTCCCGCAGCGACTGCACCAGCCGGTGCCCGAGGACGTCCAGCTCGGAGGACTCCAGGCGGATGGCGAGGTCCAGGGCCCGCTCCAGCGAGGCCGCGTCCCGGGCCTGCTGCTCGCAGCGTTCCACGATCTCCACCAGGCTCCAGAGCCGGGTGCCGATCTCCCCGGCCTCGGCTTCGGGCGACACGAGATCGCGGGCCATCTTCAGGATCCCGACGTGGCCGTACTCGTCGCGCGCCATGTCCCAGAAGCACCGCGACACCGTCGGATCCTCGCGAAAGCTGCGGAAGAACTGAAAATAGATGCGGGCCACGCGCTCTTCGAGCGCGACGAGCAAGCTGAGGGCGTCCTGGGTCTTCACGCTCCCCTCCCGTGGCGGTCCCACGGGAAACGATACCGCAAATGTGCGCGAGGGGCAAAGCCGGAATGCGGGCGCAGGCCCGATCAGGCGGGCGGCGGCAGCGGCACCGCGCGCTCCACGAACTGGGCCGGGGCGGGATCCCATCGGAAGCTGCGGGCTTCCGCCGCCCGTCCCCCTCGGACGCCCACCACCAGGTAGAGCGCCTCGGGCCACAGCGGGCGTCCGGCCTGGTCCAGGGCGCGCTCCCGGTCCATCGCGGAGAAGTAGGCCGGGTGGTCCGGGTGCGAGTGGTAGATGCAGAGCACGTCCCAGCCGCG
>JBHGAX010000413.1:0-3308 GCA_041946635.1 Methylomirabilales bacterium (SeqCode)
AAACGTAAGGAGCGGTACTCGGCCCTGGTTCTTGTTCCTTACGTTTTACGTTTTGCGCTTCGCATTCAGCTGCTCCTGCACCAACTCGGGCAGCTTCCCGAGCGCCTCCGGGATGCGCGCCGCGTCCTTGCCGCCGGCCTCGGCCAGGTCCGGGCGGCCGCCGCCGCCGCCCCCGGTGATCTTGGCCAGCTCGCGCACGAGGTTCCCCGCGTGCAGGCGCGGCGTGAGGTCCTTCGTCACCATGGTGATCCAGGTGACCCGGCCGTCGGTCTGGCTGGCCAGCGCCACGACCCCGCTCTGCAGGCGCTCGCGCACGCGGTCGCCCAGCTCGCGGAGGCCCCTGGCATCCATGCACTCCAGGGCGGCGCCCACCACCCGCACCCCGGAGACCTCCCGAGCCCCGGCCAGCAGCTCGTCCAGCGAGCCGGCGGCCAGCTTGGCCTGCAGGCGCTGCACCTCGCGCTCCAGCTCGCGGGCGGACTCCTGCAGGCGCTCCAGCCGGTCGGGCAGCTCGTGCGGCCGCACCTTCACGCGGGCGGCCGCCTCGGCCAGCATCTGCTCCTCGCGGCGGACGTGCTGGTAGGCGCCCGGCCCGGTGAGGGCCTCCACCCGGCGGACGCCGGCGGCCACGCTCCCCTGCCCCACGATCTTGAAGAGTCCGATCTCCCCGGTGGCCCCCACGTGGATGCCCCCGCACAGCTCGCGGCTGAACTCCGGGACCGTGACCACGCGCACGCGCTCGCCGTACTTCTCGCCGAAGAGGGCCATGGCCCCGGCCGCCACCGCCTCGTCCAGCCCCATGGTCCGGATGTCGAGCCCCCGGTTGGCCCAGACCTGCTCGTTGACCAGCTCCTCGATGCGCGCGATCTCCTCGGGGGTGAGGGGGCTGAAGTGGGTGAAGTCGAAGCGCAGGCGGTCGGGCGCCACCAGGGAGCCGGCCTGCTTCACGTGGTCGCCCAGGACCTGCCGCAGCGCCGCGTGCAGGAGGTGCGTGGCCGTGTGGTTCTTGGCGGTCACGCCGCGGCGCGCGGCGTCCACCGCCGCGTGGACGCTCTGGCCGACCGCCAGGCGGCCGCGCTTCAGCCGCACGCTGTGCAGCACCAGCGACGGCACGGGCCGCTGCGTGTCCAGCACCTCCGCCAGCGTCCCCTCCGCCGTCAGGCTGCCCGCGTCGCCCACCTGGCCGCCGGCCTCCGGGTAGAACGGCGTGCGGCTCAGCAGCACGTCGCCGCTCTCGCCCTCGCGGAGGGCGTCCACGCGGGCCCGCGGCTCCCCCGCCAGGATGGCGACCACCTCGGCCTGGGCCTGCGCCGCCTGATGCCAGAGCGGCTCCACCCGGAGGCCCGCCGCCAGGTCCCGCAGGCTGGCCGGCACCTCGACCTCGCCGGAGCCCACCCAGGACTCGCGCGCCCGGGTGCGCTGATCGGCCATGGCCCGCTCGAAGCCGGCCTCGTCCAGCGCGAGGCCCTGGTCCGCGGCGATGTCGCGCAGCAGGTCCACGGGGAAGCCGTAGGTGTCGTACAGCTTGAAGATCTCCTCGCCCGGGACGCTGGTGGCGCCCGTCTCCTTCAGCTCCTCCACCAGGCCGTCCACCATGCGGAGGCCGACCCGCAGGGTGTGCCCGAACCGCTCCTCCTCGGCGCGCGTCACGCGGGCCACGTGCTCCCGCGCGTCCGCCAGCTCGGGATAGGCGCCCTGCATGCGCGCCACCACCTCGCCGGTCACCTGGAAGAGGAACGGCTGCTCCAGGCCCAGCAGCCGGCCGTGGCGCAGCGCCCGCCGCAGGATGCGCCGCAGCACGTAGCCCCGGCCCTCGTTGCTGGGGAGCACGCCGTCGGCGATGAGGAAGGTCGTGGAGCGGGCGTGGTCCGCGATCACGCGCATGGAGACGTCGTCCGCCGGGGTGGCGCCGTAGCGCTTGCCCGTCTGCGCCTCCACGCAGGCGATGAGCGGGCGCAGGAGGTCCGTGTCGAAGTTCGTGGAGACGCCCTGCAGGATGGCCGCCAGCCGCTCCAGCCCGGCGCCGGTGTCGATGCTCGGGCGCGGCAGCGGCGTGAGGACGCCGTCCGCGCTCCGCTCGAACTGCATGAACACCAGGTTCCAGAGCTCCAGGTAGCGGTCGCAGTCGCAGCCCACCCCGCAGCCCGCGCGCCCGCAGCCCAGCGCCTCGCCCTGGTCGTAGACGATCTCGGAGCACGGGCCGCAGGGCCCCGTGTCCCCCATGGCCCAGAAGTTGTCCTTGGTGGAGCAGGCCACGATGCGCTCGACCGGGACGTAGCGCTTCCAGAGGCCGCGCGCCTCCTCGTCCGGGCCCAGGCGCATGCCGGCATCGCCTTCGTGGATCGTGACCCAGAGGCGCTCGGGCGGGAGGGCCAGCTCCTCCGTCAGGAACTCCCAGGCGAAGGCGATGGCCTGCTCCTTGAAGTAATCGCCGAAGGAGAAGTTGCCGAGCATCTCGAAGAAGGTGTGGTGCCGCGCGGTGCGCCCCACGTTCTCCAGGTCGTTGTGCTTCCCGCCGGCGCGCACGCACTTCTGCGCGGTGACCGCCCGCCGGTACGGCCGCTGCTCGTTCCCGGTGAAGACGTCCTTGAACTGCACCATGCCGGCGTTGGTGAAGAGCAGCGTCGGGTCCGCCTTGGGCACCAGGGAGGAGCTGGCCACGCGCTCGTGTCCGCGCTCGGCGAAGTAGCCGAGGAATTTCGATCGGATCGCATCACCGCTCAGGAAGCCGAGCGCCATGACCACTCCGTCCTCTCCAGATTGAACTGTGCCGCCCTACGCCTCGGGGTCGGGCAGCCGATCCCGCAGGAGGTCCAGGACGACCTCGGTGGTGAAGCCCTGTCGCAGGAGGTGGGCCGCCAGGCGCCGCCGGATGACGGCGGGCGGCATGCCGCGGAGGGCGTGGAGCTTCCTGGCGGCGGCATCCGCCGCCGCCTGCCGGACGTCCCGCGAGGCGGCCAGCTCGCCGAGGACCGCCGCCACCTCGGCCTCGGCGATGCCCCGGGCCCGCAGCTCGCGCGCGATGCGGGCGGGGCCGAGCCGGTGGGCCCGGGAGCGCACCCAGCTTCGGGCGTAGCCGGCGTCGTCCAGGTACCCGGCGGCCGTGAGCCGCCGGACCACCGGCTCGATCTCCTCGACCGCGTAGCCGCGGCGCCCCAGCCGATCCCGCACCTCCTGGGTGCTCAGGGATCGCATGGCCAGCAGCTTCAGCGCCGCCTGCCAGGCGGTGGGGCGGTCGGCTGCCGCCGCTGGGTCATCGCTGCGGATCGCTTCCGCTCCTTGCGCAGGACCAACCCGTAACCCGTAAC
>JBHGAX010000414.1:0-3305 GCA_041946635.1 Methylomirabilales bacterium (SeqCode)
GATCATCCGTCAGGGTGGTTGGCGACGTCGCACCGTTCAAAAACTGGGGGGCGGCAAGGCTCCCGGGGCCTTGACATCCCTCCGGGCACGGTGTAGAAGGCGAGGGTCTCCGGCACGGGGTAGACCGCCGGCCTCGCTCGAGATCACCGCTCGCTCCTGTCCCGGCAAACCACCCAGCCATCGAGGGGCTTCATGGACGAACGATTCGTACAGACGATCGCCCAGGCGCTGCAGATCCACCCGCGCCAGGTCTCCGCCGCCGGCGCGCTCCTGGCCGAGGGCGCCACCATCCCCTTCATCGCGCGCTACCGCAAGGAAGCCACCGGGTCGCTGGACGAGGTGCAGATCACCCAGATCCGCGACCGGCTGGAGCAGCTGCAGGCCGTGGCGGAGCGGCGCGAGGCCATCCTCGCCTCGCTCGAGGAGCGGAACCTGCTGACGGACGAGCTGCGAGCCGCGCTGGAGGCGGCGGAGACGCTCGCCGGCCTGGAGGACGTCTACCAGCCCTACCGGCCCAAGCGTCGCACGCGCGCCATGATCGCCAAGGAGAAGGGGCTGGAGCCGCTGGCGGACCTGCTCTGGGCGCAGGCGCCGACGCTGGATCCGGCGCAGGCCGCGGCGCCCTTCGTGAACGCCGAGCGCGGGGTGGACAGCGTCGCGACGGCCCTGGGCGGCGCCCGGGACATCCTGGCCGAGCGCGCGAGCGACGACACGGCGGCCCGCACCGCCATCCGCGCGCTCTTCGCCGCCAAGGCGGTCATCCGCTCGCGGGTGGTCGCCGGGAAGGAGGCCGAGGGGGCGAAGTACCGGGACTACTTCGAGTGGGAGGAGCCGGCGGCCAAGGCGCCCTCGCACCGCATCCTCGCCATCCGGCGCGGCGAGGCCGAGAAGGCGCTGACCTTCCGCGTGCTCCCGCCGGAAGACGAGGCGCTGGCCCGGCTGGCCGCCATGTTCGTCAGGAACGGCAGCCCCGCCGCCGAGCAGGTCCGCCTGGCGGTCGAGGACGGCTACAAGCGGCTGCTCGGGCCGCAGCTCGAGACCGAGGCCCGGCTGGAGCTGAAGCAGCGCGCGGACGGGGAGGCCATCCGGGTGTTCGCCTCGAACCTGCGCGAGCTGCTGCTCGCCCCGCCGCTCGGGCGCAAGCGGGTCATGGGCGTGGACCCCGGCTACCGGACGGGCTGCAAGGTGGTGTGCCTGGACGCGCAGGGCAAGCTCCTCCACCACGACCTCATCTACGTGGAGGGCTCCGGGCGGCAGCGCGCGCAGGCGGCGCAGACGGTCCTCGGCCTCGTCGCCCGCTTCGACATCCAGGCGGTGGCCATCGGCAACGGCACCGCCAGCCGCGAGACGGAGGCGTTCGTGCGCGGCCTCGGGCTGCCCGCGTCCGTGGCCATCCTCATGGTGAACGAGAGCGGCGCCTCGGTCTACTCGGCCTCCGAGGCCGCGCGCGAGGAGTTCCCGGACCACGACGTGACGGTGCGCGGGGCCGTCTCCATCGGACGGCGCCTGATGGACCCGCTGGCCGAGCTGGTGAAGATCGATCCCAAGTCCATCGGGGTGGGCCAGTACCAGCACGACGTGGATCAGCCCGCCCTCAAGCGCTCGCTGGACGAGGTGGTGGGCAGCTGCGTGAACGCGGTGGGCGTGGAGGTCAACACCGCGAGCAGGCAGCTCCTGAGCTACGTCTCGGGCCTGAACAGCGCGGTGGCGGCCAACATCATCGCCTACCGGAACGAGCACGGGCCGTTCCGCTCGCGCCGCGAGCTGCTCGAGGTCCCCCGGCTCGGCCCCAAGGCCTTCGAGCAGGCGGCCGGGTTCCTGCGCATCCGGGACGGGGAGAACCCCCTGGATGCCAGCGCCGTGCACCCCGAGAGCTACCCCATCGTGGATCGGATGGCCGGCGATCTGGCCTGCAGCGTCGCCGACCTCATGCGGGCGCCGGAGCTGCGCGGCCGGATCGGGCTGGATGCCTACGTCTCCGACCGGGTGGGGCTGCCGACGCTCACGGATATCCTGGCGGAGCTGGCCAGGCCGGGCCGCGACCCGCGCGAGCAGTTCGAGGCGTTCGCGTTCGCCGAGGGCGTCACCAAGCTGGAGGACCTGCAGCCCGGCATGCGGCTGCCGGGCATCGTGACCAACGTCACGGCCTTCGGCGCCTTCGTGGACATCGGCGTGCACCAGGACGGCCTGGTCCACGTGAGCCAGCTGAGCGACCGCTTCGTGCGCGATCCCGCCGAGGTGGTGAAGGTGCACCAGCGGGTGCAGGTGACGGTGGTGGAGGTCGACCTCCCGCGGCGGCGCATCGGCCTCTCCATGAAGAGCCAGCCCGAGGCCGGTGCGCCGCGCGCGGCCCGCCCGGCCGCCGGGGCGGCGGCGCGGCCGGCGCGCCGCGCGGCGCCCGCCGCTCGGCCGGCCGCCCCCGCCGCCAGCGACTGGTTCAGCCGGGCGCTGCAGAAGGCACAGGCGGAGAAGGCGCGAAAGGGGTGAGACCGGGGGCCGGGGGCGGGGTCGGGCGGAAGAACGGAGATCGGGGTGGGGGAAGAGCCGGAGACCCGGGGCTCAGCCGTGAACCTCGAACCTCGGACCGGAAACCGTCGGGACCTCGGACGTCGGACCTCGGACGTCGGAGCTCTCTCCCTCCAGGTGGCGCTTGATGGCCAGGAGCCAGACGTGCAGCTCGCGCTGCAGCGAGATGCGCAGCGCTTCCGCGCGCTCCCGCAGCAGGACCGCGTACGCCTCGCGGGCGAGGCCGGGCAGGAAGAGGTGCAGGAGCTTGATGGCGCGCCAGGCGCGCTCCGCGCGCCGCGGGACGAAGAGGCCTTCCAGCATCCCGGCCGTGATCTCCAGCTCCTCCTGCTGCGTGAGGCGGCTGCCGCCGGCCACCGGCTCCACCTCGACGCGGACGCGAAACAGGCTGGGCAGGTCCGCCCGGTTCTCGATGAGGCGGCCGGGCACGACCTGGCAGCAGCGCGTCCGGTACTCGTAGATCTGCTTCCCCTTCTGGGCCCGGAAGAAGGTGACGCTGCCCTCCCGCAGGGGCCCCGGCGTCTCGCGCTCGATGCGGATGACCTGGACGAAGGGATTCAGCCGGGCCTTGGCCGCGGGATCCGACACCAAGTCGTACACCGCGGGGGCCGGCGCCGCGACGTCCACGCTCTGCCGGATGCGGAGAATGACGGGATCCACGCCTGCCGCTCGGGTGATGGATGCGAGGTGCTCGGGGCTGGCGGATTCGGCGACGGCACGCTACCAGGATAGGCCACCGGCGTCAAGACAGGCGGAATGCGGGAAATCCCCCGACCCCC
>JBHGAX010000415.1:0-3285 GCA_041946635.1 Methylomirabilales bacterium (SeqCode)
GTCGTGCGGGGCAGGAAGGCCTTTGTCACGCCGAGCGACGTGTCCGTCCTCGCGATGGATCGCATGGCGTCCGGCTCGCGGCCCATGAGGGCCCGGATGCAGTCGATGGTCTCGGGAATGACGATGGCCTCGTTGTGCACCTGGAAGGTCAGGTAGACCTCCCGCTCGTCCGCGGCGAGGGCATCCTCCCACACCGCGACCTCCCACATGTCGCCCCGCGGCCGGTCCAGATCCCGCATGAGCTCCACCACCGAGTTCAGCGCCACCAGCCCGTCGGTGGCCCGGACGAAGGCGATACGGGGCTCGTCCCACAGCGCGTCCCGCAACTCCGCCACGCTGACGGGCCGGACCGTCTCGACCATCGCGTAATGGAGGTGGCTCAGGTTGTAGGGGCCGGCGCCGGCCATCGTCGTGATGGACACATCCGGCATCACGGTCTGGGCATCCGGGCCCTGGTGGCTCGGCACGTGGGTTTCCGGAATCGCGGTGTTGATCATCCCGCCAACGTGCGACTCCCAGGGATCCGTGCCGCGCCGCAGCAGCACCGCCCGGGCGCGGGCCACCCAGCCATGGCGGTGGAGCGCGTGCAGGACCCGGCAGAGGGCCGTGGTGTTGCAGGAGACGACGCGGGCGAACTGCCGGTTCAAGGCGCCCGCGTAGTTGACCTGGGCCACGAAGGAGTAGCCCGCCAGCTCGTGCTTCTCCCCGCCCTGCCAGATGGCCTTCAGGCCGGCCGCCCGGTAGCGGTCCCGGTTCTGGCTGGCGACGCGTTTGGGCGCGCAGTCGACCACGATATCCGTCTGGCGCAGCAGGTCGTCCAGGTCGCCGGCGACCGGGATGCCGGCGGCCCTCATCTGCTCGCGCTTGTCCGGGAGGGAGGCGTAGATCGGGTAGCCCCGCTCCACCGCCACGCGGAGGCGATAGTCAAAGACGATGTCCGCGATGCCGACGAGCTGCATGTCGTCCTGGAGCGTGACCGCATCTGCCACGCGCTTGCCGATCACCCCGTACCCGTTGACCGCCACGCGAATCCGTCCATTCCGTGCCATCATCTCCACTCCACTCCGCTCCGCCTGCCCGCTCAACCACCCGCTCTGTCGCTCGCCTGAGGCTGCGCTCCTCCGCTCTCCACTGGGCGGCTTCTTGCACCGCCTCTGCCGGCAACTCGACTCTCGGGGGATATACAGGTCGCAAGCCGCGTGCCGCATGTCCGTCCCGACAGGGCGCTGAACCTCGCGAAAACTATGACGGACAGGCCGGACGATGGTGCCACGGGGAAGCAATTGCCCGGAGAAGCTTCCTGGCTGTGTCAAAACTTCACGGCGCGAGCCGGACCCGTGCTGGTCGTCTGTCCGACGGCGCGAGACCGCGTCCACTTTGCGCGTCCCGAGATCCGCGATGCCTACGAGCTCGTGCAGTATGGATCGGATGAAGCGACCCACGAGCCCGGCTTTGATGTGGGCCGCTTCCTCGATTCCCTCCTCCGGCACGCGCAGCGGGCATCCCGGCCCTACCGGGCCGTGGTCGGCATCGACGATTTTCCGGCCTGCATGGTCGCGGCGCTCGCCGGCGAGCGCCTTGGCCTCCCCGCCCCCTCCTTCCGGGCGCTCTTCCTCTGCCAGCACAAGTTCTACTCCCGGCGCTGCCAGCAGGCGGCCGCTCCGGCGGCCACGCCGCGGTTTCACCTGCTGGATCCGCAGGGAGTGCCGGACGACCTCCCGTTTCCGCTGCCGGCCTTTGTCAAGCCCGTGAAGTCCTATCTCTCCATCCTGGCACGCCCAGTCCGGTCCCTCGAGGACCTCCGGCACGTGGCCGCGGCGACCGGCGGCCGGCTTGGCCCGGTGGCCGCGATGTTCGATCGTCTGGTGGAGGGCTCGGCGGTCGAAGCCGCGCTCCGGCAGGTGCCCGCCTCGTGGCTCCTGCTCGAGGACCTCCTGTCCGGCCGGCAGGTGACGCTGGATGGGTACGTCTTCCGGGGAGAGGTGGTACCCCTCGGGGTGACCGACTCCCACTTCTACCCCGGCACCGGCAGCTTCGAGCGCTTCGAGTACCCGTCGCGCCTTCCCGCGGAAGTCCAGGAGCGCATGGCGGAGATCGCCGAGGCCTGTATCCGCCGGATCGGCCTCGACCGCACGTTCTTCAACGTCGAGTTCTTCTACCGGGAGTCCGATGACGGCATCTGGATCATCGAGATCAACGGCCGCATGGCCTCGCAGTTCGCGCCCTTGTACCGGATGGTCGAGGGCATCGACCTGTACGCCATGCAGCTCGACCTGGCGCTGGGCAGGGATCCGGGCGGGAGGCGCGTGTGGCGTCCGGGCCGCGGCCGGCGGGGCGTCGCGGCCAGCTTCGTGCTCCGGCGCTTTCAGGACGCGCTCGTTCTTCGCGTACCCGTTGCCGCGGAGCTCGCGCGGCTTCGCGCCCGGTTCCCCGAGGCGTTCGTCGAGATTCTCGCGTCGGCGGGCAAGCGGCTCTCGGATGAGCTGCAGGACGATGAGAGCTTTCGCTACGCGCTGCTCGACCTCTGCGCGGGGACCCGGAAGGCGCTGCTGGCGCGCTTCCGGGAGGCGCGCGGACTCCTGCCCTTCGCGTTCGGGCCGGCCGGGCCTGGTTGACCGGCACCCCGCCAGGCGTTCGTCCCCGGCGCAGCCACCTCGCGGTGCGGCTCGCGCAGCGCGTGGCATCGGAATTGAAGGACGAGGCGACCCCAGGCGGCCACCGGGACAGGAGGACGGGACAGGAGGAGAGGAGGAGCTGCCATGGCGACGTGCGAACAGTGCGGCAATAACTACGACAAGGCGTTCGAGGTAAGGATCGGCGACGCCTCCCATGTGTTCGACAGCTTCGAGTGCGCGATCCAGCGACTGGCGCCGCCGTGCGCGCACTGCCAGTGTCGGATCATCGGCCACGGGGTGGAGGCGAACGGACGGATCTACTGCTGCGCGAACTGCGCCCGGCAGGTGGGGATCGAGGCGGTGCGCGATCGGGCAGCCTGAGCAGCGGCGGGCCCTGGGCCGAGCGACTCGGCCCGGGGCCCGCCCGGCGTATCGGCCCCCGAGCGATGTTGCTCCCGCCAGCCGGCCTCGATCCACCCGCTGCCGGCCCTGCAACATCCTCCGAGGCGCCCGCGTGAGCCGGGAGGCGGATCATTCACGCCGTTCGTGAAAGATCCGGGCCAGGAACCCTGCAGGTGTGCGAAATCCAAGACCCGAAGGGAATGAGCGCCACCGGAGAAGCCGCGAGATCACGGGCGTGTAAACGTTCCGGGCGCGGGGAAGAAATTTC
>JBHGAX010000416.1:0-4764 GCA_041946635.1 Methylomirabilales bacterium (SeqCode)
ACTATACCACAGCGGCCCGAATGCTCCTAGCGATATTCCGCCACGGCGCGAGGAATCTCCTTGCCTCGCGTCGGCGCCCTCGCATAGGATTTCCGCCACATTCCAGCCCTGTCCGACGGAACGCCCGATCCGCCCGATCTCCAACCTGTGCCGAAAGGAGAGATCCATGAAGCGGACCCTGGCACGTTTCTCCCTCCTGTTCCTCCTCCTCGTCCTGGTTGCCGCCCCCGCCGCCTTTGCCCAGAGCCGCGCCGAGGTCCTCGTGATCGGCATGGAGCAGGTCAGCTCCATCACCTCCCTCGACCCGGCCAGGGGGTTCGAGGTCTACGGCTCCGGGGTCATGGCGCAGGTGTACGACCGGCTGCTCGACTTCCCGGCCGGGAAGTTCGACAGGCCGGAGCCGTCCCTGGCCGAGTCCTGGAAGGTCTCGCCGGATGGTCTCGTCTGGACGTTCAATCTCCGCAAGAACGTGAAGTTCCATTCCGGCAATCCGCTGACCGCCGAGGACGTCGCGTACTCCTATCAGCGGGCCCTCGCGCTGAAGGACCAGCCGGCCTTCATCCTCGCCCAGTTCGGCTTGACGCCCGGCTCGATCAAGGCGCTGGATGCGCACACGGTCCAGATCACGCTGCCGAAGAAGTACGCCGGCGGCCTGTTCCTCGCGTGCACCGCGGCGATCATTGGCAGCGTCGTCGATTCCAGGGTCGTGAAGCAGCACGTGGCCAAGACGGACAAGTATCCGGACGGCGACTACGGCGTGACCTGGCTGTCCCGGAACTCGGCGGGTTCCGGCCCGTTCATCCTCCGGCGCTGGGAGCACGGCGAGGGCGTCGTCCTGGATGCCAACCCGAACCACTTCCGCTTCCCGCCCAGGATCAAGCGCGTGATCTACAAGGACATCCCCGAAGCGGCCAGCCGGCGGCTGCAGGTCGAGAAGGGCGATCTGGACATCGCCTGGAACCTGGTGCCGGACCAGGTGAATCAGCTGGCCGGCAACAAGGACATCCGCATCGAGCGCTATGCGGACAACGCCATTGACTACCTCGGGATGAACGTGACGCGGCCGTACCTGTCCGACAAGCGGGTCCGCATGGCCATCCGCTACGCGATCGACTACGACGGCATCATCCAGGGTGTCCTGGGCGGGGCCGCCAAGCAGATCAGCACGTTCATCCCGGAGGGCTTCGCCGGCTACGAGCCGAAGATCCTTTACCGGACCGATATCGAGAAGGCCAAGCAGCTCATGAAGGAGGCGGGCGTCTCCGGATTCGAGACCACGCTGGATCACATCGACGCGACGCCGCGGCCGGAGGTGGCGCAGGTCATCCAGGCCTCGCTCGCCAAGATCGGCATCAAGGTGACCCTGAACAAGATGGTCGCCGCGCAGCTCTTCCCGAAGTATCGCGCGCAGAAGACCGACCTGTTCCTGGGCGGCTGGGGCCCGGACTACGCGGACCCGCACACCAACGCGCAGCCGTTCGCGGATCACACGGCGAAGCAGCTCGCCTACCGCAACGCGTACGAGAACGCCACGACGGCCAAGATGATCCAGGACGCCGGGGTGGAGATGGACGACGCCAAGCGCATCGCCCTCTACCAGGCGGCCAACAAGATCATCCAGGAGGAGGGTCCCTACGCCTTCCTGTACCAGCGGGTCTTCCTGCACGCCGTGCGGAACACCGTGCAGAACCTGCTGGTGGGCCCCAACCCGCAGATGACGAAGCTGTATACGGTCACGAAGAAGTAGCGACTCCTCCGCCGGCTGGTGACGCTCAGCATCACCCTGGCCGGCATCATGGTGATGACGTTCTTCACCTCGCTGGTGGTGCCGCTGGACCCGCTGGCGGCGCTGGCCGGCGCGCAGGCGCCGCCCGAGACGGTGGAGCGCCTGCGGGCGCTCTACGGCTTCGACCAGCCGCTCCACGTCCAGTTCGCCCGCTACGTGGCGCGGCTCCTGCGCGGCGACCTGGGCGTCTCGTTCCAGACCAGCCGGCCGGTCCTGACCGACATCCTGACCTTCTTCCCCGCCACGCTGGAGCTGGCGACCTTCGCCATCCTGATCGGCATCGTCGTCGGCATCCCCCTGGGCGTCCTGTCCGCCGTCTACCGCAACTCCCTGATCGACCAGATCTCGCGCGTGATCAGCCTGATCGGCGTCTCCACCCCCGTGTTCTGGCTGGGCCTGGTGCTGCTCCTCATCTTCTACTTCAAGCTGGGCTGGCTCCCGGAGCCGGGGCGGCTCGACATCATGCTCCTGGAGCCGCCGCGGGCGACCGGCGTCCTCCTCATCGACAGCGCGCTGGTGGCCGACTGGGAGGTCTTCCGGGACGCCCTGCGGCACCTGGTGCTCCCCGCGTCCGTCCTGGGCCTGGTCGGGGTGGCCGGCATCTCGCGCATCACGCGCTCCAGCATGCTGGAGGTGCTTTCGCAGGAGTACGTGAAGACGGCGCGCATCAAGGGCCTCGGTGAATTCCTGGTCATCACGCGCCACGCGCTCCGGAACGCGCTGGTGCCGACCGTGACGGTGATCGGGCTCACCTACGGGCTGCTGCTGGAAGGCTCGGTCCTCACGGAGACGATCTTCTCGTGGCCCGGCCTGGGCCGCTACATGGCGAACGCCTTCCTGACCCTTGACCTGAACACCATCGTGGGCGGCACCATGTTCGTCGCCCTCACCTTCTGCCTGGTGAACCTCGTGGTGGATCTCGCCTACGCATTCCTGAACCCCCGGATCACCTACACCGACGCATGAGCACGGGCACGGCGGCTCGCACCCTGGACGTGGCGGAGGCGCGCCGCCGCCGGCGTGAGGCCCGGGCGCGCTACGCCCGCGACACGCTCGTCCTCTGGCGGCGCAACCGGCTCATGGTGATCGGGACGGCCATCATCGCCGGCCTGCTCCTGGTGGCCGCCCTGGCGCCACTCCTGGCCACACAGCACCCCTACGAGCAGGTGCTCAAGCATCGCTTGCTGCCGCCGTCCGGCGCGCACTTCTTCGGCACCGACGGCCTCGGCCGGGACATCTACTCCCGCGTGGTGCACGGCGCGCGGGTGAGCCTGATGATCGCCCTGCTGGTCGCGGGCATCGCCACGCCGATCGGCATGCTGATCGGGATCCTGGCCGGCTACCTGGGCGGCGCGGTGGACGAGATCCTCATGCGCCTGGCCGACATCTTCCTGGCCTTCCCCCGGCTGATCCTGGCCATCGCCTTCGCCGCCGCGCTGGGCCCCGGCGTGGAGAACGCCATCATCGCCATCGCCATCGCCCACTGGCCATCCTACGCCCGGCTGGCGCGCGCCGAGACGCTCAACGTCAAGAGCAACGACTACATCCAGGCGATGCGGGTGCTCGGGGCGGGAAAGGCGCGGATCATGGCCGGCTACATCGCCCCCATGTGCCTGTCCTCCATCATCGTCCGGATGAGCCTGGACATGGGCACGATCATCCTCACGGCGGCCGGCCTGGGCTTCCTGGGCCTGGGCGCCCAGCCGCCCATGCCCGAGTGGGGCCTCATGGTGGCGGACGGCCGCCAGTTCCTGGTGGACCACTGGTGGGTCTCCACCCTGCCCGGCCTCGCGATCCTGACCGTGGTGATGGGCTTCAACCTGCTGGGCGACGGCGTGCGGGACGTCTTGGATCCGCGGCAACGGCAGGCATGACCCGGAATGGCCGAACGTGAACCGCCACGACGCCACGAGCGCCAAGATTTGAGGGTTTCAGAACAACGATCTCACGCAGAGCCGCAGAGACGCGGCAACTCTTTTGAAGCCCCTCGGCTTTCTGAGCGTCTTTGCGTCTCTGCGTGAGACGGGTCTTCCGGAGAGCTGAAGTGTCCGCTGGCCCGCTCCTGGACGTTCGCGACCTGGCGGTGGAGTTTCGCACGCTCCGCGGCGTGGTCCACGCGCTGCAGGGCGTGAGCTTCCGGCTGGATCGCCGGGAGACGCTGGGCGTGGCGGGGGAGACGGGCTGCGGGAAGTCCGTGACCGCGCTGGCCATCCTCCGGCTCGTCAGCCCGCCGGGCCGGATCAGCCGGGGACGCATCCTGTTCGAGGGGCGGGACCTCTTGCAGGCGGACGAAGCGGAGATGCGGGGGCTGCGGGGCAGCCAGATCTCCATGATCATGCAAGAGCCGAAGATGTCGCTGAACCCGGTGATGCGGGTGGGACGGCAGGTCGCCGAGACGCTGCTGATCCACGATCGCTCGCTGGGCCGCAAGGCGGCCGCGAGCGCGGCGGCGGAGATGCTGGCCCGCCTCGGCATCCCGGATCCGAAGCGCGTGGCGAGCCGCTATCCGCACGAGCTGTCGGGCGGCATGGCCCAGCGGGTGATGATCGCCATGATGCTGGTGACCCGCCCGAAGCTGCTCATCGCCGACGAGCCGACCTCGGCGCTGGACGTGACGATCCAGGCCCAGATCCTGGAGCTGATGAAGGCGCTCATGCGCGAGATCAGTACGTCGGTCCTCCTCATCACGCACGACCTCGGCGTGATGGCCGAGACCTGTCAGCGCGTGGCGGTGATGTACGCGGGCACCATCGTGGAGCAGGGCCCGGTGCGCAGCGTCCTGAAGGCGCCGCAGCACCCGTACACGCAGGGCCTGCTGCAGACCATTCCGAACGACGTGGCCCCGGACCGGCCGCTGCACTCGATCCGCGGCAACGTCCCGAGCCTGCTGAAGCCGGCCACCGCCTGCGCCTTCGCCCCGCGCTGCGACCGCGCAATGCAAGAATGCCGCGAGGCGATCCCGGGCACCTACCGGGTCG
>JBHGAX010000417.1:0-3207 GCA_041946635.1 Methylomirabilales bacterium (SeqCode)
GCAGAGCTTGCAGCCCACGCAGCGGTCCTCCACCACCACCTTGGCCCCCACGGGCGAGATGGTGATGGCCGCGACCGGGCAGGCGGTCATGCACCAGCCCTCGGCGCACTGCGTACAGGTGTAGGGCGCGTAGCTCGTGTGGGCCTCGAACGGCGAGACGCGGATGACGGACCGGGCCGGCTGGAACGTCCCGGTCTGCGCGTAGGAGCAGGCCAGCTCACAGCGCATGCATCCGGTGCAGCGTTCGGGCGTGATCTGCAGCACCTTCATGGCGACCTCGACACACGGGTTGCGGTTGCGGATCGAGCATCGCCTTATAACACGCCAACCGTGCAGGCGGAAGGCCCCAGTCGCGCCGGCTGCGGCGGAGAAAGACCTTGACCTGCGGGGCTTGGCATAAAAAATAAACAGAAGGCCCAGTGCAGCCCCGAGGTCCGTCCGCCATGCGTCTCACGATTCGCGCGCATATCCTGCTCGTGTCCCTGGCGGCCATCCTGCCGCTGCTCCTCGGCCAGGCCTACATGCTCTGGGAGCGGTACACCTTCGCCCGGGTCCAGGCGGGGGAGGATGCGCGCGAGAAGGCGCAGGCGATCGCCGGGGCGGCCACCGCCGTGCTGGCGGCGCTCCAGCAGGAGGCGCGGCAGGCCGCTGAGCGGCTGGCGCAGCTCGAGGGGCGGCCCCCGCAGCAGCGCGCCGTCCTGGAGCGGCTCGCCGGCACGCCGTTCCTGCCCGCCGCGGTCGCCTTGGTCCTGCCCGACGGCGGGCTGGCGCAGAGCGTGCCCGGCGCCGTGGACGCCGGGATCGCGAGGCTGCCGGCGCTGGCCAAGCTGCGCTCGGGCACCGAGTGGGAGCCGGTCGACCTCGTGCCGGACCTGCTGCAGGGCCATGGGTTCGCCTGGGGCGTCGCGGTGGCCGTCCGCCAGCGGCCCGGCCGGTTCCTGGGCGCCCTGGTGGTGCTGCTGCCCGGGCGGGCCATGGAGCGCCTCGTTCCCGTCCACGTCGGGAGCGGCGCCTGGCACGTGACCGACCGCCAGGGTCGCATCGTCTTTCGCTCGGGGGATGACGCAACGCTCACGTGGGAGCTGCGGGACCGCTCCGGCGAGGCGCACATCCAGCGCGCGCTCGCCGGCCAGGCCAACATCGCCAACCGGTTCATGGGCCCGGCCGGCATCCCGCGGCTGGGGGCCGCCGTGCCCGTGCCGCCGTTCGGCTGGGCCGCGGTCGTCAGCCGCCCCCTGGAGGAGGTGCTGGCGCCCGCACGCCGGCAGGGCGGCCTGGGCATCCTCATCGCTCTCTCCGGGGTGGCCGTCGCGCTCCTGCTGTCGCTCCTCCTCGGCCGGCGGATCACCCGGCCCCTGGGGCGGCTCCTGGCCGGCACGGACCGGGTGGCCCACGGGCTGAACCAGGCCCTCGCGCCGCCCGAGGGTCCGGCGGAGGTGGCCGACCTCACGACCTCGTTCAACCTGATGGCCCAGCGCCTGCATGAGCGCCAGCGCTGGGACGGCGCCGTGAAGGCCATCGGGAGCCTGGCGGCGTCCCGACGGCCGCTGCCGGAGATCCTGGATGGCGGCCTGGCGGCCTTGATGGAGGCGACCGGCGCCGGTCTCGGCATCATCCGCCTGGCCGACGCCACCGGCAATCACCTGAACCTCGCGGCGCAGCGGGGCGCGGCCGAGGCGTACCTGGCGCGCTACCCCGCCCTGCCCGCGAAGCGCGTGCCGCCCGAGGGAATCGTGCTGGCCTCGCTGGCCGAGCAGCCCGCGGCCTCGCACTGGAGAGAGCTGGCGGGCGTCGCCGAGTCGCTGGCCTACCTGCCCCTCCTGGATCAGGACCGCCTGGTGGGCTCGCTCACGCTGGGGCACGCGTTCCGCGGCTACTTTCGCCCCGAGGCGCTGGACGACCTCCGGCCGGCCGCCTCGCTCCTGGCGGGCGCCATCCTGGCGGAGCAGCTCCGCGCGGCCGCCCAGCAGGAGGCCGCGGAGAAGCACCTGCTCCTCCGCGAGCTGGACCACCGGGTGCGCAACAACCTGGCGGCGCTCATCGGGCTGCTGAACCTGGGCGAGGATCAGCTGGAAGGCCCGGCGGCCGAGCGGCTGCGGCAGATGGCGGACCGCGTCCAGCGGCTGGCGGACGTGCACGATCTCCTGGCCGGGCGCTGGCACCAGAGCATCGAGGTCCGCGAGGTCGCCGAGCTGATCGCCAAGAACGTGCTGGAAGCGCTGCCCGCGCGGGACGTGGCCTGGTCGGTCGCCGGGAACGGCACGCGCATCCCGCCGCGACAGGTGACCCCCCTGGCCATGGTGCTGAACGAGCTGCTCACCAACGTGACGAAGCACGCCTTCCAGGACCGGAAGGGCGGCCGGGTGGACATCCAGATCGGCACGGCCGGCCCCGACATCGAGATCGCCGTCGCGGACAACGGCACCGGCGGGCAGGTCCCCACGCGGGGCCGCGGCCTGGGGATGACCATCGTGCACCTGCTGGTGGAGCGCAGCCTGGGCGGCAGCGTGGAGTTCGAGTCCGGCGGCGGGACCCGGGCGCGCATCCGGTTCCCCGCCCCCGACCCGCCAAGGGACGCACGCCGATGAGAGTGCTCATCGCCGACGACGACGGCCTGGTGGCCCACCACACCGGGCGGGTCATGCGGCGCCTGGGCCACACCATCGTGGGCACGGCCGGCACCGGCCGCCACGCCGTGGAGATGGCCCGGGCCCTCGAGCCGGATCTCGCGCTGCTGGACATCGTCATGCCCGAGATGGACGGCCTGGAGGCCGCCCGGGCCATCCTGGCGGAGCGGCGCATCCCCATCGTCTTCATCACCGGCAACCCGAGCGCGGACCTGCCGTCCCAGGTCACCGCCCTGGGCGCCGCCGGCTACGTGCTGAAGCCCGTGACCGAGACGAAGCTCAGCCGCGCCATCGGAGAGGCGCTCGCCCGCCAGGAGCCCCCCACCCCCCACTGACGGCACGCGGGCTCACGCAGAGACGCGGAGCCGCAGCGAGGGCCGGACGACCCGGCCTCACGCCAAGCCGTCAAGGCCGCCAAGCAGAACAGTCTCACGCAGAGCCCACGGAGGCATAGCGACCTTCAGGAGTCCCTGGCTCTCCTCGGTGTCTCCGTGTCTCCGTGTGAGAGGGCCTTGGCTTGGCTTTTCCTTCTTTGCGGCTTGGCGTCTTTGCGTGAGGCGGTGCCTCTCCGGTCCGACCC
>JBHGAX010000418.1:0-3207 GCA_041946635.1 Methylomirabilales bacterium (SeqCode)
GCCCCGGCCCGGGGGGCGCAAGTGACCGCCCCCGGACACGAAAGAAACACCTTGACAGCCGGTATGGAATTGACTAGAACCAGCAAAAATCGACTAAGTTCGCGGAGCCCGAATGAGCCATCCACCGGGGACGCAAGATCTCCTCACTGTCCGGGAGGCTGCCCGACTGCTGCGTCTCGGGGAGATCACGGTGTATCGCCTGGCCCAGCGACGCAAGATCCCGGCGGTGAAGGTCGGCGGGAGCTGGCGCTTCAGCCGCAGTCTGCTGGAGCAGTGGCTCATGCGCGGCGGCTCCGGGGCGGCGAGGCGGATCCTGGTGGTGGACGACGATCCGGGCCTTCGCCGGACGCTGGAGGAGGTGCTCGCCGTGCATGGCCAGCCCACGGCACTGGCGGGGAGCGTCCGCGAGGCCCAGGCCCTCCTGAAGGAAGGAAGCTTCGACCTCGTCTTCCTGGACGTCATCCTTCCCGACGGCACCGGCGCCGACGTCTTTCGTGCGCTGCGGGCCATCGATCCCGCGGCTCTCGTGGTGCTCATGACCGGCTTCCCGGATCACCCGGCAGTGGCAGAGGCGCTGGCGCTCGGGCCCGTCATGCTCATGCGCAAGCCGTTCGGCTTCCGGGAGGTGGACGACGTGCTCCGCATCACGGCGCGACAGGGGGGCTCCCCGGCGGTGCCGGGAGGCGCGCGCCCCTGATGGCCCCGGGTCGGCCCCGGGCTGGGGGGACCCATGCTGGCGCTGGTGGTCGACAACGACCGGTTCTTCCGGGAGCTCCTGCGCGAGATCCTGGCTGACCTCGGCTACACGGTGCACACGGCGGCCGACGGGCTGGAAGCGCTGGACGCGGTCGTGCACCGGCCACCCGACGTCGTCCTGCTGGACCTGGTCATGCCCAAGGTCGGCGGGGATCGCGTGTGTGCCTACCTGAAGAGCGACCCCGCGACCTCCGCCATCCCCATCGTCATCCTGTCCGCGACGGTGGCCGAGGACCGGGCCAGGGTCATGGCGATGGGCGCGGACGCGTGCATCGCCAAGGGCCCCGCGGAGGAGCTGCGCCAGCACGTGCGGGCGGCGCTGGGCGGCCTGGCCAGGCCGCAGGCCTCCGCCCCGCCGGCGCCCGGCATGTTCGGAGTGGAGCGCGCCCATCCCCGCGGGATGGTCGTGGAGCTGCTGGCCCTGAAGCGGCACCACGAGGCCATCCTGACGGAGATCGCCGAGGGCGTGGTCGTGGCGGACGCCTCGGGCAAGGTGACCTTCTTGAATCCCGCGGCCGGGCGCCTGCTGGCGCGCGCCGAGCGGGACGTGATCGGCCAGGACCTGGCGGGCCTGTTCGATGCCGACACGGCCGGGGAGCTGCGAGCGGGGCTGCGCCGGGAGGGGCCGGCGCTCAGCCTGACGGTTCAGGTCGGCGGGCGGGTGCTGCTTCTGCGGGCCAGCGCCCTCGGCTGCGCGGGGGATGACGGCGGGTGGCTGGTCGTGCTCCAGGACCAGACCGAGCTGTGGGAGAAGATCACCGAGCTGTCGGTCCTGAACCAGCGGCTGCAGGCCGTGGACAAGCTCAAGTCCGAGTTCCTCGCCATGGTCAGCCACGATCTGAAGACGCCCCTCAGCACCATCCGCTGCGGGCTGGAGATGCTGGCCAACCCGCAGCTGCCGGCGGCCGCCCGGGAGCGCATCCTGCACACGGCCGTGCAGGGGACCGAGCGGCTCGGGCGGATGGTGAGCGACCTCCTGGACTCCGCCCGCATCGAGGCGGGCAAGCTGGAGCTCCACCCGGCTCTCCTCGATGTCGAGGAGGTGCTCCGCCGGACGGCGGACAGGTTCCGGGGTGTCGCCGTGGATCGGAGCGTGCAGCTCCTGGTCGAGGTCCCGGGAAAGCTCCCGCGCCTGGGAGCCGATCCGGCCCGGCTCGACCAGGTCCTGGAGAACCTCCTGAGCAACGCCGTGAAGGCGGTGGGAGCCGGTGGCCGCGTCGTGCTCGCGGCCCGGGCCGCCCGCGCCGGCGACGTCCAGATGGCGCTGGGCGATGTGCCCCCGCAGTCCCCCGGGGTCGAGCTGACGGTGGCGGACGACGGGCCGGGGATCCCCCCGGAGCACCTGGCACACGTCTTCGAGAAGTTCTACCGGGCGGGCGGCGGGGAGGGCGCGGGCCTGGGACTCTACATCTGCAAGGCCCTGGTGGAGGAGCACGGCGGCGGCATCGTGGCGGAGAGCGTGACCGGCGTGGGCACGCGCATCCGGGTCTGGCTGCCGATCGAGGCGCGTTCCCGCGGGTAGCCGCGCGCTGCCGTGCGGGGGCGGCCACGAGGCGATCCCGGCATGGAGACCGTCCTGCTGGTGGATGACGAGCGGTTCTTCCTCACCGTCCTGGGCGACTTCGTCCGCGACGTGCTCGGCATGCGCGCCCTTACCGCGGAAGACGGGGAGACGGCCCTCGCGCTGCTGGAGCGCGAGCCCGTCGACCTCGTGCTCCTGGACATCATCATGCCGGGGCTGGACGGTCTGGAGGTCCTGCGGCGGATCAAGGAGCGGCGGCCCGGCCTCCCGGTCGTCATGGTGACGGCGTCCGCGGCCATCGACAACGCCATCACCGCCCTGCGGGGCACTGCGGACGACTTCTTCCTGAAGCCGGTGAACCTGGATGACCTGGCGCTCTGCGTGGCCCGCCTCGTCCGCAAGGGGGAGGGTGCGCCGCCGGCGCCAGCGGGCCTTGCCACGGGCGGGGGGCGCCGGCGGGCGCCCCGGATCCGGATGCAGGAGGGGTCGTCGGCGCAGCTCGAGCTCGAGGACGTCTACCTGCTCGACATCAGCACGATGGGGGCGCTGGTCGAGCATACCGAGCCGCTCCACGCGGGAGGAGTCTACCGGCTCGGCCTGCTGATCGAGGGCGCCGAGCTGCAGGTGCTGGCCCGTCCCGTCCGGGCCGTGGCGACCCACGCCGTCATGCTCGCCGGCGGCGAGCGCCGCACCCGGTACCGCACGGGGGTGGAGTTCGTGGGGCTCGAGAAGCAGGACGCCGAGCTGATCGGCCGCTACGTGGGGTCGCTGCGCCAGGCAGAACCCTGAAGGTCGCGGCGCGGCGCCTGCCCCGATAGCTTTCCGTTTCGCCTCCCCTCGCATGCCTCCCCGAGAGATACTGTCCGGATCCGGGCGCGCCAGGGCCTTACGTGATCGCAACCTTGCGTCCTTCCGCGGCTCGGCACGGG
>JBHGAX010000419.1:0-3189 GCA_041946635.1 Methylomirabilales bacterium (SeqCode)
TTTCGGAGCGGACCGAAGCCATCGTCCCCTCCTCGCCCTGACCGTGTCAGAACGTGAAGCCGCGGGCCATTCTTGCCCGGACATCCTGACCGCGACTGCTGGTGTCCAGAGTTACTGGAGTTTCTCAGTCCTGTCAATCCGAAAGCCGCACGCGGGCGTGCCGTGCCCCGCGGCGGAAGAATGGCACGCACTTGCCGCTGACCGGGAGGCCCGCACACAAAATAAGCCCCCGGCCCGAAGGCCGGGGGCCTGAGTCGCAGGACCGGGGAGGGGGGGAGTCGGTCCCGCGATGTCAGCGTGTTGAGGGTCCGTCACAGCCCCTGACGCCCCCGGAAAGAGGCAAGCGCCGTGCCACGCACACAACGCGGCAGCAACCGTAAGTTTGGGACGCCTTCGGCTCGTAAGTCGATGGAAAGACGCGGCGGGGGAGGCGGACCCGCTCTCGGCGCGCCTCGGGGCGCGGGTCGCCCCCCTTCCCCGATGAGCCACTTTGTCTCCCGCGTGTCGTGGGAAAACAAACACGGCGAGCAGAGACCGCAGGACCACAGGGCCACAGGATCGGATCGTCAGCCCTGTGGTCCGTGGTCCTGCGGTCCTGTGGTCCGTGGTCCTGTGGTCCGTGGTCCTACGTGGTCAGCGCTTGCCGTCTCGCAGCAGCCTCTTCAGGAACTGCCCCGTGTACGAGGCCTTGACCCGGGCGACCTCCTCGGGCGTCCCGGTGGCCACGATCCGGCCGCCGGCGTCGCCGCCCTCGGGCCCCAGGTCGATGATGTGATCCGCGGTCTTGACCACGTCCAGGTTGTGCTCGATCACCAGCACGGTGTTCCCCGCGTCGCGCAGCCGGTGGAGCACGTCCAGGAGCTGCTGGATGTCCGCGAAGTGCAGGCCGGTCGTCGGCTCGTCCAGGATGTAGAGCGTGCGGCCCGTGGCGCGCCGGGACAGCTCGCGCGACAGCTTGACCCGCTGCGCCTCGCCGCCCGAGAGCGTGGTCGCGGACTGCCCGAGCTTGATGTAGCCGAGCCCCACGTCGTGCAGGGTCTGGAGCTTCTCCTTGATGCGCGGGATGTTCTCGAAGAAGCGCAGCGCCTCCTCCACCGTCATGCCCAGCACGTCCGCGATGGTCTTGCCCTTGTACGCGATCTCCAGCGTCTCGCGGTTGTAGCGCTTGCCCTTGCAGACGTCGCAGGTCACGTACACGTCCGGCAGGAAGTGCATCTCGATCTGGATGACGCCGTCGCCCTGGCAGGCCTCGCAGCGCCCGCCCTTCACGTTGAAGCTGAACCGGCCCGGCTGGTAGCCGCGCATGCGGGCCTCCGGCGTCACCGCGTACAGCTCGCGGATGAAGCTGAAGAGGCCGGTGTAGGTGGCCGGGTTGCTGCGCGGCGTGCGGCCGATGGGGCTCTGGTCGATGTCGATCACCTTGTCGATCTGCTCGATCCCCAGCAGCTTGTCGTGCTCGCCCGGCCGCTCGCGGCCGCCGTACAGCCGGGCGTCCAGGGCCTTCCGCAGGATGTCGGTCACCAGCGTGCTCTTGCCCGAGCCGGAGACGCCCGTCACGCAGGTGAAGAGCCCCAGCGGGATCTCCACGTCGATGCCCTTCAGGTTGTGTTCGCGGGCGCCGGTGATGGTGAGCTGCAGGCCGGTGTGCGGCCGCCGGACCCGCGGCACGGGGATGCTCAGCGCGCCGGACAGGTAGCGGCCGGTGAGGGACGCGGGATTCGCCTCGATGGCGGCCGGCGGCCCGGTCGCCACCACCCGGCCGCCGGCCGTGCCGGCGCCCGGCCCGAGATCGATCACGTAGTCCGCGGACCGGATGGTCTCCTCGTCGTGCTCCACCACCAGCACGGTGTTCCCCAGGTCGCGCAGGCGCTTCAGCGTGTTCAGCAGCCGCACGTTGTCGCGCTGGTGCAGGCCGATGCTCGGCTCGTCCAGGATGTAGAGCACCCCCACCAGCGAGCTGCCGATCTGGGTCGCCAGCCGGATGCGCTGCCCCTCGCCGCCCGCCAGCGTGGCGGCCGTCCGGTCCAGCGTGAGGTAGTCCAGCCCCACGTTCACCAGGAAGCCGAGCCGCTCGCGGATCTCCTTCAGGATCCGCCGCGCGATCTCGCGCTCCTTCTCGGTGAGGGGCGCCGCCGCCCCGTTGCCGGCCCCGTTCCCGCTCAGCGCCCCGAAGAAGGCCAGCGCCTCCTTGACCGACTTGCGGGTGACCTCGGCGATGTTCAGGCCGGCGACCCGGATGGCCAGCGACTCGGGCCGCAGCCGCGCCCCCTGGCACGCCGGGCAGGGCCGCACCGTGGCCAGGCGCTCGACGTAGCTCTCGATCTCCTCCCGCACCTTGGACGACTGGGTGTCCTTGTAGCGCCGGTCCAGGTAGCCCAGGCTGGCGCCGAAGAACTCCTCGCTCAGCTCGCGCAGCCCGGGATCCAGGCCGCCCGGCGGCGTGTCCAGCCGGGTGCCCAGGCCGTCGCAGGCGGGGCAGGCGCCGTGGGGGTTGTTGAAGGAGAAGATGCGGGGGCTGATCTCCGGGTAGCTCACCCCGCACGCGATGCAGGCCATGCGCTCGGAGAACGTGAGGTCCTTGCCCTGGTCCAGCACGTTGATGGTCGCCAGCCCCTCGGCCAGCTTCAGGGCCGTCTCCAGCGAGTCGGCCAGCCGGCGGCCCAGCGTGTCCGAGACCACCACGCGGTCGACCACCACCTCGATGGTGTGCTTCTTGTGCTTGTCCAGCTCGATGGCCTCCTCCAGCTCGCGCAGCTTCCCGTTCACGCGAACCCGGACGAAGCCCTCCTTGCGCATCTGCACGAAGATCTGGCGGTACTCGCCTTTCCGGCCGCGGACCACCGGGGCCAGCACCTGCACCCGCGTCCCCTGGGGCAGCGCCAGCACCTGGTCCACCATCTGGCTCACGGTCTGCGAGGTGATGGGCTTGCCGCACTTGAAGCAGTGGGGCCGGCCCACCCGGGCGAAGAGGAGGCGCAGGTAATCGTAGATCTCGGTGACCGTCGCCACGGTCGAGCGCGGATTCTTGCTGGTGGTCTTCTGCTCGATGGAGATCGCGGGCGAGAGCCCCTCGATCAGGTCCACGTCCGGCTTGTCCATCTGCTCCAGGAACTGCCGCGCGTAGGCGGAGAGGGACTCCACGTAGCGCCGCTGGCCCTCGGCGTAGATGGTGTCGAAGGCCAGGGAGGA
>JBHGAX010000042.1:0-16684 GCA_041946635.1 Methylomirabilales bacterium (SeqCode)
GCGCCTGCCAGAACCGTCAGGAGACAGAATGCCGCGGCACCGTAGGCCACGGGGATCGCTCCACCCCCCGGCAGCATCACCGCGTCCGGCCCGGGGGAGAGCGCGAGCCTCAGAAGCTCCCACGCGCGGTAGGCCATCAGGACGACCAGCAACCGCGCGAACCAGGTGAACCCCCGCCAGAGCAGGTAGGGGAACAGCACGAGGATCGCGCCGCCCACCGCGAACCAGAGCCACGCCCCGGCCTGCGCGGTCCGGGGGCTCCCGCCGGTCACGGCAAGATAGAGGGCTCCCGCGAGGTACACCGCCCCGTACGTCGCGTACGCGAGCGCCGCGTGGCGGAACTTCTCCTCGCGCGCCGCCATCCTCGGCCTCATGGCCGCGTGAAGCGCGGGAAGCGGCCCGCCATCCGCTGCCGGACCTCCTGCATCAGCTCGGGAGTGATGACGGCGACCCCCCGGCTGCGGGCGTAGCGCTCCACGCCCGCGACGACCATGCCCCGCGCGAACCCCGGCACCTGCTCGAGCCGCGCCTGCGCCTCGGCGGTCCAGGTGAGCGTGGCCTCCGAGCGCATCCCGAAGGTCTGGTGGGCCGGCAGCTCGATGACGCGGCCGCCGTAGGCCCCCGGCTGGTAGCTGCAGGCGGGGTCCTCCGCCAGGTAGTCGCCGGCGCTGGCATAGGCGCGGCAGCGGCATCCGCCGCAGATCCGGGAGAACTCGCAGGCGCCGCAGCGACCCCCCAGCCCGCCCCCGCGCAGGTCGTGGAAGAGGGGCGCGTCCCGCCACAGGGCGCCGAAGTGCGCCTGCCGGAGGTTCCCGGCCACCACGGGCATGTAGGGGCACGCGGTCACATCGCCGTTCGGCATGATGCGGCAGTAGTGTCGGCCCGCCGGGCAGCTCCCCTCGGCGAAGTTGCGGAGCAGCGGGGACGCCGGGTCCAGGGCATACAGGATCCGCCGGAAGAAGGGCGCGCACTTCGCGCGGATCAGCAATTCGCCTGCGCGGCCGAACTCGCCTCCCGGCGAGGCGGGCACGCCGTCCCGGGCGGGCGGACCGAGAGGGGCCGCGTCCGCCTCTGCCGGCGCCGGGCCGACACCCTGCACGCGCGCCAGAAAGGTCAGGACGCGCTCGTACTCCTCCGCCGAGATGTCGGTGAGGTCCTGGCCCCGCCCGGTGCGAACCAGAAAGAACAGGTTCAGCACCCGGGCGCCCAGGCGCCTGGCCAGGGCGATCATGGCCGGGACCTCGCCCACGTTCCATCCCGTGACGCTCATGTGGAGGGAGAAGGGAAGCCCCTCGGCGGAGAGCACCTGCGCGGCCCGGATCGCCCCGTCCCAGGACCCCGGGAACCGCCGGAAGGCGTCGTGGCGGCTTGCGTCGGTGGAGTCCAGGCTGATGCTCGCCCCCCGGATGCCGTGCTGCCGCATGGCCGCCGCCTGCTTCTCCCGCAGCAGGAATCCGTTGGTGCCCAGGACCACGGTGAAGCCTCGCTGCACCGCGTGGCCCGCCAGGTCGAAGAGGTCCCTCCGGAGAAAGGGCTCCCCTCCCGTGAGGATGAGCAGCAGGTCCGGGTTCACCGCCGCCATCTCGTCCATGACCCGGATGCACTCGTCCGTGGTCAGCTCATCCGTCGAGCCGGCGCGCGGAAACGCGCTCAGATAGCAGTGGGCGCACTCCTGGTTGCAGCGCTGGGTCAGGTTCCACGAGACGGTATATGGAAGGAACTCGGTCACCGCGCCCTGGGCCTCCGTCCCACCATCCCGCATGTCTCCGACCTTGGACGTTGGACTTAGGTCCGATCGGACCGATCGGACCGATCCGGCTGGTTGTACGCCTCGAGCAGCCTGGCCATCATCGCCTTTCCCGCCTCGATGCCCGCCTCCACGACGGGAAGCGTGATCTCCCGCGTGGCGCGCTGCGCCGCCACCTCCTCCACGCGCTTCCGGGTCATGGTCCGCATGTAGCCTTCGGGCACGCGGAGCAGACGCGCCTCCGCCTCCGGTGTCCAGGTGAACAGGTCTTCGGCCCGGCCGGTGGCCCGGGCGGCGCGGAGCAGGTGTTGCTCCGGCGTCAGCGTGTCCCGCTCCTGCATGCCCACCTGGTCTTCCAGCATCTCGGCCGCGATGGGCCAGGCCAGCTCCCTGCCGATGACCTCCGCCGCCTGCACCCGGGCGGCCTTCTCGATGCGGGCCTTGGCCCGGCGGCGGAGGTACCCGGAGGGCACCAGCCGGAGGATCCGGTTCGCCTCCTCGGTCCAGCGCAGCGTGACGCCGTCGAAGGTCGCCTCCTCCTGAAGGGCCCCCTCGGAGGCCGCCAGGCCGTCGATGGTCGCGGTGTCCAGCCGCTCGAACCCGGCTCGATCGGCCCCGCAGACGACGCACAGGACCGGCTCCGCCTCCCGGACCGTGTGACCGCACGCGCGGCAGAGGTACACCGGACCGCGGCCCGCGCGGATCGCCTCCACCGCCAGCGAGAGGGCCAGGCCCTGCGTCCTCTCCGCAGTCCGGCGCGGCATGAAGATGTCCATCACCTGCTCGATCACCGAGTTCGTGATGACGGAGTGCCCGCGCTCCAGGGCAAACCGCAGCACCGCGGTACGCGCCATGGCCTTCACGAAGCCGGGCACGCGCTCCATGCGCGCTTCCGCCTCGGGCGTCCAGGCGATGCTCGCCTCGGCCTTCACGTCCATGGGCGGATAGAACTTCCGGCTGGTGATCAGCACGTGACAGGGGGCGAGGCGGAGGAGGTTCTCCGTGGTCGCGCCGATATCCATGGCCTCGTCGCTGTGCACCCCGACTCGGCCCAGGACCAGCAGCCAGGCGGCCTTCTGCGCGGCGTGGCGGAGGATCCGCTCGAAGGGCTTCCCGTCCAGCAGCGTCACGGTGAGGTCCGCACCGGCCCCGTGCGCGACCTGTCGGGCCACCTCCAGGTGCGACTGGTAGATCTTGGCCAGGCCCGTGTCGATGACCTCCTCGTGCAACTGCTCCTGCTCCTTGAACCGGAAGACCTTGGCCGCCTTCGGCGTGAGGACGTCGGCCAGGCTGTGAAACACGGTGTAGTGCAGGACCGGGTCGTAGACGGCCACCGCCTCCACCGGGCAGTGGAAGGCCTGGCCCAGCGCCAGGGCAGCCTGCAGCCCGGCGTACGACTGGGGGCTCCCGTCGACGCCGACGAGGATGGGGCGGTCGGGCCGCGCGTCAGGCGGCTCGACGCCCTTCACGACCAGGACGTCCGTCGTGATGCGCCGGACCGTCCGCTCGCAGACGCTCCCCAGGCTGCTCCCCTTGACGGCACCCAAGCCCAGGGCGCCCATCACCACGAGGTCGTAGCCGGACCGCCGGATGTCTCGAACCAGCTCCGTGTAGTTCTTGCCATCCATCATCACCTTGGTGCAGGTGAGGCCGGCGGCCGCGGCCCTCTGCGCCAGCACCTCCAGGTAGGAGTCGGAGATGAGCTGCAGCCCCATGGTGATCAGGGAATCGTGAATCCGCCGCTGCTTCTCCAGCTCCTCCTCGTCCTGGTACTCGGGCGGGAGCGTGTACTCCATCTGCCGGAACCGGTAATCGTGCATCCGGGCGGCGTACACGTGACTGCCCACCAGCGTGGATCCGAAGGCCTTGCCGATCGCGACGGCCAGCTCGACGGCCGCATTCGAATGCTCCGAGTTATCGACGGGGACGTAGATGCGCTTGTACATGCAGGCCTCCGCCACAGCGAGCATGCTCTTCAGCGCCGGGGCTGAAGGCGTGGTGAGGGGCGATCACATGCCACCGCTCTTCGTGCGTAGAAACGGCATGAGAGGGACTTGGGCGTCGGAGGGCAAACGGTGTCGTCGCCGAGCGCCGGGCAGGCCGCCGGCGGCGTCGTGAGCTCCTGCGCTTTCTGTGAGACGTGCCATGTTAGTTTCGAGCGGTCAAGTCATTTTCGAGGCGTGGGGAGCGGGCCATCGTGCGGGGGGGCCGAGATTTTCAGGGCTTGACACGCTGATCTTGCTGCCGTAGTCAATGGGCGCGGCGCAGGGAGGCCCGAAACGGCGTCCTCCTGAGCCCTCCGGGCGGCCTTCCTCCGGAGCGCGCGTCCGATCCCCGAGGAGGCACGAGCATCCTCTCTCGGGTTTTTGTTTGCTCCTCAGCCGGGTCACACAGACTCGCTCCACACGACGGACTGAGCACACACCCGCATGGCTCAGATCTTCCGACCCTCAACCAACACGCTTGCCCGGGCGAGCATCGTCGGCGGTGCGCTGCTTGTGGCCGCGATCTCTGTGGGCGTGTACGCCTTCGTGAAGTCTCCGTACGTCTCGGAGGTCGGCGTTCCCCGCATCCAGCCCGTGCCCTTCAGCCACAAGCACCACGTGGGCGACGACGGGGTGGACTGCCGCTACTGCCACACCTCCGTTGAGCAATCCGCCTTTGCCGGCCTCCCGTCCACGAAGATCTGCATGAACTGCCATAGTCAGATCTGGGCGGACAGCCCCATGCTGGAGCCGGTGCGGCAGAGCTGGGAGCGGGGCCGCCCGCTCGAGTGGGTCCGCGTCCACAATCTGGCGGACTTCGTCTACTTCGACCATAGCATCCACGTGAAGAAGGGCGTGGGCTGCGCGACCTGCCACGGCCGGGTGGACGAGATGCCGCTCGTCTGGCGTGTGAATACGCTGTACATGGAATGGTGCCTGGAGTGCCACCGGAACCCGGAACGGTATCTCCGCCCGCGCGAACACGTCTTCGACATGGCCTGGCAACCTCCCGCGGACCAAGTGGCCCTCGGACGCCGACTCGTGCAGGAGTACAAGGTCCGGGACGCCCGGCTCCTGACGAGCTGCTCCACGTGCCACCGTTGATCCGGCGAGACACACACGATGGCCGATGACCGCGTGACCCGAGCGACTGCACGCCCGCTCAGCCTGCGCGCCATCCGGGAGCGACTGGAGGGCGCCCGGGGCCGCGAGCACTGGCGCAGCCTGGAGGAGCTGGCGGACACGCCGGAGTTTCAGGATCTGCTCCATCGGGAGTTCCCCGAGAACGCCACGGAATGGACCGATCCCGTGGGTCGCCGCGAGTTCCTGAAGCTGATGAGCGCCTCGCTCGCCCTGGCCGGCCTGGGCGCCTGCACCAGCCCGCCCGCCGAGATGATCGTGCCCTACGTGCAGGCGCCGGAGGCGATCGTCCCCGGAAAGCCGCTGTTCTTCGCCACGGCCATGCCGCTGGCGGGCTCCGCCGTCGGACTCCTCGTGGAAAGTCACATGGGGCGCCCGACGAAGGTCGAGGGCAATCCGAAGCACCCGGCCAGCCTCGGCGCCACGGATGCGTTCGCCCAGGCCTCGGTGCTCGGCCTCTACGATCCCGACCGGTCCCGCGTGATCCTGAAGGCGGGACAGCTGGCGAGCTGGTCCACCTTCCTCGCCGAGCTGAACCGAGCCCTGGAGGCCCAGCGCGGACGTCAGGGCGAAGGCATCCGGATCCTGACCGAGACGGTCACGTCGCCCACCCTGGCCTCCCAGCTTCGGGCCCTGCTGGCCGCGTTCCCCAAGGCCAAGTGGCACCAGTACGAGCCCGCGGGGCGTGACGCCGTGCGGGCGGGATCCCGCCTAGCCTTCGGCGAATTCGTGGAGACGCAGTACCGGCTGGAGAACGCCGATGTGATCCTGGCCCTGGATGCCGACTTCCTGACGACCGGCCCCGGGAGCCTCCGGTACGCCAGGGACTTCACCGCGCGGCGCCGCCCTCAGGGGCGCGAGGGCGCGATGAATCGGCTCTACGCGGTCGAGAGCGCCCCGACTAGCACAGGGACGCTCGCCGACCACCGCCTGCCCCTCAAGGCGGGGGACGTCCCGGGATTCGCCCGAGCCGTGGCCGCCGCCCTCGGCATCCCGGGGATCGCGGCCGACTCCGGCACGCCGGCGCCGCACGCCCGGTGGATCGCGGCCGTGGCGAAGGACCTCCAGGCGCATCGAGGACAGAGCCTCATCGTCGCCGGCGATCAGCAGGCGCCCGCGGTGCACGCCCTGGCCCACGCCATGAATGCCGCACTGGGCAACGTCGGCCAGACCGTGCTCTACACCGAGCCGGTGGAGGCCGATCCCGTCCTCCAGATGGATTCGCTTCGCGAGCTGGCCCAGGACATGGAGGCCGGGGCGGTGGACCTCCTGGTCATCCTCGGCGGGAATCCCGCCTTCACCGCGCCCGCGGACCTCGAGTTCGCCCGGCGCATGGGCGAGGTGAGGCTGCGCGTCCATCTCGGGCTCTACGACGATGAGACGGCGCGCCTGTGCCACTGGCACATCCCCGAGGCCCACTACCTCGAGTCCTGGAGCGATGCGCGGGCCTATGACGGCACGGTCACGATCCTCCAGCCGCTCATTGCGCCGCTCTACGGGGGCAAGACGGCCCACGAGCTGCTCTCGGCCCTCCTCGGCGCGTCCGACAAGTCCGGCCACGACAGCCTGCGCGAGTACTGGCAGGGTCGGTTCAAGGGAGAGGACTTCGAGCGGTTCTGGCGGACCTCCCTGCATGATGGGGTGATGGCCGGGACCGCGCTCCCCCCGAAGGCGGTCTCCCTGCAGGCGGCCTGGAGGGGTGCCGCAGTGCGGGAAGAGGCGGTGGCGACCGGCGGACTGGAGGTCACCTTCCGCCCCGACCCGACGATCTATGACGGCCGGTTCGCCAACAACGGCTGGCTCCAGGAGCTGCCCAAGCCGCTCACGAAGCTCACCTGGGATAACGCCGCCCTCATCAGCCCAGCCACGGCCGAGCGTCTCGGCGTACAGAACGAGGATCTGGTCGAGCTCACGCTCGCCGGCCGCACGGTTACGGCACCCATCTGGATCCTGCCCGGACAGCCGGTGGATTCGGTCGCCCTGCACTTCGGGCACGGGCGCACGCGGGCCGGGAGCGTGGGGACGGGCACGGGCTTCAACGCCTACGCCATCCGCGTGAGCGGGGCCCCGTGGGCGGCGTCCGGCCTCCGTATCCGCAAGACCGGGGGCCGGTACCCCCTGGTCAGCACCCAGGATCACGCCCGCATGCAGGGGCGCCACCTCGTGCGGGCGGGGACGCTGGCGGAGTACCGGAAGCACCCCGAGTTCGCGCGCGAGATGGTCGAGGAGCCGCGGCGAGAGGACAGCCTGTACCCGGGCTTCAAGTACGAGGGCTACGCCTGGGGCATGGCCATCGACCTGAGTGCCTGCACCGGATGCAACGCCTGCGTCGTGGCCTGCCAGGCCGAGAACAACAGCCCCATCGTCGGGAAGGATCAGGTCTCCCGTGGCCGCGAGATGCACTGGCTGCGCATCGACCGGTACTACCAGGGCGGGCTGGACAACCCCGAGGTCTCCCTCCAGCCCGTCATGTGCCAGCACTGCGAGAACGCCCCCTGCGAGCCGGTGTGCCCGGTGTCGGCCACGGTGCACAGCAGCGAGGGGCTGAACGACATGGTCTACAACCGGTGCGTGGGCACCCGGTACTGCTCCAACAACTGCCCCTACAAGGTCCGGCGGTTCAACTTCCTCCGGTACCAGGATTACGAGACGCCCAGCCTGAAGCTGCTGCGAAACCCGGATGTCACCGTGCGCAGCCGGGGCGTCATGGAGAAGTGCACCTACTGCGTCCAGCGGATCAACGCCGCGAAGATCGAGGCCGAGAAGCAGGACCGCCCGGTGCGGGACGGCGAGATCCTGACCGCGTGCCAGCAGGCGTGTCCGACCCAGGCGATCGTCTTCGGGAACATCAACGACCCGGGGGGCCGCGTGGCGAAGCTGAAGGGCGACCCGCGCAGCTACGGCCTCCTGGCGGACCTCAATACCCGCCCACGCACCAGCTATCTCGCGCGGCTCCGGAACCCGAATCCCGAGCTGGGCGAAGGGTGATCCGATGGCAGTCGAGCAGCATGAGACGGCCGTGAAGACCGTGCAGCAGGCTCCCCTCATCGGGCCAGGTTACACGTACGCCTCGGTGACGGCGAAGATCGCCGACCCTGTCCTCACGCTCCGGACCCCCCGCGGATGGTTCATCGGATTCGCCATCGGGTTCCTCCTGCTGCAGTGTTTCTTCCTCACGGTCCCGTATCTGCTCTTCAGGGGTGTGGGGATCTGGGGAATCAACATCCCGGTGGGCTGGGGATTCGACATCATCAATTTCGTCTGGTGGATCGGGATCGGCCACGCCGGGACGCTGATCTCGGCCATTCTCCTGCTCCTGCGGCAGCACTGGCGGAACTCGATCAACCGCTTCGCCGAGGCGATGACGCTCTTCGCCGTCGCGTGCGCGGGACTCTTCCCCCTGCTCCACGTGGGCCGGCCATGGTACGCCTACTGGCTGCTCCCCATCCCTAACACCATGGGCCTCTGGCCCCAGCCGCGAAGCCCTCTGGTGTGGGACGTGTTCGCGGTGACCACGTACCTGACTGTCTCCCTGCTCTTCTGGTACGTGGGACTGATCCCGGACCTCGCTACCATGCGCGATCGAGCCAGGCACCGGCCCCTGCAGAAGCTCTACGGGGTCCTGGCCATGGGATGGCGGGGCTCCGCGCAGCACTGGCACCGCTACGAGATGACCTACCTGCTCCTCGCCGGGCTGTCCACCCCGCTGGTCGTCTCCGTGCACAGCGTCGTGAGCTTCGACTTCGCCGTGGGAATCGTCCCCGGCTGGCACACCACCATCTTCCCGCCCTACTTCGTGGCGGGGGCGATTTATTCCGGGTTCGCCATGGTGCTCACGCTCGTGATCCCGATCCGGAAGATCTATCACATGGAGGACTTTGTCACGGCGCGGCACCTGTGGAACATGGCGAACGTCATGCTTGCCACCGGGCTGATCGTGGCGTACGGCTACCTCATGGAAGGGTTCATGGGGTGGTTCAGCGGGAACCCTTACGAGGGCTACGCCCTGTGGAACCGGATGTTCGGCCCGTACGGACCGCTGTACTGGGCCCTCATCCTGTGCAACGTGCTGGTGCCGCAGGCGCTGTGGTGGGGTCGGGTGAAGCGCAGCGTGCCGGCCCTGTTCGCGATCTCGCTTGTCGTGAACCTCGGGATGTGGCTGGAGCGGTTCATGATCATCCCCGTGAGCCTCCACCGCGACTTCCTGCCCTCGTCGTGGGGCATATACATCCCGACGGTCTGGGACTGGGGCATGCTCCTCGGGACCATCGGCCTCTTCCTGTCGTTGATGTACCTGTTCGTCCGTGGCCTCCCGATGATCTCCATCTTCGAGATGCGGACCCTCGTGCCGGCACCGGCGCCCGGAACGGGGGCGCGCCGGGCCCCCGCGCCCGCGCCGGGGGATTGAGTCATGGCCGCGCCCTCCATCTACGGCCTGATGGCCGAGTTCGACAGCGCCGAGGAGCTCCTGGCGGCGGCCCGGCAGGCGCATGCGGCCGGGTTCCGCCGGATGGATGCCTACAGCCCCTTCCCCGTGGAGGGCCTGGCGGAGGCCATCGGTTTTCACGACCCGTGGGTGGCCCGGCTGGTCCTCCTCGCCGGGCTCTTCGGGGCCGGCTTCGGCTTCTTCTCACAGTACTGGGTCACGGTGCTCGACTACCCGCTCAACGTCGGGGGACGCCCCCTGAATAGCTGGCCGGCCTACATCCCGATTACGTTCGAGCTGACCGTCCTGTTCGCGGCACTCACCGCCGTGGTCGGAATGATTGCCTTGAATCGCCTGCCGATGCCCTACCACCCGGTCTTCAACGTTCCGGCCTTCCGGCGGGTCACCGAAGACGGGTTCTTCCTCTGCATCGAGGCGACGGATCCCCTCTTCGATGGGGGGGAGACCAAGCGGTTCCTGGAGACCCTGCATCCGCGCGAGGTCAGCGAAGTTGAATACTGATGTCCGGAAGGCAGTAGGGAGAAGGCAGAAGGCACCGGGCGTTCGGCAGACGGCCGGATGCCTGCTGCTCACCGCCTTCTGCCTACTGCTCACCGCGGCCTGCCGGCAGCAAATGGCAGATCAACCGGCGTACCGGCCGCTCGCCAAGAGCGCTTTCTTCGAGGATGGGCGGTCTGCGCGGGATCTCGTGCCCGGGACGATTCCCCGGGGCCACCTGCGCGCCGACGAGCCGTTTTACACCGGGAAGTCGGGCGGTGAACTGGTGACGACGCTGCCCGTTCCGCTCACGCGGAAGCTACTCGAGCGCGGGCAGGAGCGCTTCGAGATCTTCTGCGCCCCCTGCCACGATCGCACCGGTGGCGGCCGGGGGATGATCGTCCAGCGGGGATACCGCCAGCCACCCTCGTACCATATCGACCGGCTGCGCCAGGCTCCCATCGGTCACCTCTTCGAGGTCACCACCAAGGGCTTCGGCGTCATGCCGGATTACGCCGAACAGGTGCCGCCCGCGGACCGCTGGGCCATCGCGGCCTATATCCGCGCCCTGCAGCTCAGCCAGCACGCGAGGCTGGCGGATGTGCCGCCCGAGCGGCGCCAGCAACTCCAGGACAAGAAGCCATGACCATCCCGCAGGCCGCGAGGCCCGAATTGGATCGGCTCCGCACCTGGTCGCTCGCGATCGGGGTGGGAGCCTCCCTGTTGTTCCTCGTGGCAGCCGTGGGTAATCGGGTCCACTTCTTCCACGCGTATCTCATGGCGTACCTGTTCTGGCTGGGCATCGCCCTAGGCTGCGTGGCGCTCTTGATGTTGCACCACCTCGTGTCGGGACGCTGGGGGTTCGTGATCCAGCGGCTGCTGGAATCGGGCGGGCGGACGCTGCCCCTGCTCGCGGTACTGTTCGTGCCGCTCCTGTTCGGATTACGCGATCTGTTCCTCTGGGCCAGGCCGGAGGCCGTCGCGGCGCAGGCGATCCTGCAACACCGCCAGCCGTATCTCAATGGTCCCTTTTTTTCCACGCGCGCTCTCGTGTACTTCGCCGTGTGGATCACCCTGGCTTCCCTGCTGAGCAAGTGGTCGCTGGAGCAGGACCGCACCGGATCGCCGGACCTGACGAGAAAGATCAGGCACCTGAGCGGTCCCGGCCTGGTCCTGTACGGCCTCACGATGACCTTCGCGGCCTTTGACTGGGTGATGACGCTGGGGCCGCAATGGCACTCCACCATCTTCGGAGCGGTGTTCATGGTCGGACAGGCCCTGGCCGCCCTGTGCTTCGTGGTGCTGATGAGCTGGCGGCTGGCCGACCGCGGACCGCTCGCCGGCGTGATGTCCACGAAGCAGGTCCATGACCTGGGAAACCTCATGCTGGCCTTTGTGATGCTCTGGGCCTACATGGCCTTCTCCCAGTACCTGATCATCTGGTCGGGCAACCTGCCGGACGAGATCCCCTGGTACCTCTCCCGGATGGCGGGCAACTGGATGTGGGTGGCCATGTTCCTGATCGCCTTCCATTTCGCGGTGCCGTTTCTCATCCTGCTGTCCCGGGCGACCAAGCGGCACCTGCGGCTCCTCGTGCCCGTGGCCGCCGGCATCCTGGTCATGCGCCTGGTCGATCTGTTCTTCATCGTGACCCCGGCCCTCCACCCCGGGGAGGTCAGCGTCCACTGGACGGACGTCCTGGCCCCCATGGCCATCGGGGGGATCTGGTTCTGGGCGTTCCTCGGGTATCTGCGGAGCCAGCCGCTCCTGCCGCTCCACGATCCGCGGTTCGTGCCGGCCCCCGAGCCCGCCCACGGGGCGGTCTCATGAGCGAGATGAAGCCCGCGGGCGAGCACGCGCCGGCCGGCGGCGCGACCGCGGGGCACGAGCTGAGCGACCTGAGTCCGCGGACCATCGCCCTCTTCGGTGCCGGCCTGGGACTGCTGGTGGCCGTCTGCCTGATCGTGGCCGCCTGGATGTTCGGGGTCCTGGACGCGCGCCTGGCCGGCCGGGAGGTACCGGCCTCGCCCCTGGCCCGGGTGGAGCCCCCGGCGGGGCCCCGCCTGCAGGTAGACGCCCCCAGCGACCTGGCGCGGCTCAGAGCCGAGGAGGATGCGATCCTCTCGTCGTACGACTGGGTGGACCGTGGCGCCGGGATCGTGCGGATCCCGATCGACCAGGCCATGGCGCGCCTCGCGGAACAGGGCCTCCCGGCGCCTCCAAAGGAGCCCGGAGCCGGAGCCCCCGGGAGCGGGCAGAGCCAGCCGGCAAAAGGGAAGGGCAAGTGAGCCGCCTCCAATCTCATGTGCACGCGCGCCCGACCTGTCGTCCCGGAAACGGTCGGAGGATCACCGTCGCACTGCGCCTGGCCCTGCTGGCCGCCGCCCTGGCGGCCGCGCCGGGGGCCGTCTCCGCGCGCGCGCACGACGCCGCGTCGGCTGCCCTCGAAAAGATCGGCTTCGACCAGCGGCTGGGCGAGCAGGTCCCGATGGACCTCACGTTCCGCGACGAGGCCGGCCGCCCGGTGAGCCTGCGCGCCGCCGCGGCCGGGAAGCCTGCCGTGCTGGTGCTGCTCTACTACAAGTGCACCATGCTGTGCCCGCTGATCCTGGACGGCCTGGCCCGCACCGTGAAAGAGGTCGGCTTTGCGCCCGGCCGGGAGTTCGCCATCCTGACCGTCAGCATCAGCCCCAGGGAGACGCCGGAGCAGGCGGCCGCCAGGAAGACGGCGATCCTGGCGCGCGCCGACCGGCCGGCGGCGGCCGGCGCCTGGCACTTCCTCACCGGAGAGGCGCCGGCCATCCAGGCCCTCACCGCGGCCGTGGGATTCCGCTACCAGTACGACCCCAAGCAGGACGAGTACGCGCACGCGGCCGGGCTCGTCCTGCTGACCCCCGGGGGCCGCATCGCGCGATACATCTACGGCATGGACTACACGGCGCGGGATCTCCGGCTGGGCCTGGTGGAGGCCGCCGAGGGCCGCATCGGCTCGCCCGTGGACCAGATCCTGCTCCGCTGCTACCGCTACGACCCCGTCACCGGCCGCTACACCTTCGCCATCGTGAGCGTCGTGAGGCTGACCGGCGTCGCGACCGTTCTCGCCCTGGGGGCGTTCATCGTCCTGATGCTCTTGCGGGAGCGGCGCGCGCGACTGCAGACCAGAGAGGCACGGTAGCGCGATGCTGTTCGGTCTCCGCCTGCTTCCAGAGCAGGCCTCGAGCGTGGCGGGACAGGTGGATCTCCTCCTCCTGTTCCTGCTTCTGGTCACGCTGTTTTTCATCGGCCTCATCTTCCTGACGATCATCGTCTTCGCCATCAAGTACCGGCGCCGGAGCGCCGCGGAGCGGCCCCCCCAGCCGCCGCCGGCCCTCTCCGGCGCGCCCGAGGGCGAGCTGATCCCGCCCGGGGATCAGAAGCAGCGGCACTGGGGCCTCGCCTTGGAGATCACCTGGACCGTGATCCCCCTCGGCCTCGCGCTGATCATGTTCCTGTGGGGGGCGTGGCTCTACTTCAGCATCAACCGCCCCCCGGCCGACGCCATGGAGGTGTTCGTCGTGGCGCGGCAGTGGATGTGGAAGTTCCAGCACCCCAGCGGCACGCGGGAGATCAACGAGCTGCACGTGCCCCTGGGCCGTCCCGTGAAGCTCACCATGACCTCGGAGGACGTCATCCACAGCTTCGGGGTGTCGGACTTCCGGATCAAGATGGACGTGGTCCCGGGACGCTACACCACCACCTGGTTCGAGGCCACCAAGCCGGGCGAATACCGGCTGGCCTGCGCCGAGTACTGCGGCACGGAGCACGCCAAGATGGTCGGCAAGGTGGTGGTGATGAGGCCGGAGGCGTACGAGGCATGGCTCCGCGGCGCGGCGGCGGGGGTTCCCCTGGCCGAGGCCGGACAGCGACTGTTCCAGCAGCACGGGTGTGCCGCCTGCCACCAACCCGCCGGGACGGGTCCCGGCCCCTCCGTGGTCGGGCTCTTCGGCAAGGCGGTCAAGCTCGCCAGCGGGCAGACCGTGACCGCCGACGAGGCCTACATCCGCGAATCGATCCTGAACCCACAAGCCAAGCTCGTCGCCGGCTACCCGCCCATCATGCCCGTCTTCAGGGGCCTCCTGGGCGAGGAGCAGGTGACGCAACTGCTGGCGTACATCAAGTCCCTGACGGCGGGCGAACAGAAAGCGAAGGCGGCGCGATGAGCACCCCGACCATGGCCGGGCTCGAGAATTACCTCACCGCCGGGAGCCGCGTGCGGTCCTGGCTTCTCACCACGGACCACAAACGCATCGGGATCCTGTACCTGCTCGGCGTCTCGCTGTTCTTCCTGGTGGGGGCGGTCTCCGCGGCCGTCATCCGCCTGAGCCTGTTTACGCCCGAGGGCGCCCTGGTGCACGGCGAGGCCTACAACAAGATGTTCAGCCTGCACGGGATCAGCATGATCTTCTTCTTCTTGATCCCGTCCATTCCGGCCGTGCTGGGCAACTTCCTCATCCCCATGATGATCGGGGCGCGGGACGTGGCCTTCCCCCGGCTCAACCTCATGAGCTGGTACCTCTTCATGCTGGGAGGGACCCTGGCCATGGCCGCGGCCGCGGGGGGCGGCGTGGATACGGGCTGGACCTTCTACGCCCCCTACAGCAGCATCTACACCAATACCAACGTCGTTCTCACGGCCGTCGGCGTCTTCATCAACGGCTTCTCCTCCATCCTCACCGGGCTGAACTTCCTGGTGACCATCCATACCATGCGGGCCCCGGGCCTGACGTGGTCCCGCCTGCCGCTCTTCGTCTGGGCCCACTACGCCACCGGCGTGATCATGATCCTCGGGACTCCCGTCGTCGCCATCGCCATCCTCATGCTCGCGCTGGAGCGCGGCCTGGGCATCGGCATCTTCGACCCGGCGCTGGGCGGCGACCCGGTTCTCTTCCAGCACCTGTTCTGGTTCTACTCGCATCCGGCCGTCTACATCATGGTCCTGCCGTCCATGGGCGTGGTCAGCGAGGTGATCGCCTGCTTCTCCCGCAAGCGGATCTTCGGCTACGACTTCGTGGCCGCGTCCAGCCTGGCCATCGCCTTCCTGGGCTTCCTGGTCTGGGGCCACCACATGTTCGTCAGCAGCCAGTCGGTGTACGCGGGCCTGATCTTTTCGCTCCTGTCCTTCCTCGTGGCCATCCCCTCGGCCATCAAGGTCTTCAACTGGACGGCCACGCTCTACCAGGGCTCCGTCGCCTATCATGCCCCCATGCTCTACGGCCTGGGGTTCATCGGCCTGTTCACCATCGGCGGCCTGACGGGGCTCTTCCTGGCCAACCTGGGGACCGACGTCCACCTGACGGATACCTACTTCGTCGTGGCCCACTTCCACTACATCATGGTGGGGGGCGCCATCACCGGCTTCATGGGCGGAATGCACTTCTGGTGGCCCAAGATCACCGGGCGGATGTACTCCGAGGGGTGGTCGCGCGCGGCAGCCCTGCTCCTGTTCGTGGGATTCAACCTGACCTTCTTCCCCCAGTTCATCCTGGGCTACAACGGCATGCTGCGGCGGACCTACACCTACCCGCCCGAGTTCCAGGTGTTGAACGTGATGTCCACGGCCGGGGCGTCCATCCTGGCCGTCGGGTACCTGATCCCCGTCATCTACCTCCTCTTGTCGCTGCGATACGGACAGGCGGCCGGGCCCAATCCCTGGGGGGCCACCGGCCTGGAGTGGACCACGCCCTCCCCGCCGCCGACGCACAACTTCGACAAGACGCCGATCGTGACCCAGGAGGCCTACGACTACGCGCATGCGCCGGAGCCCCGAGTTGGGTAAGCCCGAGGACGTCCCCGCCTTCCAGCACCAGTTCGACGACGCCCAGCAGCAGTACGAGGCGTCGGCCCTCGGGATGTGGATCTTCCTCGCCACCGAGGTGATGTTCTTCGGGGGGCTGTTCGCGGGCTACGTGGTCTACCGGGGCGCATACCCCGAGGCCTGGGCCGAGGGGAGCCGGCACCTGGACATCACGCTGGGCGCCGTCAATACCGTCGTGCTGATCGGCAGCAGCCTGACCATGGCCCTCGCGGTGCGCAGCGCGCAGATCGGACGCCGGGGCGGGCAGCTGCTCTTCCTCCTGCTCACCATCCTCCTCGGCTCGGTCTTCCTGGGCATCAAGGCCATCGAGTATGGTGAGAAGTTCCGCGAGCACCTGGTGCCCGGCACGAGTTTCCGCTGGGAGGGCTCCGACCCCCAGCACGTCCAGCTCTTCTACTCGTTTTACTTCGCCATGACCGGGATGCACGCCCTGCACATGGTGGTGGGCGTCGGCCTCCTGGCGGTCCTGCTGCTCATGGCCCGGCGCGGGAGGTTCTCGCCCGCCTACTACACGCCGGTGGAGATCGTGGGCCTGTACTGGCACTTCGTGGACATCGTCTGGATCTACCTGTTCCCGCTCCTCTACCTCGTCGACAGGCACGTGCGCTGATGGCACACACGGTTCTGCCCGCCAGGCTCTATCTGCTCGTCTTCGCGGCCCTCATGGCGCTGACCGCGATCACCCTGGCGGTCGCCTTCACGGATCTCGGCGGGTTCTTGAACTTCGGGAACCTGGCTGCCGCACTGGGCATCGCCGCCACGAAGTCCATCCTGGTGGTGCTGTTCTTCATGCACCTGAAGCAGAGCAGCCGGCTGACCTGGGTGGTGGCCGGCGGCGTGGTGCTCTGGCTCGTCATCGCCCTCGCCCTGACCATGGCGGACTACCTCAGCCGCCAGTGGATCCCCGCCGGCGCGCCCTGGTCTTAGGAACGTCCCCGGTCCAAGGTCCAAGGTTCGACGTCACAGAAGGCTCCGCCCGGCGCCGTCCGCGGGTCGTCTGCACCCCGAAGCTCCAATCGCGCTCCGGCCCTTGG
>JBHGAX010000420.1:0-3177 GCA_041946635.1 Methylomirabilales bacterium (SeqCode)
GCCCCCACCTTGCCCCCGCCCCGGTTCTGTGGTATCCATCCCATGCATGGACGACTTCCTCTCGCAGCTCGCCGGGCGGCTCCGCGCCGCGGGCTGCCAGCGTCCGGACATCGCCGCCGGGAACCTGGCGCGCCTCGCCCCGGACGCGGACTCGCGCACCGAGCTGGAGCGGGTGCTGCCCGCGCTGCTCCTGGCCCTCCGGCAAGTCCCCGATCCTGACCTCGCGCTGAACAACCTGGAGCGCTTCGGCCAGGCGGTCCTGAACCGGCGCTTCCTCCTGGGGCTGTTCCGCGATCACCCGCGCGTCCTGAACCTCGCCTGCACCATCTTCGGCAGCTCGCAGTTCCTGAGCGACATCCTGGTGCGCCACCCCCAGCTGTTCGAGTGGCTGCTGGAGCCGGGCGTCGTCCGCCAGCCGAAGCGCAGGGCGGAGCTCACGGAGGAGATCGACAACGTCCTGCGCGGCCCCGCGACACCGGAGCGCGCCTGGGCGGCCCTCCGGCGCTACAAGGTCCAGCAGATCCTCCGCATCGGCCTGCAGGACCTGCTGGGAAACCAGGGCGTGGTGGGGATCACCGAGGAGCTGTCCAATCTGGCCGACGCCATCCTGGAGGCCGCGCATCAGCTCTGCCGGACGGAGCTGATTGCCAAGCACGGCGCGCCGCGGTCCCTGGGCGAGGACGGCAAGGCGGGGCCGTGCCCGTTCGTGATCCTCGGCCTCGGCAAGCTGGGCGGGCGGGAGCTGAACTTCAGCTCGGACATCGACCTGATCTTCGTGTACGGGGGCGAGGGGGAGACCGCCGGCGTGGCCGGCCCGGACGGCGGCCGGCACGGGGCGATCAGCAACCAGGAGTTCTTCCGGAAGCTGGGCGAGGCGCTGGTGAGGCAGGTGAGCCACGTCTCGCCGGAGGGCCACCTCTACCGGGTGGATCTGCGGCTCCGCCCCGAAGGGCGCACCGGCGCCATCGCCGCGTCGCTCCGGAGCTGCGAGATCTACTACGAGGCCTGGGGGCAGACCTGGGAGCGCCAGGCCCTGATCAAGGCGCGCCCCGTGGCGGGCGACACCGCGCTCGGCGAGGCGCTGCTCCGCCTGGTGGCGCCCTTCGTGTACCGGCAGTCGCTGGACTACACGGCCCTGGATGAGATCCGGGCCATGAAGGAGCGGATCAACCTGGCCGTGGCGCAGGACCGGCGGGCGCGGCGCAACGTGAAGCTCGGATACGGCGGCATCCGGGAGATCGAGTTCCTGGTGCAGGGCTTCCAGCTGCTGCACGGGGGCAAGAACCCCTGGGTGCGCGAGGCGAACACGCTGCGCGCGCTCCACCGGCTGGCGGGGCAGGGCCTCCTGGCGGACGCGGACTACGAGGCGCTGGTACGCGCCTACACGTTCCTGCGGCAGGTCGAGCACCGGCTGCAGATCCAGCACGACCGGCAGACGCACACGCTCCCCGAGGACCCGCGGGATCTCAAGGCGCTGGCCCGCCGCATGGGCTACGGGACGGGCGAGGGCGATCCGGCGGCGGGTCTCCTCGCGGACTACGAGCGCCACACCAGGACCGTGCGCGCCCTGTACGACAGCTTCCTGGGCGGGATGCGGCCGCCCGAGGAGCCGGTGGAGCCGCAGGAGGACGTGGTCCGCCTGTTCTTCACCACCGACCTCTCGGCCGAGGCGCTCCGCCCGCGCCTCGCGTCCGTGGGGTTCGAGGACGTGGAGCGCGCCCTGCGCAACCTCACCGCCATCCGCGACGGCCAGCCCTTCGCGCACTACTCCCGGGAGGTGCGGCAGGCGCTGTCCCGGCTGGCCCCCGCGCTCCTGGAGCGCCTGGCCGAGGTGCCCGACCCCGACTTCGCCCTCACCACCTTCGAGCGGTTCGTGGCCACCGTGGCTTCCCGCACGACGGTCATGACGCTGCTGGCGGACCGGCCGGGCCTCCTCGACCTGCTGGTCCGGCTCTTCGGGACCAGCGAGTTCCTCTCGGCCACGCTCCTCCGGCAGCCCGAGCTGATGGACGCCCTGCTGGCGCGCGAGCCGGCGGCCCGGCACGGCCGGGACTCGGTGGCGCGCGACCTGGCGCAGGCCCTGGCCCAGGCGGGCCCGGGCGTGGCCCGGCTGGATGCCCTGCGCCGGGTGAAGAAGGCGGAGGAGCTGCGCATCGGGCTGCAGGACGTGCTGGACGAGGCGGACGTCACGGAGACGCACCGAGCCCTCACCGCGCTGGCGGAGGCGTGCCTGGCGGCCGCCCTCGACCTGGCCGAGCAGGAGCTCTCCGAGCGCTACGGGGAGCCGGACCCGCCCGGCGCGGCGATCATCGGCATGGGCAAGCTGGGGGGCGGCGAGCTGGGCTACGCCTCGGACCTGGACCTGCTCTTCGTCTATGCGGCGGACGGGCGTACCACCGGCCGCGAGGTCCTCACCCATCCCGAGTACTTCAGCAAGCTGGCCGACCGGGTGAACAAGACCCTCACGTCCATCACACAGGAGGGGGCGGCGTATCGCGTGGACTCGCGGCTCCGCCCGGGTGGCCAGAAGGGTGAGCTGGCGGTGTCCCTGGCCGCCCTGGACGGCCACTTCGCGCGCCTGGCCGACCTGTGGGAGCGGCAGGCCTACATCAAGGCCCGCCCCGTGGCGGGCGATGCGGGGGTGGGGCAGGCCTTCCTGGCCCGCACGCACGCCTTCGTGTACGAGGGGCCGGAGGAGCCGGACCTGGCGGCCCGGATCGCGGCCATGCGGCATCGCATGGAGACGGAGCGGGCCGGCGGCGCGGCCAAGGCCCACGTGAAGCTGGGCACGGGCGGGATCGTGGACATCGAGTTCCTGGTGCAGTACCTCCAGCTGCGCCACGGCCGGAGCGACGTGTCGCTGCGCCGGCCGGGCAGCCTGGAGGCGCTGGCGGCGCTGGAGGCCGCCGGGCTGCTGCATCCCCAGCACGCGAGCGCGTTGATGGAGGCCTATCGGTTCCTGCGGCGCGTCGAGAACCGGCTGCGCATCGTGGCCGACCTCAGCGTGAACACGCTGCCCAGCGCGCCGGCCAAGCTGGAGAAGCTGGCCCGCCGCATGGGGTATCACCGCGGAGAGACTCCGGGACACGAGCAGTTCCTGGCGGACTACGCCGCCCAGACCTCGCGCGTGCGGGGGATCTTCAAGCAGGTGCTGGGGGTGGAGTAAGACGTAACCCG
>JBHGAX010000421.1:0-3174 GCA_041946635.1 Methylomirabilales bacterium (SeqCode)
GGGGAGCGCTTTCGCCTGCGGGGCTAGAACGTCGGCCCGATGCGGTAGACGGAGAACTCCACGTGGCCCAGACGCTCGGCCTTCGTGAGCTTGCCGCCCGCGACGGCGAGGACCTCGGTCAGGATGCGGTCTCCGGCCTGCGCGAGATCGAGGCGGCCATCCAGCACGCCCGAGAGATCCAGGTCCACGTTGTCCGCCATGCGCTCGGCGGTCCGGCGGTTGGCGGTGACCTTGATGACCGGCATGACCGGGTTGCCCGTGGGCGTGCCCAGCCCCGTCGTGAATACCATGACCTGCACCCCGGCCGCGGAGAGCCCGCACATGGACTCGACGTCCTGCCCGGGGGTGTCCATCACGAAGAGGCCCCGGCCCTCGGGCGGCTCGCCGTAGCCCAGCACGCCCTGGATGGGCGCCGACCCGGCCTTGTGGATGCAGCCCAGCGACTTCTCCTCCAGGCTGGAGATCCCGGCCGCGATGTTGCCCGGCGTGGGCTGGGTGCCGCGGAGGTCCTGCCCGAGCTGCAGGGCGCGCACCTCGCAGGCCCGGACGATCTCCAGGAGCCGCGAGCGCACCGGCTCGCTGGCCGCCCGCCGGGCGAGCACGTGCTCCGCGCCGATGCTCTCCGTCGTCTCGGACAGGATGGCGGAGCCGCCGAGGGCGATGAGCCGGTCCGACGCGATGCCGAGCGCCGGGTTGGCCGCCAGGCCGGAGGTGGGGTCCGAGCCGCCGCACTCCAGGCCGAGGATCAGCCCGGAGACCGGGACCGCCTCCCGGCGCTGGGCACCGATGGCCTGGGCGAGCCGGGCGGCCGCGTTCGCGCCGGCGGCGACCGCCTGCGGGCTCCCCCCGGCGTCCTGGATGATGACGCGCCCGCTCGGCTTCCCCAGGCGGTCCACGGCGTGGAGCAGGGGCAGCGGCTCCAGGCCCTCGCAGCCCAGGCCCACGATCAGCGTGGCGCCCACGTTCGGGCTGGCGGCCGTGTTGAGCAGGGTACGAAACGTGAGGTCGGCGTCCGCCCCGACCTGGCAGCAGCCGTACCCGTGCACCGCGGCCACGCAGCCCGGGACCGCCTGGGCGATCTCCGCGGCCACCTTGCCCGCGCAGACGCTGGTGGGCAGGATGAGGACATGGTTCCGGATGCCCACGCGCCCATCCGGGCGGCGGTAGCCTCGGAAGTGCCGGGTGCCCTTCGACAGGCTCAGGGTCCCGAGCGGAGTCGAGGGACCGGGTGCCGGGTGCCGGGTCACGGGAACCTCTCCGAGTGCCGGGTGCCGGGTGCCGGGTGCCGAGCCAGGGCACCGTGACGGGGTGTCGGCGACGAGCGGATCGGAAAACCGGGGCATGGGAGCATCGGGCAGGGCGTCCTTATCTCCGGTGCCCCGATGCTCCGGCGCCCCGGGTCTCCGTTCTTCACGGCGTCCAGGGCTCGGGCGCGGGGCAGTTCACGTCGGTGATGACCTCCACCACCGCCGGCCGGTCCTGCGCCAGGGCCTCGCGCAGGGCGGGGCCGATCTCCGCCGGCTTCTCCACCCGCAGGCCGTGGCATCCCATCTCTTCGGCAATGCGGGCGAAGCTCGCCGCGCCGAAGCCGTACATCTCGGCCGGGTTGCCGGTCCGCTCCCCGTACAGCCGCCGGATCGGCCCGGCGCACTGGCCGAGGGCCTGGTTGTTGTTCACCACCGTCACGGTCGGGATGCCGCAGCGCACGGCGGTCTCCAGCTCGCTCAGGTGGTACCACATCCCGCCGTCGCCGGTGAAGCAGATCACCGGCCGGTCTGGGGCGCCGCACTTGGCGCCCAGCGAGGCGGGGAAGCCCCAGCCGAGCGACCCCGCGCAGCGCAGGTACCGCTGGCCGAGCTGGGTGAGATGCACCAGGGTGGCCGACCAGACGGCGGCGTAGCCGGTGTCCGCGACGAGGAGCGCCTCGGCGGGCAGGGCCGCGGTCAGCTCGCGGCAGAGCCGCTCCGGACGGATCGGCACGGCCTCCGAGGCCATCAGCGGGGCCACCTCGTCGCGCCACGCCTGGACCGTCTGCTGGGCGTGCGCGCCCCAGTCCCGGTCCGCGGAGCCGGCGGGCAGGCACTGGAGCAGCTGGCGCAGCACCGTCTTCGCGTCGCCGGCGAGTCCAACCACGTTGGGGTAGCTGCGCCCCAGCTCGGCCGGATCGATGTCGATCTGGATCACCGGCGTCCCGGGCCGGGGGATCGTCCAGCCGTTGGTGACGTGATCCCCGGTGTTGGAGCCGACGTAGAGCACCAGGTCCGCCTCCGCCACGATCTTGTTGGCGCACCAGCGCGAGTAGCGGCCGACCACCCCCACGTTCAGCCGGTGCGTCTCCAGGAGCGTCTCCTTCCCGTTGAGCGACGTGGCGACCGGGACGGCCAGCCGCTCCGCCAGCTCCTGGATCTCCCAGCCGGCGCCCGAGACGGCGGCGCCCCCGCCGGCCACGATCACCGGCCGCCGGGCCCGGGCCAGGACATGCGCGGCCTCGGCCACCAGCGCCGGCTCGGCGGAGGGGCGATAGGCCGGGATGCGCGCGTGGGCCGCCTCGGGCAGCACGGCGGCGTCCAGCTCGGCGTCCTCGATGAGGTGGCCCTGGTGCCCCAGGAGGTCGAGGTGGGCCGGGCCCGGGCAGCCGGTCGTGGCCTCCCGGAACGCCTGCCGGAGCAGGTAGGGCAGCTGCACAGGCGCGTCCACCGCCACGTTGTACTTGGTCACGGGCGCGAAGAGCGGGGCGTGGAGCACCTCCTGGTAGGCGTTCCGGTACTGCGCGGGCAGGCTCTTGCGGCCGGTGAGCGCCACGACGGGCGCGGCGCCCAGGAACGGCTCCTGCAGGCCCGAGGCGAGGTTTGCCGCGCCCACCGACTGGGCCATGCAGACGCCCGGGCGACGGGCCGCCCTGGCGTAGCCGTCCGCCATGTAGGCCGCGGCCTTCTCGGAGTGCGTGAGGACCCGCCGGATCCCGAGCGCCTCCATCTCCACGAGCGCCCGGCGGAGGATGGCCTCCACGAAGAACACGTGCGTGACGCCGTAGCCCTTGAGGCTCTCGGCGATGAAGCGAGCACCGGTCATGCGGGACATGTCACCTCCGTAAATCATGAACCGCAGGCGCAGAGATCGCAGAGACGGCTCTGGCTCAATCCCTGCCTGCGGCATCCAGTGTCCTTCCGGTCC
>JBHGAX010000422.1:0-3135 GCA_041946635.1 Methylomirabilales bacterium (SeqCode)
GGGCGACTGCCGAGGCGCGCGGGGTACCCGTCCGAAGGATGGGTCTCCGCAGCTGGGCCTTTTTCAGCGGCCGGGTCAGGCGGCCTTCTCGACCTTGCCGGAGCGGATGCAGCGCGTGCAGACGTGGATGATGCGGGGGGCGCCCTTCACGATCGCGCGGACACGCTGCACGTTCGGGTAGCGCTTCTTCGCGGAGACGTTGTGCGCGTGGCTGACCTGCGCGCCGGCCTGGGCGCCCTTGCCGCAGATCTCACAGCGGGTGGCGGGCATTCGGATCCTCCTCGTGGTCGCTTCGCTCCCGTTCAGGGCTCGGAGCTGATGGTCCTGGCCGAGAGCCATGAGCCACGCGCCATGAGCGCGAAGCGTTTTGGGCGGCCGACTATACTGAATTGACCCCCCCGAGGCAAGCGCTTTCTCGCCAACTTTCGCCTGCGCAGCTTGCGCCGGACCTGGGCGTGGAGGCCCTGCCCGGCATCGGGCCGGCGCGCGCCCGGACGCTGGCCCGTCTCGGCATCCGCACGGTGCGCGACGCGCTCCTCCTCGCGCCGCGGCGCTACGAGGACCGCCGCCGGCTGGTGCCGCTCGGGCGGCTGCGCCTGGGCGAGGCGGCCAGCGTGGCCGGCCGGGTGAAGGCCGTGGGCACCGGCCGCACGCGCCGCGGGATCCCCTACTGCGAGGTCCTGCTGGAGGACGCCACGGGCAGGCTGGTGGTGCGCTGGTATCGCCAGCCCTACCTGAGCCGCACGTTCCGCCGGGGCGCCACGTTGCTGCTCGCCGGTCGGGTCAGCCCGTACCCGCCGCGCGAGATGGTGAACCCCGAGCACGAGATCCAGGAGCCGGGCGACGCCGCCTACCACGCGGGCCGCGTGGTGCCCGTGTACCCGCTCACGGCGGGGATCAGCCAGCGCTTCCTGCGGCGCTTCCTGGCCGACGTGGCCGAGGCCGCGGCGCCCCGGCTGGAAGATCCGCTGCCCCCCGAGGTGCGCAGCCGCCGGGGGCTGCCGGCGCTCCCGGATGCCGTGCGGGCGCTGCACCGCCCGGCCGAGCTGGCCGAGGCGGAGGCCGCGCGCCGGCGCCTCGCCTTCGACGACTGCCTCCTCTTCAGCCTGCTGGTGCTCCGGCAGCGGGCGGAGCGCACGGGGCTGCCGGGCATCGCCTTCCCCGTTCCGGGCCCGCTGCACGAGAAGGCGCGGGCCCTGGTGCCGTTCCAGCTCACGGCCGGACAGGAGCGGGCGCTGGCCGCCATCTTCCAGGACATGCGCCGCCCGCGGCCCATGCAGCGGCTGCTCCAGGGGGACGTCGGCTCCGGCAAGACCATCGTGGCGCTCCTGGCCGCGCTCGCCGCGGCGGGGGCCGGGTACCAGGCCGCGGTGATGGCGCCCACCGAGATCCTGGCCGCGCAGCACGCCCAGCGCGCGGCGGCGCTGGCGGCGCCGCTCGGGGTGCCGGTGGTCCACCTGCACGGGGGCCTCGCGGCCCCGGCGCGCGGCGAGGCGCTGGCGCTCCTCGCGAGCCAGGCGCCCTGCCTCGCGGTGGGGACCCACGCGCTGGTGCAGGCGGACGTGGCCTTCGGGCGGCTGGGCTTCGTGGTGGTGGACGAGCAGCACCGCTTCGGCGTGCTCCAGCGGGCCGCGCTGCAGCAGAAGGGGGCGGCGCCCGACGTGCTGGTGATGTCCGCCACCCCCATCCCGCGGAGCCTCGCGCTCGTGCTCTACGGCGACCTGGACCTCACCGTGATCGACGACATGCCGCCCGGCCGGCAGCCCGTGGTCACCACCTGGGTGGAGGAGGGCGACCGGCCGAAGGTGGAGGAGGAGCTGCTGGCCCGCCTGGCGCGCGGCGAGCGCGCATACGTGGTCTGCCCGGCGGTGGAGGAGTCGGCCGCGGAGCTGACGGCCGCCGTCCGCACGGCGGAGGTGTACCGCCGCGGGCGGCTGGGCCGCTTCGGGGTGGAGCTGGTGCACGGGCGGCTGGGCAGCGCCGAGAAGCTCGCGGCCGTGGAGAGGTTCCGCCGGGGAGAGGCGCGGCTGCTGGTGGCCACCACCGTGGTGGAGGTCGGGATGGACGTCCCGGAGGCCATGGCCATCGTCGTGGAGGACGCCGACCGCCTGGGGCTGGCCCAGCTCCACCAGCTCCGCGGGCGCGTGGGCCGGTCGGCGGGGACGGCGCGCTGCTACCTGTTCGCCGACCGCCGGGCCGTCACCGAGGAGGCGCGGGCCCGGCTGGAGGCTCTGGTGCGCGAGCGGGACGGCTTCAAGCTGGCCGAGGTGGACCTGGCGCTGCGCGGGCCGGGGGAGTTCTTCGGCACCCGGCAGGCCGGGCTGGAAGGCTTCCCGGTGGACGGCGCGGCCGGCAACGTCCGCGTCCTGGAGGAGGCCCGCGCCGAGGCGGAGGCGGCGCTCCGCGAGTCGCCCGGCCTGGACGGCCCCTGGAGCGGCCTGCGCGACGCCATGGCGGCCCGCTGGGCCGACAGGCTGGGCCTGGGCCGCGTGGGGTGACGGAACCTGCGGTGCAAGTTCTGTGAGAATTAGCGCGGGGGAGTACCGGGGGCGCCGGCTGAAGAGTCCGCGGGGCGCGCAGACGCGGCCCACCTCGGACCTGCTGCGGCAGGCCATGTTCAACGTGGTCGGCCCGCGGCTCCACGGCGCGCGGGTCCTGGATCTGTACGCGGGCACGGGGGCCATCGGCCTGGAGGCCTTGAGCCGCGGCGCCGGGCACGCCACCTTCGTGGAGCGGGAGCGCGCGGCCCTCGCCAGCCTGCACGACAACGTGCGCGCGCTGGACGTGGCGGCGCGGACCAGCGTGGTGGCCGCCGACGTTCCCGTGGCGCTGCGCCGGCTTGCCGCGGCGGGCCAGCGGTTCGACTGCGTGTTCCTCGACCCCCCCTACGGCCAGGACGCCGCCGGCGCCTGCGTCGAGAGGCTTGCCCCCGGAGACGTTTTGGGTGACAATGCCGTGCTCGTCGTCCAGGCCTTCCACAAGGAGGCGCTGCCGGCCGAGGCCGGAGTGCTGCGGCAGTCCTGGCGACGGCGCTACGGCGAGAGCAGTCTGACGCTGTACGAAGTACAGGTTCCCGGTTCAAGGTTCTAGGTTCGCGTCCAAGGTCCCAGGTCCAACGTCCAACGTGCAAGGTCC
>JBHGAX010000423.1:0-3125 GCA_041946635.1 Methylomirabilales bacterium (SeqCode)
CGCTCCACGCCCTCCGGGATCTCGGACGTCGAGGGACTCACGAAGTTCAACCGCATGGTCTCATCGCCGCCGCCTGCGGCGAAGAAGGGGGCGCCCGGCACGTAGGCCACCCCGTGCTCCAGCGCCGCCGGCAAGAGCGCGGTGGCGTCCTGCCCCTTGGGCAGCCGGAGGAGCAGGAACATCCCGCCCACCGGGCGGCTCCAGGCGGCGAGGCCGGTGAGGCGTTTCTCGAGCGCCTGCAGGAAGGCGTCCCGCTTCGCGCCGTTCGCCACGCGGAGGGCGGCTACCTGTTCGGGGAGCTGTCCCGTCGCGAGGTACCGGTGGACCATCCGCTGCGTCAGGGAGTTCGCGTGCAGGTCGGTCACCTGCTTCAGCAGGCCGAGCCGCTGCATGGCCGCCGGCGGCCCGGCCAGCCACGCCACGCGCAGCCCGGGCGCGATGATCTTGCTGAAGGTGCCCGCCGTGATGACGGGCGCCTCGGGGTCGGCGGCGGCGAGCGGGGCCGGCTCGCCCGGCTCGTAGCGCAGGTGCAGATAGGCCTCGTCCGCCAGGATCGGGACCCCGGCCTCCCGCGCGGCGCGCAGGATCGGCTTGCGCCGCTCGGGCGCCAGCGTGATGCCCGAGGGGTTCTGGTGATTGGGCATCGTGTAGAGCAGCTTGACCCCGGGCTGCCGCAGGGCGCGAGCCGCCGCGTCGGGATCCAGGCCGTCGGCATCCGTGGGGAGCGGCCGCACCGTGGCCTCGAAGGACGCGAAGACCTGGAGGGCGGCCAGGTACGTCGGATCCTCGGTCAAGACGATGTCGCCCCGCTGGAGGAGCGCGCGCCCCACCAGATCCACGCCCTGCTGCGACCCGTTGGTGATGACGACGTCGTCGCCCGCGGTCGGGACTCCCCGCGCCGCGAGGTCCGCCGCGACCCAGTCCCGCAGCGGCCGCAGCCCCTCCCCCTCGCCGTACTGCAGGCCGCCGCGCCAGTCCTCCTCCAGAGCCTGCGCAGCCGCCTCGCGCATCGCCTTTGCGGGAAAGCCGCCGGGATCGGGCAGCCCCGTGGCGAAGTTGATGACCGGCCTCTGCCCGAGCACCCGCATCATGGCCATGATCGGCGACGGCGCGACCTGCGCCATCCGCTCGGCAAACCGCGCGTCCCAGTCCATGCCCGCTCCTTCAGGCCCACAAGACTGCAAGACGACAGGAACAGGGGCTCGACCGCGCCCCTGGCCCTGGTGCCGTGGTCTTGTGGTCCAGTGGTCTTGTGGTCCCATGGTCCCTGGTCATGTGGTCCTGTCTGCCTTCCAGACCGCGTGAGCGGCCGCGGCGTAGCGCTCGTGCAGCTCGTGCCAGTCCGACACATCCTCCAGGCGCCGGTACGCCATGTCCAGCACCTCGTGCGAGAGCTTCGGGCTGCCGTCCACCCGATCGCAGAGGTACACCACCGCCACCGCGGTGTGCACGCCGAACCCGTGTTCCGGCTTCCTGGTGAAGACACCAACGAGCCGCCTCACCTTCACCGTGAGACCCGTCTCTTCCCACGCCTCGCGTACGGCCGCCTCCTCCGGCGACTCGTTCGGCTCCACCCATCCACACGGCAGGCACCAGCGGGCGTCGTCGGCCCGCTGCACCAGCAGAATCCGCCCCTCCTCGTCGAAGACGGCGGCCTCCGCCCCGACCTTCGGCGTGATGTACCCCAACTCGCCCGAGAGGCGCTGGCGCACCTCTGGCTCGGGGAGGTCCAGCGCCTGTGCGTAGTACTGGGCCACGAGCCCGAGAATCCGCTGGTAGCGCTCGCGGTCATACACGCCGTCGGTGAAGTTCAGCCCCGTCCGCGCCAGCGCCTGCAGCTCGTCGAGCAGGGGGAAGATGTCCATGGTCAACTGCAATGCGGAATGCGGGCTGCGGAGGGCGGAATGGAAGAACCCGCCACGCGATCCTGCTGAGCAGCAAGCATCCGGCGCTCCTCCCTGCACGTGCGCGACACGTGATCCGCCCGGTTCTGCCGAGCATTCCGCATGCGGCATTCTGCATGCCGCATTCGAGTCACGCCCACGCGCCCACGAAGGGTGATCGGTACTGCCCGGCTGTCTCCAGGAGCTCTTTCTGCGCGGCCTGGCCCATCGGCCGGTATCGCTCGGCGGCGTCCAGGAACAAGGGGAGGAGAGTGGGGTCGCCCACGCTGCAGAGCGTCGTCACGGGCTGCGAGAGATTGAAGGCGACCGCGCGGTCAATGCTCGGCTGGTCCGTGAACGGCTCGTACCACGTGTTCAGGGTCTTCGGGCGGTCCTCCCACGGGGCCTTGGCGATTGTCTTGATGACCTGCACGCCCACGCCGCGGTCGCGGCAGACGTGCAGCAGGGTCTCGGCGTGCCGCCGGTAATCGGGATCACTCCACAGGACAAAATTCAGGGGGAACATGACGGTGTCGAACTCGAAGCGATCCAGCGCGGCGAGCAGGGTCCGGGGAGCGTCGTGGGTGTGGCTGGTGATGCCGAGAAAGTCCGCCAGGCCCTCCTCCCGCGCTTCCACCAGCGCCTCCAGCGCCCCGCCGCGCGCGGTGCAGGCGTCGAGGTCAGGCTGCTTCGCCACCGCGTGAAGCTGATACAGGTTGACGTGGTCGGTGTCGAGCCGCTCCAGCGAGCGATTGAGCTGGGCCTTCGCCCCGTCCCGCATCCGCTCCTTGGTCTTGCATCCGAGGAAGATGCTGCCGCGGATGCGCCCCATCCACGGCTGCAGGCGCAGCTCGGCGTCGCCGTAGGTCGGCGCGACGTCGAAATGATTCACGCCGTGATCCAGCGCGGTCTGAATGGCGGTGTCCGCTGCGGCCTGGTCCAGGTGCGCGACCGCGAAGGCGCCGAAGGCCACCACGCTGCTCTTGTACCCGGTCTTCCCGAGCCAGCGGTATTCCATGCTCGTCCCCTCCCATGGTGGAGTTCACGGCCCGGAGTATCCTGGGACAGTAGCACAGGTGGTCGACAAAGGGGAGCCGCGATCTGGGAGACCGTGGAGCGTGGAGCGTCGAGCGTGGAGCGAATCCTGCCGTGGCTGAGCAGACGGATGGGTGCCTACCTCACCCGCCGTCAGAAATAGGCTGGTCAAAAAGGTCCATATGCAAGGCGGCACGCCGAAGGCCG
>JBHGAX010000424.1:0-3125 GCA_041946635.1 Methylomirabilales bacterium (SeqCode)
AGGTCGAGCCGCGCCGGGCCGCATCTCCGCGGCTGCTTCTCCGGCGCGGCCGCACCACCGCCATCCTGCGCGGGAGCGTCACGGCCCTCGGCCGGACGCCGCTGCGCGGGCTGGATCCCGCGCAGGAGCTGCTCCTCGACCTGGCCGCCGAGGTGCCGGCCGGCCACACCGCCGACCTGGCGGGCGACCTGCCGCCCGGGCTGGAGATCCGGGGGGCGTTCCGGGCGCAGGGCAGCCTGGCCGGCACGCCCCGGCGGCTCGGGGGGCGCTTCGAGGTGGCCATGGAGGACGTGCAGACCTGGCGCGACCACTGGGACCGCGGCCAGGCGGTGGTGGGCCTGGATGCCGGCGGGGTCCACGTGACGGGGATCTCGGTGAGCCGGCCGGGCGAGCGCGCCAGGGGCGAGGTGCACGTCGAGCGCGACGTCCTGCGCGGCCACGTGGAGACGGACGGCGTGGACCTCGGCCGGGTGGGCTGGCTCAGCGCGGCCAGCCTGGCCGGCCGCGCCACCGGCCGGCTGGAGCTCTCCGGCACCACCAAGGAGCCGCGCGTCCAGGGGCGGGCCGCCTCGCCGGACCTCGCGTACCGGGGCGTTCGCTTCGGCGCCGCCCGGGCCGACTTCGCGGTGGTCGGCCGCCGGGGCCTGGAGGTGCAGGCGGCCGCGGAGGGGCTGCGCCTCTCGCTCGGACTGGACCTGGTCCAGGACACCGTCACGGCGGACCTCGCGGCCACCGAGGCCGACCTCCTGCCGCTCCTGCGCCTGGCCGGCGCCCGCCTGGACCGGGTCGCGGTGCGCGGGACCGGGCGCGTCCTCCTGCAGGGGCCGCTGGCGGACCTCCGCGCCGGCGAGGGGCAGCTGGACTTCCCGCGCCTTCGTGTCGTGGTGGGCGGCGACACCTGGGAGAACCGCGCCGCCGTGCGGGCGGCCTGGCGCCACCACGTGCTCACGCTCCCGCCCACGCGCATCCGCGCGGGCGCGCGGGAGGTGCTCCTGCAGGGCACCCTGGGCGAGGGCCAGCAGGCGGACCTCCTCGTCGAGGGCGAGTTCCCGCTGGCGGCCGTCGCGGGCCTGCTGCCCGGCCTGGAGGCGCGTGCGGGCGCGGCGCGAGCCGCGCTGACCGTGCGCGGGCCGCTGCGGGCCCCCGAGATCCGCGGGCAGGCGGCGGTGCAGGGGGCGACCATCGCGGTCCCCGGCCTGCAGAGCCCGCTGCAGGACGTCGAGGCCGCCGTGAGGCTCGACGGCCTGCGGACCGCCGTCCCGTCCTGGCAGGGCCGCCTGGCCGGGGGCGTCATCCGCGGCTCGGGCGAGGTCGTGCGCGAGCCGGCCGGCTGGCGCATGACGGCGGCCTTCGCGCTGGAGAACGCCCGCGCCGAGCAGCTGCTCGGCCCGCTCCGGGGGAAGGGCGAGGTGACCGGCCGGCTCTCGGCCACCGGCAGCCTGCGGAGCGCCGGCGCGGACCGGGAGGCCTTCTGGCGGAGCCTGGGCGGCAACCTGGAGGTCGTGATGCGCGAGGGCCGCCTGGGGCAGCACACCGTGCTGGCCCGCATCCTCTCGCTGCTCAACGTGGCGCAGCTCCTCAGCCTCAAGATCCCGGACCTGGTGTCCTCCGGGATGCCGTACGACCGGCTGGCCGCCGACATCGCCATCCGGGACGGCGTGGCGCGGACCGAGAACCTGGTGCTGGACGCACCGGCCATGAAGGTGAACGCGGTGGGCGAGGTGAACCTGCCGGACGAGACCGTGGACCTGCAGGTGGCAGTGAAGCCGTTTCAGACGGTGGACACCATCATCACCAGGATCCCGATCGCCGGCTGGCTGCTGGGGGGGAAGGAGCAGAGCCTGATCGTGGCCTCGTTCCACGTCACCGGGCCGTTGAAGGACCCCGAGGTGAAGCCGCAGCCGGTGCAGGACGTGGCCCGGAACGTCTTCGGGATCTTCCGCCGCGTCCTGGAGCTGCCCGAGTCCCTCGTGGGCCCCTACGAGCACCTGCCGCCGCAGCCGGTCCGCCCGCAGGAGGGGCAAGACCGCTAGGACCGCCGCGTGCCGCCCGACCGGCGCTACCCCAGCGCGATGCCCTCGATGAGGAGCCACCCGGCGTCGCTGAACTGCGCCAGCGTGCGCTGCGTCGGGCCGAAGGTGATGAAATCCTCGGGGGCCATCCCGTCCGGCTCGTAGGCCCTCACGAACTCCGGAATGGCCTGCAGGCGCCGGATCACGTCCGGGGCGATCGGCCGCTCGACCCGCGCTTCCCGCGGCACGCCCGGCGCGAGCAGCAGGCGCTGGATGCTCGGGGCGATGGACATCACCATCTCGGCGCCGGCCAGCTCGGTCATGTGGTAGATGCCGCGGAGCGCCGCCGGCAGCAGCAGGCAGTCGTAGCCGCGCTCCTGGAACAGGGCGTAGGCGCGCTTGGCCACCGCGAGGCCGGCCTGCCGGATATCCGACTCCTCCACCGCCGCCCGGCGATCCTGCGCCACCTCCCGCAGGTAGTCGTCGAGCCGCCCCACCATCAGGACGGGGAAGCAGCGCCCCGGCGTCTTGCCCGCCGCGCGGGCGCGCGCCGCCCCCCGCCGGTGCCGCTCGGCGACGGCGAGGACCTGCGGCACGGTGAAGCTGACCGTGGCCGTGACGGTGATCCCGTCGGCCACGCACGCCTCCAGCACGTCCAGCGCGGCCGCCGTGGCGGGGAGCTTCACCGCGATGTTGGGCGCCCAGGCCCGGTAGCGCCGCGCCATGGCCAGCATCGCCTCCCGGTCTCCCGCCCGGGCGGGGTTCACCTGGCCGCAGACGTAGCCCAGTCGCCCCTGGGTCGCCTCGTGCTGGGGCAGGAGCATCGCGGCGGCCCGCGTCACCACGCCGCGCATCAGCGCCTCGGCCTTCCGCTCGCCGGAGAGATCGGCCGCCAGGCCCTGGCGCGCGTCCGACCAGATCTCCGGCCGGCCCCGCAGCGTGCGGGCGGTGAGCAGCGGGTTCGTGGTGACGCCCGTGGCGCCCTGCGCGAGCCCCTGCTGCAGCTCGTCCGGATCGGCCGAGTCGTGCCACCAGGTCGTCGGGGTTTCCTTCACCAGCCACTGCAGGTAGCTCACATCCGCCATGTCACTCTCCTGAGACTGTGCACCGCCA
>JBHGAX010000425.1:0-3104 GCA_041946635.1 Methylomirabilales bacterium (SeqCode)
GCGTAGCGGCGCTCGTGGTTGTACGGCAGGCCCTCCGCGCCGATGACCAGGTGGAGCTGCGAGGAGTCGCGCTCCTCGTGGTGCGTCTCGTGATGGCAGACCGGGGACGACCGGTCCGCGGCCACCGCGCGGCCCCGCCAGCCCGCGAAGGCCTTGCCCACCAGATCCACCACGCGGGCGTGCTGCACGTCGCCGGCCGCCGCCACCACCACCCGGTCCGGCTGGTAGAAGTCGCCCATGTGCCGCAGCACGTCCTCCCGCGTCAAGCGCTGCAGGGAGTCGCGGTTGCCGAGCACCGGCCGGCCCAGCGGGTGGCCCTTCCAGAACTGGGCGGCGAAGAGGTCGTGGATCAGGTCGTCGGGGTCGTCCTCGACCATCTTGATCTCTTCCAGGACGACCCGGCGCTCCTTCTCGATGTCCTCGGGGTCCAGGCGGGGGTGCAGCAGGAGGTCGCTCAGCAGGTCCACGGCCAGGGGCAGGTGCTCCCCCAGGACCTTGGCGTAGAAGCAGGTGTTCTCGCGGGAGGTGAAGGCGTCCAGCGTGCCGCCCACGCCGTCGATGGCGCGGGCGATGTCCTCGGCGGAGCGGGACTCGGTGCCCTTGAAGAGGAGGTGCTCGATGAAGTGCGAGATCCCGGCCCGCTCCTCCTTCTCGAACCGCGACCCCACCTTCACCCAGACGCCGATGGCCACCGAACGCACCTGGGGCATGCGCTCGGTGAGGACCACGATGCCGTTGTCCAGGACCTCCTTCTGGAAGGCCCGGGCTAGCTTCCCGATGGCTTCCGCCCTCCCCGGTGGCGACCGTCGGAGCCGGACGGCTTGCCCTCCCCGGACGGCGGCGCCTTCTCGGCGGGCGCGGCCGCCGCGCCCGCTCCCCCGGCCTTCTCGGCGGCCTCCTTCAGGAGCTCGCGGCGGCTGAGGCGGATCTTCCCCGACTTGTCCACCTCGATGACCTTCACCATGACCTCGTCGCCTTCCTTCAGCACGTCCTCCACCCGCTTGATGCGCTCCAGCGCGATCTGCGAGATGTGCAGGAGGCCGTCCGTGCCCGGCAGGATCTGCACGAAGGCGCCGAAGTCCGCGATCTTCACGACCTTGCCCAGGTACACCCGGCCCACCTCGGGAACCTCCACGATCTTCCCGATGATGTCCATGGCCTTCTGGGCGGCCGCCTCGTCCACCGAGGCGATGGCCACCGTGCCGTCGTCCTCGATGTCGATCTTCGCGCCCGTCTGCTCCACAATCCCCCGGATCACCTTGCCGCCGGGGCCGATCACCTCGCGGATCTTGTCCACGGGGATCTTGAAGGAGATGATGCGCGGGGCGTACGGGCTGAGCGCGGCGCGCGGGGCCGCGATGGCGCGGTCCATGAGGTCCAGGACGTGGAGGCGCGCCTCGTGCGCCTGGCTGAGCGCCTGGCGCAGGACCGCCTCGGTGATCCCCGCGATCTTGATGTCCATCTGGATGGAGGTGACGCCCGCGCGCGTCCCCGCCACCTTGAAGTCCATGTCCCCCAGGTGATCCTCGAGCCCCTGGATGTCCGTGAGCACGACCGAGCGGTCGCCCTCCTTCACCAGGCCCATGGCCACGCCGGCCACCGCGGCGCGCACCGGCACGCCGGCCTCCATGAGCGAGAGGCTGGCCCCGCACACCGTGGCCATGGAGGAGGAACCGTTCGATTCCAGGATGTCGGAGACGATCCGCACCGTGTAGGGGAACTGCTCCTTCCCGGGGAGCACCGGCTGGATGGCCCGCTCCGCCAGGGCGCCGTGGCCGATGTCCCGCCGGCTGGCCCCGCGCAGGAAGCGCACCTCCCCCACGGAGAAGGGCGGGAAGTTGTAGTGCAGCATGAAGCGCTTGAAGGTCTCGCCCTCCAGGTCGTCCATGCGCTGCTCGTCCTCGGAGGTGCCGAGCGTGGTGGTCACCAGGGCCTGCGTCTGCCCGCGGGTGAAGAGGGCGGAGCCGTGCGTGCGCGGCAGGACGCCCACCTCGCAGGTGATGGGGCGCACCTCCGTGATGGCCCGCCCGTCGGCGCGCCGGCCCTCCTCCAGGATCAGGCGGCGCATCTCCTGCTTCTCGAGCGCCTCGAAGACCGACCGCACCTGGGCCCGCAGGGACTCCGGGCCGTCCGGCACGAGCCCCAGGGCCTCGTCCAGGAGCGCACGGCGCCGGGCCTGCTGCTCCTCCTTGGCGGGCACGAACGCCATCTCGCGCAGGCGATCGCGGGTGAGCGCCTCGACGCGGGCCTTCAGGTCGGCGTCCACCTCGGGGGCGGCGAAGGTCACCGGGCCCAGGCCCAGGGCCGCCCGCAGCTCGCCCTGGATGCGGATGATGCCCTGGAGCGCGGCGTGGCCGTGCATCAGGGCGGCCAGCAGGGTCTCCTCGGCCACCTCCCGCGCCCCGCCCTCCACCATCACGATGGCGTCCTGGCTCCCGGCGATCACCACGTCGATGTCGCTGTTGGCGAGCTGGGCGTAGGTGGGGTTGACCACGAAGCGGCCGTCCAGCCGGCCCACCCGGACGCAGCCGATGGGCCCCTGGAAGGGGATGGGCGAGACCGTGAGGGCCGCGGAGGCCCCCACCACCGCCAGGACGTCCGGGTCGTTCTCCTGGTCGGCCGAGAGGACCGTGGCGATGATCTGCACGTCCTGCCGGTAGCCCTTGGGAAAGAGCGGCCGGATGGGGCGGTCGATCAGGCGGGAGGTGAGCGTCTCCTTCTCGTGGGGACGCCCCTCGCGCTTGAAGAAGCCGCCGGGGATCTTGCCGGCGGCGTAGGCCCGCTCCTGGTAGTCCACGGTGAGCGGGAAGAAGTCCACGCCCTCGCGCGGCTCCTTGGAGGCCACGGCGGTGACCAGCACCACCGTGTCCCCGCAGCGGACCCAGGCGGCGCCGTCGGCCTGCTTCGCCACCCGTCCGGTCTCGATGCTGAGCGTGCGGCCCTCCAGCGACAGTTCGGTCCGTGAGATCATTTGCGGATGCCCAGCTGCTCGATGACCTTCCGGTAGCGCTCGATGTCCTTCATCTTGAGGTAGTCGAGCAGTTTCCGGCGCCGGCCGACCATCATGAGCAGGCCCCGCCGGGAGTGATGGTCCTTCTTGTGGG
>JBHGAX010000426.1:0-3082 GCA_041946635.1 Methylomirabilales bacterium (SeqCode)
ATGAAGTCGGTGGGCGAGGCCATGGCCATCGGCCGCACCTTCAAGGAGGCGCTGCAGAAGGCCGTGCGCTCGCTGGAAATGGATGCCTGGGGCCTGGAGGCGAAGACGGGCGACCTCCCGGGCGAGCGCGAGGCGCAGCTCGAGCGGCTGCGCGAGCGCCTGCGGGTGCCGAAGTGCGATCGGCTCTTCCACATCGCCTCGGCGCTGCGGCTCGGCATGGACCTGGCCGAGATCCACGCCCTCACCCGCATCGATCCCTGGTTCCTGGGCAACATCCAGCAGATCGTGGAGGCCGAGGAGGAGATCCGTCGGCACGAGGGCTCCTCGCCGCTCATGCGCCTGCTCACCCGGCCGGCCATGCTGCGGGCCAAGGTGCTGGGCTTCTCCGACCGGCGGCTGGCGCAACTGGTGGGCTCCGACGAGATGACGGTGCGCGACGCGCGCAAGCGCATGGGCATCGAGGTCACCTACAAGCGGGTGGACACCTGCGCGGCGGAGTTCGTGGCCCACACCCCCTACCTGTACTCCACCTACGAGGAGGAGTGCGAGGCCGCGCCCACCGACCGCCGCAAGGTCATGGTCCTGGGCGCGGGCCCGAACCGGATCGGACAGGGCATCGAGTTCGACTACTGCTGCGTCCACGCGGTCTTCGCCCTGAAGGAGCTGGGCTACGAGACCATCATGGTCAACTGCAACCCGGAGACGGTCTCGACCGACTACGACACGGCCGACCGGCTGTACTTCGAGCCGCTGACCATGGAGGACGTGCTGAACATCGTGGACAAGGAGCGGCCGCTGGGGGTGATCGTGCAGTTCGGCGGGCAGACGCCGCTGAAGCTGGCCGTGCCGCTGCAGCGCGCCGGCGTGAGGATCCTCGGGACGCCGCCCGACGCCATCGACCGCGCGGAGGACCGCGAGCGCTTCAAGCACCTGCTGCAGAAGCTCGGCCTGAACCAGCCGCCCAACGGCACCGCCACCTCCTTCGCGCAGGCGGCCCGCATCGCCCAGCAGATCGGCTACCCGGTCCTGGTGCGCCCCTCCTACGTGCTGGGCGGCCGCGCCATGGAGATCGTGTACGACGACGCGGACCTGAAGGACTACATGGCGCGGGCGGTGCAGGCGTCGCCGGACCACCCCATCCTGGTGGACAAGTTCCTGGAGGACGCCGTCGAGATGGACGTGGACGCGGTCTCGGACGGCAAGACCGTGGTGATCGGCGGCATCATGGAGCACATCGAGGAGGCGGGCATCCACTCGGGCGACTCGGCCTGCTCGCTGCCCCCCTGGTCGGTGAGCGGCCTGCTGCTGGACGAGATCCGCGCCCAGACGCGGGCCATGGCGCTGGAGCTGGGGGTGGTGGGCCTCATCAACATCCAGTTCGCCATCAAGGACCGGACGGTGTACGTGCTGGAGGTGAACCCCCGCGCCTCGCGGACCGTGCCGTTCGTGAGCAAGGCGACCGGCGTGCCGCTGGCCAAGCTGGCCGCCAAGGCGATGCTCGGCGCCTCGCTGGCGGAGCTCGGGTTCACGGAGGAGCGGCGCTTCAGCCACACGGCGGTGAAGGAGGCGGTGCTGCCCTTCGCCAAGTTCCCCGGCGTGGATGCGGTGCTGGGGCCCGAGATGAAATCCACCGGCGAGGTGATGGGCATCGACGCGGGCTTCGGCCTCGCCTTCGCCAAGTCCCAGATCGCCGCGAGCGGCGTGCTGCCGAGCGGCGGGGCGGCGTTCGTCAGCGTGCGGGAGAAGGACAAGCTGGCCGTCGTCCCGGTGGCCAACCGGCTCGCCTCGCTGGGCTTCACCCTCCTCGCCACGGAGGGGACCGCCGAGGTGCTGCAGCGGGCCGGGCTGCCGGTGGAGCGCGTCTTCAAGGTGAACGAGGGCGTCCGCCCGCACATCGTGGACCGCATGAAGAACGGGGACGTGGCCCTGGTCGTGAACACCCCGGAGGGCCGGAGCGCCCGCGAGGACTCCTACCTGATCCGCCGCACGGCGGTCATGCAGGGCATCCCGCACTTCACGACGATGGCGGCGGCCACGGCCGCCGTCGAAGCCATGCGCACGCTCCGGGTCCGCGAGATGGCCATCCAGTCGCTGCAGGAGTACCACGCCACCTGACCATGCGCGCCACCGTCGTCTTCAACCAGACGCTCTCCCCCGCGTACCGCCACCTCGGGCTGGCCGCTCCGGGCTTCGCCTCCGGCTTCCGTGCGGGCCAGTTCGTGATGCTGCGCCCCGCCGCGGCGAACGCGCCGTTCCTGCCGCGGGCGTTCTCCATCTACCGGCTGGGCCCGGGACGCCAGGCGGCCGTCGTCGAGGTGCTCTACAAGGTGGTGGGGGTGGGGACGCAGTGCCTGTCGGGGCTGGACCCCGGAGCCGCCGTGGAGGTGCTCGGACCGCTGGGCAATCACTTCGCCCCGCCGGCGGCCGGGCAGCCGGTCGTCCTGGTCGCCGGCGGCATCGGCGTGCCGCCGATCGCGGCGCTGGCGGCGGAGCTGCGGCAGTGCGGAATGCGGAATGCGGAATGCGGAATGGACGGTCAGAGCCTCGAACCTCGAACCTCGAACCGGCAACCGTCTCTGCCCCGCCCCCTGGTTCTCCTGGGCGGCAAGACCTCCGAGGACATCCTGTGCGTGAAGGACTTCGAGGAGGCGGGGGGCGAGGTCCGGATCGCCACGGAGGACGGGAGCCTCGGCGCGCGGGGGCTGGTGACGGATTTGCTGGAGCAATCGTTTCACGGCACTCCGGCACTCCGGCACTCCGGCACAAGTCCCGAGGGCCGGAGCGCCAGAGTGCCAGAGTGCCAAGTATATGCTTGCGGGCCGCCCGGGATGCTGGCGGCCGTCGCCCGCCTCGCCAGCGCGTACGGCGTGCCGTGCCAGGCGTCGGTGGAGGCCACCATGGCGTGCGGCTTCGGCGCCTGCATGGGCTGCGCGATCGAGGTCCACGCGGACGGCCCCGGCCCGCACTACAAGCTGGTCTGCAAGGACGGCCCGGTCTTCGACTCCAGGGAGATCGTCTGGAGTGCCGGTGCCGGCGAACCTCGAACCTTGAACCTAACCTCGAACCTCGAACCTTGAACCGG
>JBHGAX010000427.1:0-3066 GCA_041946635.1 Methylomirabilales bacterium (SeqCode)
CGCCGTGAACAGGTCGAGATCGGCCGTCTCGCGGTGGCCGAGGTAGTAGGCGGCCAGCGCGGCGCCCCCGGTGAGGTGGAAGCGGGACTCATGCCGGAAGAAGGCGTCGAGGAGATCGCGCTGGAGCGGGCTGAGCCGGTTAGCGATCGAGGAGGCCATGCTCCCGCCACTGGCCGAGCAGGAACTCCCAGAAGGGCCGGCGGCGGCCAAGGTGGGGGGCGAGCGCCTCCCACTGCGCCGCCACTTGGTGCGGCGTGGTGAAGAGCCACACGTCGGTATCGCGGGCCTCGCGGAGCACTTTCGCGAGCAGGCGCATCGCTTCGGGCGGCGAGGCCGTCCGGAGGCGTTCCTGCAGGGCGGACACCGTCATCGGGTCGTCCCACAGGAAATAGGGGACGGCGTCGGCCTCGTGCAGATCTGTCGAGAGTCGTGCCCGCATCGCGTCCCTTCCATTCGCAGCTACGCGCAGATTCTAGTCGTCACCCCATCGCCCGTCAAATGGATCGGATGCGGGAAGCCGCCACGCTCGACCCTTCGCAGGCAACGAGTTTGACGCTCTTCAGAGTCAGTGGTGCTTCTGGCAGGCAATCTTCTTGTGCTCCTCTCCGCGCCCGGCCCCTGATCCCCGAGCCCTGCCCCTTACGTCCGCCCGCCCGCCCAAACCCCGCTCGGGTCTTCTGGTTTGCGGCCAAACCGTGTACCCTGCACCGGTTGTCCCGAGCGGGAAAAGGAGGTCGCCGTGGGGCAGACCGTCGGTCTGGTGGGTGCGGGAATCATGGGCTCGCGCATGTGCCGGAACCTGCTGAAGGCCGGATTCCCGGTGCTCGCCTTTGATCGCAGCCCCGAGGCCTTGCGGGTCGTCGGGGAGGCCGGCGCCACCCCGGTGGCCGATCTCGCGGCTGTCGGCCGCGGCGCGCCGATCGTGCTCATGAGTCTCCCGGACCCGGCCGCCGTCCTGGACGTCGTCGAAGGCGAGGGCGGTCTCCTGGCGCACCTGCCCGCCGGGGCGTACCTCTGCGACCTGAGCACGCTGGACCCCGGGACGTCGCGGCGGGTTCACGCCTCCGCGCAGGCGCATGGCATTCAGGCGCTCGACTGCCCGGTGAGCGGCGGCCCGCAGGGCGCCGAGGCGGCGACGCTCACCATCATGGTCGGGGGCGACGCGGCCGATCTGGACGCCGTGCGGCCCGTGCTCTCGGCCGTGGGCAGGAAGATCGTGCACTGCGGCGGACCGGGGACCGGGCAGGCCGCCAAGCTGGTGAACCAGGCCATGGTGGCGGTGAACACCGTCGCGGCGCTGGAGGCGCTCCTGGTCGGCCGGAAGGCGGGCCTCAGCCTCGACACCATGTTCTCGATCCTGCAGGGCAGCTCGGGCCGGAGCTGGATGCTGGAGAACCACGTCCGCACGCAGGCGCTGTCGGGCAACTTCGAGCCCGGCTTCGCCATGGACCTGATGTTCAAGGATCTGCGCCTGTTCGTGGAGTCCGCCATGGAGTCGAAGGCGGCCGCGCTGGTGGCCGGCACGGCGCTGCAGCTCTACAGCGGCGCACGCGCCGCCGGGCTCGGCGCCCTCGACCAGACGGCGGTGGTCAAGGAGCTGGAGCGGCTGGCGGGAGTCGAGCTCGGCAAGCTCGGGCCGGAGGCCTGATTTCAGATTTGCCGATTTCAGATTGAAGAACCTGCGGACCGCGTGGGAAGCTGCGGCGAGGGTGGTCTGAAAATCTGCAATCTGAAATGGAGCCAGGCTGAGTCGGGTGTATCGAAACGAAAGCAGACACAAGGAGGTTGGTGTGGCGACGCATCCCGGATTCAAGGTCATCGAGGGCTGGGAGAAGCTGCCGGCCGGCTACACCCACAAGGACGTCGTGGGCGTGTCCGTGGACTCGCGGAACCGCGTCTACGTGCTGACGCGGAAGCAGGCACGCGTCATTGTCTACGAGGAGAACGGCACCTTCGTGCAGTCCTGGGGCGAGGGGCTGTTCACCGAGCGGACGCACGGCCTCACCATCGGGCCCGACGACTGCCTGTACGCCGTGGATGACGGCAACCACATGGTCCGCAAGTTCACGCCGGACGGCAAGGAGGTCCTGACGATCGGGACGCCGGGCGTCGCCTCGGACACGGGCTACGACGGGAAGACCATCGCGAGCATCAAGCGCGGCGCCGGGCCCTTCAACCGCTGCACCAACATCGCCATTGCGCCCAACGGCGACCTGTACGTGACCGACGGCTACGGCAACGCGCGCGTGCACCGCTTCACGGCGCAGGGCAAGCTGGTCCGCTCCTGGGGCGAGCCGGGGACCGGCCCCGGGCAGTTCCACCTGCCGCACAGCCTGCGGGTGACGCCGGACAACCGCCTGCTCGTGTGCGACCGCGAGAACGACCGCATCCAGATCTTCGACCTGGAGGGCAACTACCTGGACGAGTGGACGCACGTCCAGCGGCCGACCGACGTCTTCATCGACACGGAGGGGCTGGTCTACGTCTCCGAGCTGTGGTGGCGGGTCGGGCAGGAGTCCTTCCGGAGCGGGAAGATCCGGCACGACCTGCCGGGCCGCGTGACCGTCCTCGATCTGCAGGGGAACGTGATCCTGTCCTGGACCAGCGCCGACCGCGAGGCCTGGGGCAACTTCATCGCGCCGCACTGCCTCACGGTGGACAGGAAGGGCGACCTGTACGTGGGCGAGGTGACCGAGACCTTCGGCGTCTCCCGCGGTGGTGTCACCCCCGGCTCCCACACCTTCCAGAAGTTCGCCCGCCGGTAAGCCAGCACGCAGGGGCCGAGGACGCGATCCTCGGCCCCTGCAGCGTTCATGGCTCGTGGCCCTTGGCTCATCGCCACGGCCTCCCGCTTTCGCGCTCCTGCTGCGCGTCGCGAACACGCCTCGGCCCCCCGGCGCCCCCGCCGCCGGCACGCCGGCGAAGGCCCATGTCCCGGGGGACGGGGCCGACCTTCGCCGGGTGGCGAACGTCGAGAGACTTGCGGCGCACTCCGCTAGCCCGGATCATTCACCAAGAGGTGAATAATCCGTCTTGCGACTTCGACTCCGCCCCGCTGCGCGGGGC
>JBHGAX010000428.1:0-3066 GCA_041946635.1 Methylomirabilales bacterium (SeqCode)
CGGCTTCGCCCCGGCGGACCTCCGGTCCTTTCTCGCCGACCTGATCGCCCGCCTCACACGCCTCTCGTTTCCCCGATAGGCCGGCGAGAACACGAAGGGCGAGCCGCAGCTCGCCCTCTCCGTGCCTTCACGGCTCTTCCCCGGTCCCCGACCCTGACCCCCCGGCCCCCGTTACCTGTCCATGCCCCCCAGGCACACGTACTTGACCTCCAGGAACTCCTCGATGCCGTACTTGCCGCCCTCGCGGCCGATGCCCGACTGCTTCACGCCGCCGAAGGGGGCGATCTCCGTGGAGATCAGGCCGGTGTTCACGCCCACGATGCCCGACTCCAGGCCCTCCGCCACGCGCCACACGCGGCCCACGTCGCGCGCGTAGAAGTAGCTCGCCAGGCCGAACTCGCTGTCGTTCGCCATGGCGATGGCCTCCTCCTCCGAGTGGAACTTGAAGAGGGGGGCGACGGGACCGAAGGTCTCCTCGCGGAAGATGCGCATCCGGTCCGTCACGTCGGTGAGGACCGTGGGCTCGAAGAACAGCCCGCCCAGCCCGTGGCGCTTGCCCCCCACCGCCACCTTCGCGCCCTTGCTGACCGCGTCGGAGATGTGCTCCGCGACCTTGGCCACCGCCTTGTCGTCGATGAGGGGCCCGATCTGCACGCCCACCTCGGTGCCGGGGCCGACCTTCATCGCCCGGGCGCGGGCAGCCAGCTTCTCCGCGAACACGTCGTAGACGCCCGCGTGCACCAGGATGCGGTTGGCGCACACGCAGGTCTGGCCCGCGTTCCGGTACTTGGACTGGATGGCGCCCTCCACGGCGAGGTCCAGGTCGGCATCGTCGAAGACCAGGAACGGGGCGTTGCCGCCCAGCTCCAGCGAGATCTTCTTGACCGTCTCGGCGCTCTGGCGCATCAGCAGGCGGCCGACCTCCGTGGAGCCGGTGAACGTGACCTTCCGCACGCGGGGATTCGCGGTCAGCTCGCCGCCGATCTCCTTGGCCGGTCCGGTGATCACGTGGACGACGCCCTGCGGGATGCCCGCCAGCTCCGCCAGGGCCGCGAGCGCGAGCGCCGAGAAGGGGGTCTGCGTGGCCGGCTTGATGACCATGGTGCAGCCGGCCGCCAGGGCGGGCGCCAGCTTCCGGGTGATCATGGCGGCCGGGAAGTTCCAGGGCGTGATGGCGGCGCAGACGCCCACCGGCTGCTTGAGGGTGAGCAGCCGCTTGTCGGCCTGGTGCTGGGGAATCACGTCGCCGTAGACGCGCTTGCCCTCCTCGGCGAACCACTCGATGAAGGCAGCGGCGTACGCGATCTCGCCGCGCGACTCCGCGAGCGGCTTGCCCTGCTCGGTCGTCATCAGGAGCGCGAGGTCCTCCTGGTTCGCCATCATCAGGTCGTACCAGCGCCGCAGGAGCACGGCCCGCTCCTTGGCGGTCTTGGCCCGCCAGGCCGGCCAGGCGCGCTCGGCCGCCTCGACCGCCCGCCGCGTCTCGGCCGCGCCCATCTTCGGCACCGTGCCGATCTGCTCGCCGGTCGCCGGGTTCGTGACTGGAATGGTCGCCCCGCTGTCCGCCGCTACCCAGGCCCCGTCGATGTAGCAATCTTGCCGGAACAGCGCCGCGTTCTGCAGCCGCAGCGCTTCCCGTGTGGTCAACACCTCAACCATGAGCGCCTCTCCTCCCCGCCGAAATTTCCGATCGAGTTACCGCTTTTGCCCGCCTCTACTTCACGGCATTAAGAGGAGCGCGTCAACCCGCTTTGATTCTAAATGCCCGTGTTTCTTGGAGAATTTGTCCATTGGACGACTGCGAGCCGGACGAGGGGGAGTCAGAAGTCGAGGCCCCAGACCACCACGTCCTTGACCCCGCCGCGGGCGGGGCAGTCCCGCCGGGCCTTGCCCGTCCGCCGGAAGCCGCACTTCTTCAGGACGCGCTCGGACGCCTTGTTCTCGGGGAACGTCTCGGCCTCCACGGACTTGGCGCCGCCGGCCCTGGCGTAGTCGAGGACCAGGCGCAGCGCCTCCGTGGCGTAGCCGCGGCTCCAGTAGGGCCGGCCGACCCAGTAGCCCACCGCGGGGCGCACCGGGCTGCCCCCGAAGCCGACCGCGCCCACGAAGCAGCCGTCCTCCCGCTGGAGGATCGCGAACACGCGCGCGCCGGAGTGGAAGCCCATGAGGATCCACCCCTGGGCCGCCTGCTCGGTACAGGGCCAGGGCATGTGGGACATCATGGACACCGCCTCGTAGTCCTCGCCCAGCAACCGCACGAACTCCGGCGCGTCCTCCAGGCGGAGAGGACGCAGGGTAAGCCGGTCCGAGTGGAGAAGTCCGAGGTCCGAGGTCCGAGGTCCGAGGTCGGCGCACATGGCGGAGAACGAGGTTGGAGCCGGAGGTCAGGGGCCGGAGGTCAGCAAGGCTTCATGCCCCCGCAATGGTCTTCCCGCAACGCTCTACCCGCACCGCTCTTCCCGCTGGACCGCCGCGATGGCGGCCCGCATCCAGCCCAGCGTGTAGGCCATGCCGGCGTGCCAGGGCGCGGGGCAGTCCAGGAGCGGCGCGTGATCGGGGATGACGACGCCGTCGAAGCCGTTGCCGTGCAGGATGCGCAGCACCCGCAGCATGTCCGTGTCGCCCTCGTCCACGAACGTCTCGTGGTAGCGTGGCGCCTGGCCCCGCACGTTGCGCAGGTGGACATAGGCGATCCGGCCCGCGCGGCTGTAGCGGTCCACCGCCTCGTACACGTCGGCGCCCGGCATCTCCGACACCGTGCCCACGCAGAAGTCTATGGCGTTTCGCCGGCTGGGCGCAAGGTCCATGACGCGCTGAAAGAGGTCCGGGTGATAGACCAGGCGAGCCGCCCCGCGGAGGACCGGGAGGGGCGGATCATCGGGGTGGAGCGCCAGCGTGACGCCCGCCTCCTCGGCCACCGGCACCATCTCCCCCAGGAACGCCGCGAGCCGCCTCCACATCTCCTCCGCCTGGATGGGCCCGACCGTCCCGCGCCGCCCGGCCGGATCGAACCGCGACGGGTCGTACACCATGTTCCAGACCATGCCGGCCGGAATCGGCGGCTGC
>JBHGAX010000429.1:0-3066 GCA_041946635.1 Methylomirabilales bacterium (SeqCode)
CGCCGGGGACCAGACGCGAGAACAGGACGGTCGAGGCCGTGTGGAAGAAGACGAGGAAGGGGCCGGACATCATGTACTTCACCACGATGTCCACGGCCTGATCGAAGCGGCAGACGTATCCATACATGGCGACGAGCGAGGCCATGAAGGCGAGCGGGACGCTCAGCATGCAGCACCTCCCTGTGTGCCGGGGAGGCTAGCCAAGATACCCCCCGCCGGTCAACCCGGTTTCGTCGCCGCGATCCGACTTGCTGCGAATGTGCGGAGCGGCGGACCTTCGCCCGCGGCCGGCGGCGCGGGCGAATTGGCGCGGCCGCGCTCGGCCGCTATACTGGGGCGAAGGGCGAATCGCGGGCACGGCAGGACCATGCTGTACACGACCTGGAGCCTCTTCCGTCTCATCCTGGGCACCGCCCTCATGCTGATCGGCGTGCTGGGCACGCTCCTGCCCGTCATCCCGGGCCTGCCCGTCTTCCTCGCGGGCGTCGCCGTGGCCGGCTCCTCGCACCCCGTCACGCGCTTCGTGCGAGAGCGGTGGAAGATGTGGCGGGCATGGAGTCGCCCGCCCCGCCCGCCCGGCGACGAAGGGCGGTTCTTCCGGCGGCTGCTCCGGCGACGTCCGCGGAGGCGCCCGAAGTCGCCGGCAGCCAGGGAGCCTGGACGGGGGTGACGCCCGCCGGCGCGGTCGCTCGCGGAGGCGCGGGATGAACGACGCGGAGACTGCCCTGAAGCGTGCCATGGACTGGATCGCCGGCGAGCTGCGGGAGCATCCGCGGGCCAACCGTCTGGACCTGATTGACCGCGCCGCCCGGCGCTACATGCTCTCGCCCTCCCAGTCGGAGGCGCTCGCGCACCGGTTCCTGGAACGGCGCCCGCCGCGCGCCGGCTCCCGGCGCCCATCCTGATCTTCCTCCTCGGTGCGGAAATCGCCCGGCTGAATCGCCGGCTAGCTCGGGCGGGAGTCCCCATCGCATCTTGGCCGACTCGCATCACCGGGATCCCTGGGCGCCGCAGCGCCGCGCGCCGGCGGAGGGCGGCGGTGCGGGGATTGCCAGCCGCAGGGTGCAGGGGCAATAATGGACCGGCGGCGGAAGTCCCTCCGGCATCCGTTTCCCGGAGGGAGACGCAACCCAACCAGGAAAGCCGTCCGGGGTGATGCCATGGAACCCAAACAGCAGCAGTTCTCCATCTGGTACTTCGTCGGCGCCTTTCTGATCCTGCTCCTGATCGAGAGCCTCATCCTCGACGCCCACACGGAGACCATCACCTACAGCGAGTTCAAGACGCTGGTGCGGGCGGGCAAGGTGGAGGACGTGAGCCTCGGGGAGCGCACCGCTTCCGGCACGCTCAAGGTGGACGGCCTGGAAAACGTCCTGCCCAGGGCGAGGGCCGAGGAGCTGAAGAAGGGCTCGGCGCCGCACCGCTTCGTGAGCGTGCGGGTGAGCGACCCCTCGCTCATCCAGGATCTGGAGGCGGCCAACATCAAGTTCGCCGGCCGGCCGGAGAGCACCTGGTTCACGACCCTGCTCTCCTGGATCCTCCCCGCGCTGATCTTCGTCGGCATCTGGATGTTCTTCATGCGGCGCATGGGCGCCGCCAGCGGCGTCATGGCGCTGGGCAAGAGCAAGGCGCGGGTCTACGTGGAGAAGCAGACCGGCGTCACCTTCGAGGACGTGGCGGGCATCGACGAGGCCCGCGGGGAGCTGGAGGAGATCGTCTCGTTCCTGAAGAACCCGGAGCGCTACCGGCGGCTGGGCGGCAAGATCCCGAAGGGCGTGCTGCTCATGGGGGCGCCGGGCACCGGCAAGACGCTGCTGGCCAAGGCCGTGGCCGGCGAGGCGGGCGTGCCCTTCTTCAGCATCAGCGGCTCGGACTTCGTGGAGATGTTCGTGGGCCTGGGGGCCGCACGGGTGCGCGACCTGTTCCAGCAGGCGCAGCAGCGCGCCCCCGCCATCATCTTCATCGACGAGCTGGACGCGCTGGGCAAGGCCCGCGGCCTGAACCCCATGGGCGGCCACGACGAGCGCGAGCAGACGCTGAACCAGCTCCTGGTGGAGATGGACGGCTTCGACAGCAACCGGGGGGTCATCATCATGGCGGCCACCAACCGGCCGGAGATCCTCGACCCCGCCCTCCTGCGCCCCGGCCGCTTCGACCGGCGCGTGGTCATCGACCGGCCGGACCTCAAGGGCCGGGAGAAGATCCTGCGGGTGCACGTGAAGAACGTGAAGCTGGGTCCCGACGTGGACCTGGGGCGCGTGGCCGCCCGCACCCCCGGCTTCGTGGGCGCGGACCTCGCGAACCTGGTGAACGAGGCGGCGCTCCTCGCCGCCCGCAAGGGCAAGAGCCTGGTCGAGATGGCCGACTTCGACGAGGCGGCCGACCGCATCGTGGCGGGGCTGGAGCGCAAGACGCGGGTCATGAACCCGGTGGAGAAGGAGACCGTGGCCTACCACGAGGCCGGGCACGCGCTGGTGGCGGAGTCGCGGCCGCACGTGGACAAGGTGTCCAAGATCTCCATCATTCCCCGCGGCATCGCGGCGCTCGGCTACACCATGCAGCTCCCCACCGAGGACCGCTACCTGCTCCGCAAGGGGGAGCTGCTCGACCGGATCGACGTCCTGCTGGGCGGCCGCGTGGCGGAGGAGCTGGTCTTCGGCGACATCTCCACGGGCGCGCAGAACGACCTGCAGCGGGCGACGGACATGGCGCGCCTCATGGTCACCCAGTACGGCATGAGCGAGCAGCTGGGCCTGGCGACCTTCGAGGAGCCGCGGCACACGTTCCTGAACGTCCAGGCCGCCGTGATGCCGGGTCAGCGCGAGTACAGCGAGCGGACGGCGCAGGCCATCGACGAGGAGATCCGGAAGATCCTGGGCGCGGCGCACGCGCGGGTGCGCGAGACCCTGGGCAAGCGCCGCCCGGCGCTGGAGGCCCTGGCCAAGCTCCTGCTGGAGAAGGAAGTGGTGGACCGGCAGGTGCTGGACGAGCTGATGAAGCAGCACGGGTAACGACCGGACGGTAGCCACAAGAAGGCCCAAAGGGCACAGGGCGGAAAGGCCGGAC
>JBHGAX010000043.1:0-16637 GCA_041946635.1 Methylomirabilales bacterium (SeqCode)
CCGGCCGGCGAGGTCGAGGAGGAGGCATGCACATCCCGGGGGCCTGACGCGCGGCGCCGGGCCCCGCATCCGGACGTCGGACCTGCCCACTCGGAGTCACCGGGAGGTACAACGGCCATGCGAACCAGAGGCGTTGCTGCGGCGCTCGTCGCGTTCGGGATCGTGGCCATGGCGGTGGCGGGGGAGTGCGGGACCCGCGGGGAGGGGGACCGGTATCCCACCAAGCCCATCAGCTACCTGGTCGTCTGGGATCCAGGCGGGCAGTCCGACCGGACGGCGCGCCTCCAGCAGCCGCTCCTCGAGAAGATGCTGGGCCAGAAGGTCGTGATCGACTACAAGGTCGGGGGCGGCGGCGCGGTCGGCTGGTCGCAGTTCGTGCGGAGCCGGCCGGACGGCTACAGCATCGTGGGCACGAACCTGCCCACCATCGTCACCCAGCCGATCCTCCAGGACGTGGGTTACAAGACGGAGCAGTTCCTGCCGATCTGCGACTTCCAGTACACCCCCCTGGTCCTGGCCGCACGGAAGGATAGCCCCTACAAGACGCTCAAGGACTTCATCGCCGCGGCGAAGGCCAGCCCGGGCAAGCTGAGCGTCGGCGGCGTGGCGCTCTGGTCCATCACCCACATCATGGCGCTGAACTTCCAGAAGGACGCCGGCATCCAGACGCAGTTCGTGCCGCACACGGGGACCGCCTCCCTGATCACGAACCTGCTGGGCGGGCACGTGGATGTGGCCATCCCGTACAGCGACGACATGGTGCGCATGCAGGACCAGCTCCACGTGCTGGCCATCGCCGCCAAGGAGCGCTTCCCCGGCCGGCCCGACGTCCCGACCTTCAAGGAGCAGGGCTTCGACTACGACGCGGGCGTCTCGCGGGGCGTGGCCCTGCCGGCCGGCGCGCCGGAGTACGCGCTGCGGAAGCTGGAGAAGGCGTTCGTGGACATCACGAACTCGCCTGAGGTGGTGGCCCACATGACGCGGGAGGGCTTCGTCTCGCGGGCGCTCAACCACGAGCAGTTCCAGGCCGAGGTCGCCCGCCAGCAGAAGTTCTGGGTCGAGGCCCTGCGGAACGCCGACATCAAGAAGAAGTAGGGCCGGACGGCGTGCGGACCCTGCGATCGGCGGACCTGGTCACCGGCGGGCTCGTCGCGCTGCTCGGGGCCGTCGCCCTGCTGGCCTCGCGCAGCATCAAGGCCATGCCCGGGGAGAGCCTCGACCCGCGCACGCTCCCCTCCCTGGTCGGCTGGGTCATGGTGCTGGCCGGCGCCGGGATCGCGCACGCCGGTTGGCGGTACCGGGGAGAGCCGGTGCGCATCCCGTGGCCGAGCCGGGTGGGGGTGCGCCGGCTGCTCGTCACGGCCGGCGCCCTCCCCGCCTACGCCCTGCTGATCGAGCCGCTGGGCTTTCCGCTCGCGACCGCCGCGTTCGTCGCCTTCCACGCCTGGTACCTGGGCCGGTACCCGGCCTGGGTCACCCTGCTGGGGGGCGCGCTCGCCGGGACGGCCGTGTACTACGTGTTCATGCAGCTCCTGGAGCTCACCTTCCCGCTGGGCCTGCTCGAGTACCTGCAATGACCCGCGGCGCCCGGCCGGGGTACCCGGGGAGCTAGCGCATGCTCTTCTCCTGGGACCTGCTGCTCCAGGGATTCGCCAGCGCCCTCACGCCGACCAACCTGCTCTTCGCCTTCGCCGGCTGCTTCATCGGGACCCTGGTCGGGGTCCTGCCCGGGATCGGCCCGACCTCGGGCATCGCCATCCTGCTGCCGCTCACGACGGTCCTGCCCCCGACCCCGGCCATCATCATGATGGCCGCGATCTACTACGGCGCCATGTACGGCGGCTCCACGACGGCGGTCGTCGTGAACATTCCCGGGGAGGCCGCCTCGGTGCCCACGGCCCTGGACGGCTACGAGCTGGCCAAGCAGGGCCGGGCCGGGCCGGCGCTCGGGATCGCGGCCATCGGCTCCTTCGTGGCCGGCACGCTGAGCCTGGTCGGCGTCACCTTCTTCGCGCCCGTCCTGGCGGGGGTCGCGCTGGCCTTCGGCCCGCCCGAGTACTTCGCCCTCATGTTCATGGCCCTCTCCCTGGTCATCAGCCTGTCGGAGACGGCGCTGCTCAAGGGCCTGGCGGGGATGGGCCTGGGCCTGCTGGTGAGCCTGATCGGCATGGATCCCTTCACCGGCACCACGCGCCTCACCTTCGGCTCCTCCACGCTGATCGCCGGCGTGAACTTCGTGGCCGTGGTCATCGGGCTGTTCGCGTTCGGCGAGGTGCTGGTGAACGTGGAGCGGGAGATCAGCCGCATCTACGACACGCGGGTCGTCGACTGGCTGCCCTCCTGGCGGGATATCCGGGAGACCTGGCGCAGCATGCTGCGGGGCTCGGCGGTGGGCTTCTTCCTGGGGCTGCTGCCGGGCTGCGGGCCGGCCGTCTCCACCTTCGTGGCCTACGACCTGGAGAAGCGCTGCGCCCGCAAGCCGGAGCGATTCGGCCGGGGGGCCATGGAGGGCGTGGCCGGGCCCGAGGCGGCCAACAACGCCGGCTCGAGCAGCCAGTTCATCCCCCTGCTGGCGTTCGGCATTCCGCCCGGGCCGACGCTCGCCATGCTGCTGGGCGCGCTCATGATGTACGGCCTGCAGCCCGGGCCCCGCCTGTGGACGGACCAGCCGCAGCTGGTCTGGTCCGCCATCGCCAGCATGTACATCGGCAACGTCATGCTCCTGGTGCTGAACCTCCCGCTGGTCGGCTTCTGGGCCCGGATCGCCTTCATCCCGTTCCCGATCCTCGGCCCCCTGATCGTGGTCTTCTCCCTGATCGGCGCCTACAGCGTGCGGTACCTGCTGTTCGACATCTGGGTGGCCCTGGGGTTCGGGGTGATCGGCTACGGCATGCGGAAGTTCGGCTACCCGCTGGCGCCCGTGGTGCTGGCCGTGATCCTGTCGCAGCCGCTCGAGATCGCGCTCAAGCAGTCGCTCGCCATCTCGCGCGGCTCCTACGCCGTCTTCTTCAGCCGGCCGATCGCCCTGGCCTTCATGTGCCTGGCCTTCGCCGTGATCGCCCGCGGCCTCTGGCAGCAGTACCGCGCCCGCCGCCTGCAGTTCACCAGCGAAGACGCGGATTGAGGCCACGCACCACGAAGACCACGAAGGGCACGAAGAACACCACGGTCTCACGCAGAGACGCCGAGCCGCGACGGGTTTCGGAAAGGCCCGTTCGCCCCGAGCGTCGGGGAGCGGAGTCGAGGGGCCTTCTCATGCGGCGCGGGTGGGCGAAGCGGCCCCTGACGACTTCGTGGTGAAGGTCCTCTCGGGGTCCCCCTCACACCATGTAGCTCCCGCCGTTGACGTCGATGCAGACGCCGTTGACGTAGCTGGCGTCGTCCGAGGCCAGGAAGGCGATGACCGTGGCGACCTCGACCGGCTGGGCCAGGCGGCGGAGCGGGAGCGCCTCCAGGATGCGCTCCCGCTCCTCGGGCGTCCGCGCCTCCCACTTCGCCTTGACCCGCGCGGTCAGCACGATGCTGGGGGCCACACTGTTGGAGCAGATGCCGAAGGGGCCCAGCTCGACCGCCATGTGCTTCGTGAACGCCAGGAGGCCGGCCTTGGCCGCGCTGTACTGCGGCCCCGAGATCCGGCTGAAGTTGCGGCCGGCGAAGGACGAGACGTTCACGATGCGCCCGTACTTCTGGGCCTTCATCACGGGGACCGCGGCCCGCACGCAGAGGAAGGCGGACTTGAGGTTGAGGGCGACGGTGGCATCCCAGTCGGCCGGGTTGATGGTCTCCACCGGCTGCGTGGGCGTGCCGAGGCCGGCGTTGTTCACCAGGATGTCCAGCCGCCCCCAGGTCTCCACCACCTGCGTGACCATGGCCTCGACCTGACCCTGGTCCAGCACATCGCAGGGCACGACCAGCGCCTGCCCCCCGGCCCCCTGCACCCGGGCGGCCACCTGCTGGAGGTCGGCCACGGTGCGGGCGCTCACCGCGACCCGCGCCCCCCGCTCCGCCAGCACCTCCGCCGTGGCCGCGCCGATTCCCCGCGAGGCGCCGGTCACCAGCGCCACCCGATCCTTGAGCACCACGCCGCCTCCTCCTCTCCCCCCAAGAACGGGTCGCCAAGATCGCCAAGAATTGAGGGGCCCAGGATGAACAGACCGAGCCTGGGCGCGCTCGGCGTCTTGGCGGTTCACGCTGAGCGCGTGGCCCGGGACTGGCCGTTGTCGCCGCGGCTGACGGCCGGGGCCTCCGCGCCCTGAGGCGCCCGGGCCTGCTCGATCTCCCAGAGCATCGCCTCGACCCGGGCGCGCGCGTCCTCGCGCTCCTTCCGCAGGAGCTCCAGCTCCGTGTCGCGCTCCGCGAGCCGCGCCTCGGCGGCGCGCAGCTTGTCCTCCAGCTGCTCCCGCAGGCTGCGAAGCTGGCCCAGCTCGGCCAGGGTCTCCCGTACCTTGACCTCCAGCGCGTCCAACCGTTCAAAGATCACGGTGCCTCCTCCACGAGTGCTTCGTTCGGCGGTTTCCCGGGCCTCCACGTTTCCGGCGTGGCCGCCAACCTAGCATGTGCCCGCGCTCCGCGGAACACGGGCGGCGAGCGGTGACCGATTGGCAGGACATTCCCGCGACGGCGCCGGGGAGATCGGGCGGGGGACCGGGTGGCCGCGAATCCGGTCAGGCGACCTTCGGCACGCAGTCCACGGCGTAGGGGAGCACCAGGACGCTGCCGCCGGGCTTGGCGCGGAGCGCCTGGTCCACGGCGGCTTGCGGGCTGGCGGCGGGCGCGAAGAACATGGCTTCCAGCTCGGCCCGCGCGATGCCGTCGCAGGCCACTACCACCCGGTGCTTGGCCAGCGCCCGTGCGCACATGAAGGCCTTCGAGGAGTGCTCGCGCGTGAAGCCCTCGCGGCGGAAGCGGTCGATCACCGCCTGGGGGCTGGCGGCCCCCTTCATCCACGCGGCGAACCTGCCGATCCCGTCGGCACAGGCCGCCAGCAGGACGATCACGCCGCCCTGGGCGGCGACCAGCTCGGCCGTGGACATGGCCTTCTGCGCCTGGTGCAGGTCGATGTCCCGCGGGAAACCGCCCGGGGTGACGATCACCACGTCGTACCTCCGCGGCACGGCGGCGACCCAGCTCTCCTCGCAGACGGCCACGCCCGCCTCGTGCGCCGCCTCCAGCTCGCCGGCCACCGCGTGCACCACCCCGCCCGTGCAGTTCTTGACCACGTTGACGATGAAGTCCACGCCGACCGCCCGCGCCACCGCCACGGCCACCTCGTGGAACGGATTCCCCTTCATCCAGCCCATGGCCGGCTCGTAGGGACGGATGGGGAAGGAGTGCTGCCGGGCGATGGTCTCCAGGGCCGCCACGCCGGGGCACAGGCTCTTCCGCCCGCCGCTGTAGCCCGCCGCCTGGTGGGGCGCGATGAGGCCGGTCAGGATGCGGACGGACGCCTCGGCCACGTGCCGGTTGACGCGGACCGGGATGTCCACGCCCGGCGCGGACACCGCGACGAGCGCGCCGGCATCCTCGCAGGCATGGTTCACGACGCGAAGTCGCCGGGCGAAATCGTCGCCGATCATCCCGGCGATCTCCGCCGGCGAGTTCGGGCGGTGGTTGCCGGTGGCCACGACGACGGTCACCCGCCCTTCCGGGATGCCGGCGGCTCCCAGCTCCTCCAGGATGGCCGCGAGCATGTCCCGGCTGGGGGCGGGGCGGGTGATGTCATTCACGACGACCACGGCGTCGCGCTTGCCTGCGGCCAGCTGCTGCAGCGGGGCGCTGCCGATCGGCGAGGCGACCGCGCGCCGGATCTCGGCGCCGACGTCGGGCACGGCGGCACGCTGGCGGGGATACGCGACGGCTGCGCCGTCCGGGACGGCGAGCTCCACACTGGCCCTGCCGTAGGGGACGCTCACCTTCTTCATGACAGGCCCACGCCCGTGGTGCGCGCGAGCCGCACCGCATGCGCCATCGCCTCGGTCCCCACCACCATGCCCATGCCGTCGTCGCCGTCGACGTGCACGGCGGCCGGCGCGGCCGCCTTGACCGCGAGGGTGGGCCGGGGATTGACCAGGCCGAGCCGCAGCCGCTTGGCGTAGATGGGGATGCGGGGCACCCCGTGACTGTCCAGGCCGCGGAGGTTCGCCCGGACCAGGCAGGCTCCCACCAGGAAGGCCTCCGCCCCCGGCAGCCCCAGCCCCTGGAACACCGCCGTACAGAACTCCCGCAGCGCCGCCGCCGCGACGTACCCTGGAGCCGCTCCCACGCCGTTCCCCCCGTCACCCGCGCCGGCAGCAGCCATGGCCGGCACACCCCGGCCGCTGCCGCCGGCGCATGAGACGCCGGGCAGATCCATCTCTGCCGGCGCCTACTTCTCCTTGGCAATGCTCATCAGGGGCTTGATCTGCTCCTCCATCTCGCCCCAGTACTTCTCCATGCGGGCCGGATCCATGTAGCGCACGGTCAGCCCCTGCTCTTCCATCTTCTTCAGGTGCTCGGGGTCGGCGACCGCCTTCTTGATGATGGCGGCCAGAGCGTCCACCACCTCCTTGGGCGTGCCCGCGGGCGCCGAGAGGCCGCGCGAGGAGGAGGACTCCAGCTTGATGCCCTGGGAGAACGTGGTCTTGCCCGGCAGGAACTTGCTCTCGTCGTCGTCCATCACCCCCAGGACCCGCACCTCGCCGGCCTTGGCCTGGGGGAACGTGTCGCCGATGTTCCCGAAGTAGACGTCGGTGTGGCCGCCCAGCAGGGCGGTCATGGCCTTCGCCGAGCCGTCGAACTGCACGATGGCGAACCGCGCGCCCGTCAGCCGCTGGAGCTGCAGGACGGCCAGGTGGTCGTCGCTCAGGATGCCGGTGGCCGAGGCCTTCAGCTTCCCGGGGGCGGCCTTGGCCGCCTCGATCACGTCCTGCAGGGTCTTGTACGGGCTGCTGGCCTTGACGGCAACCACGCCGGGATCCACCACCTGCATGCCCAGGGGCTGGAAGGACTTCCGGTCGAAGACGGCCTTCCGCTCGGGGTCCAGGTAATTGGTGATCGTCTGCGGCAGGATCGTGAACCCGATGGTGTAGCCGTCCGGCCGCGAGCGCGCGAGGGCCGTGAGGCCGATCTGCCAGCCGGCGCCCGGCTTGTTCTCGATCTGGATGCGGGTGCCGCTGGCCGCGAGGTCCCTCTCGATGGCGGCCGCCAGGATGCGGGCCCCCACGTCGGTGGAGCCGCCCGCGCTCGTGCCGAGGATCATGGTGATGGACTTACCCTTCGCCGGGAAGTCCGCCGCGGGTGCGACGGCCGGAGCGATGAGCATCAGGGACAGGACGACCACGATGCCTACGCGCCTCATGTCCGCTCCTCCTTGCGCCGGGCTGCCGGCGCCCAGTCGGTCCCCCCGGCGGCTCAGGTCCGCTACGCGCCCTGCCGAGCGCTCCAGCGCCTCCACGCGTAGGTGAGCACGGGGGAGAGCAAGATGATCGCCGAGACGGCCAGCAGGCTCGCGGCGATCGGGCTCGCGATGAGAATGGACACGTCGCCCTGCGACATCTCCAGGGACTGGCGCAGCGATTTCTCCATGGGCGGCCCCATGATGAGGGTGAGGACGATGGGCGCCAGGGGGAAATCCAGCTTCCGGAGCGCGTAGCCCACGGCCCCGAAGAGGAGCATCACGAAGATGTCGAACACGGTGTTGTGAATGGTGTAGGCCCCCACGATCATGACCGCCAGCACGATGGACAGCAGGACCGTGTAGGGAACGCGCAGGAAGCGGACCCACAGCGGAATGAGGGGCAGGTTCAGGATGAGGAGGATGACGTTCCCGACGTAGAGGCTCGCAATCACGCCCCAGGCCACGTCCGCGTGTTGCGTGAAGAGGAGGGGGCCGGGGATCAGGCCGTTCATCATGAAGGCGCCCATGAGGACGGCGATGGAGGGCGAGGCCGGGATGCCCATGGTGAACAGCGGAATCAACGCGGCGTTGGCGTGCGCGTTGTTCGCGGTCTCGGGCCCCACGACGCCTTCGATCACCCCCGTGCCGAATCGCTCCGGGTGCCTCGACGCCTTGCGCTCGGCCACGTAGGCCAGGACCGAGCTGGCCGTCCCGGTCATGCCGGGCACCAGCCCGAGCAGGAAACCGACCAGCGTTCCGCGACCGATGGCCCCGCTCGAGGCCTTCAGGTCCTGCACCGTCGGCCGCAGCGAGGCGAGCTTCGCGTCCAGGATCCGCCGCTCCTCGCCTTCCAGGTTCTCGAAGACCTCGGCGACGCCGAACAGCCCCATGATGACGGCGATGAAGCTCACGCCGTCCAGCAGCTCGGTCAGGCCGAAGGTAAATCGGGGCGACCCCCGCGTGGGATCCATGCCCACCATGCCGATAAGCAGACCGAAGACCGCCACGATGAGCGCCTTCAGCATGGACTTGCCCGCCAGCCCCATCACCAGCACGATCCCGAGGACGGTGAGCGCGAAGAACTCCACCGGGCCGAAGCGCAGCGCCACCCGGGTCAGCGGCTGCGCGGCGAGGACCAGCCCGAGGGTGGCGAGCGTGCCGCCGATGAAGGAGCCGATGGCCGCCATGCTGAGCGCGGCCCCGGCACGCCCCTGCCTGGCCATCTGGTACCCGTCCAGGCAGGTGATGGCGGAGGCCGCCTCGCCGGGGACGTTCATCAGGACCGAGGTGATCGTCCCGCCGTACTGCGAGCCGTAGTAGATCGCGGCCAGCATGATGATGGCCCCGGTGGGATCCAGCTTGAACGTCAGCGGGATGAGCAGGGCCGTGCCGGCCGCCGGGCCCAGGCCGGGCAGGATGCCCACGATGGTCCCGAACAGGGAGCCCGCGAAGGCGAAGAGCAGGTTCGTGGGGGTGAGGGCGACCGAGAATCCGAGCAGCACGCTGCCGAGGGTGTCCATCCGGCCCTCTCGCTAGAAGCCCCAGCCCTTGAGGACCTCGATGGACGCCTGCGGCAGCGTCACATCCAGCCAGCGTGTGAAGGTGTGGTAGACCCCGAAGCTCAGGACAACGGAGAGGATCAGGGTCACCCCCCACCGCCGCCACCCGAGCGCGGTGAGGGTGAATGCCACGAAGGCGAACATCGCGAGCCGAAAGCCGACGAGGTCCATGATCAGACCCACCGCGACGATGGCGCCCGTGACGAGCAGGATCCGTCGAAGACCGCGCCATTCCGGGAAGAAGCCGCGCGCGTTCCGGGCCCCCGCGCCCCACGTGGCCGACAGCAGCCAGGCGCCGCTCAGGCCCGTGAGCAGCAGCCCCAGCCACAGCGGGAAGAAGCCCGGGCCCGGGCCGATGGAGGTGAGATACTCCATCCCCCAGGCGTGCCACGCGATGGCGACTCCCAGGAGGAGCGACAGCCCCGCCCCCGTCCACTCCGCCCGCCGCATCGGCGCACCTCCTCCGCTGCCGGGGCCCGCCGATCAGGCGCGCGCCAGCTGCTGCACGACCGCCTCGGTGAACTGCCGGGTGGTGGCCGTCCCGCCCAGGTCCCGGGTCCGCGGCCCGGCCGTCAGGACCGCGGCGATCGCCCGGTCGATGGCCTGGCGCGCCTCGCCGGCCGCCGGGTCCTTGCGCTCCGCCGCGAGCCATCCGAGGAGCATCGACGCGGAAAGGATGAGGCCCACGGGATTCGCGATGCCCTTGCCCGCGATGTCGGGCGCCGAGCCGTGCCCCGCCTGCGCCATGGCACGGGTCGCGCTGGCGTTGATGGACGGCGCCATCCCCAGGCTGCCGCTCAGCTCCCCGGTGAGATCGGACAGGATATCCCCGAACATGTTCGTGGTGAGGATCACGTCGAAGTCCGCCCCGCGCCGGACGAGGTGGGCCGTCATGGCGTCCACGATATAGTCCTCGATCGCCACGTCGGGGAAGTCTCTCCCCACCTCCCGGCACGTCTCCAGGAACAGCCCGTAGGCCTTTCGCAGCACGTTGGCCTTGTGCACGATGGCCAGCCGCTTCCGGCGCTCGCGGGCCAGGGCGAAGGCCGCGCGCGCGATGCGGGCCGAGGCGTGGCGCGTGACTTTGCCGACCACCAGCACCATGTCGCTGGCGGGCACCAGCTCCCCGCTGCCCGCAAACATGCTCCGGTCGGCGTACAGGCCCTCCGTGTTCTCCCGGACGATCACCAGGTCCATCCGGGGACACGCCGCGCGCAGACCGGGGAAGGCGCGGGCCGGCCGGATGTTCGCGTACAGGTCGAAGTGATGTCGCAGCTCGCCGCTGGGGTTGCGCTTCTCGCGCTCCGCCTCCGGATAGGACACGGAATCGTGCGGCCCCATGATCCACCCGTCGCACGTCTCCAGGGCCTGGACCGTGGACTCGGGCGTCGCCACGCCGTAGGCGCGGATCGCCTCCCAGCCGATGGGCAGCGGCACCCAGGTGAAACGCAGGCGGCCGTCGCCGGCCTGGACAGCCTCCAGCACCCGGACGGTCGCGTCGACGATCTCGGGGCCGATCCCGTCGCCGGCCAGGACCCCCAGTCGGTACTCCACGCGGCGCCTCCCGATGTCCCGTATACTGGGACTGTGTCTCGAATTGGTATGGACGGGTTGATACCCCGGCTCGCCCTCCGGTGTCAAGGCAATTCACCGAAGGCGGTGTGCGGGAGCGAAGCTACAGACGATCGAGCGCCGCGGAGATGGTTTGCGCGGCCTGGCGGACGTCGGGCGAGAGCTGCTGGAGCTTCTCCTCCGACAATCGGGCGGTGGGACCGGCGATGTTGATGGCCGCCACGACCTCCTTGCCGGCCCGGAACACCGGCGCGGCGACGGAGCCGATGCCGGGGAATCGCTCATCCACGGCCACGGCGTAGCCCTGCAGCCTCGCCCGCTGGACCCGAGCCAGCAGCTCCCGCTTGCCGAGCGTCCGGCCCGAGGCCAGGCGAATGGAGCCGAGCCCGTCGAGGTACTGCCGCAGCAGCGCGTCCGGCATGCCCGCACACAGGATGTGGCCCGAGGCGCCGATGTGGAGCGGCAGCCGCTCCCCGATGGCGGTGTGGTGGCGCAGCGGGTGGGGACTCTCCACCCGCTGCACCAGGATCCGATCGAAGCCCTGCCGGATGTAGAGCCCGCAGGTCTCGCCGGAGAGCGCCGCCAAGCCCTGCAGCACGGGCATGGCCGCGCTCACCAGGCTGTCTCCGACCAGGAAGCTCCGCGCCAGCCGGACGGTCCGCGGACCCAGCGCGTAGCGCCCGCGGTCCTTCTGGACGTACCCGCGCCGCTCCAGCACGTCCAGCAGGCGCTGCGCGGTGGCTTTGGGAATGCCGGTCGCCGCCTCCAGCGCGCGGACCCCGGCCGGCGCGCGCAGCGCCTCCAGCTGCTCGAGCAGATCAACGGCCCGTTCCAGCGACCGCACCGAGCCCGCAGGCGCCGGGCCCTTTTCTCGCCCGGCCGGCGCCTCGGCCGGTGTGACACCTCGCGATTTCCCCTGCACCGGACCTCCCCCTGCCGCTCCCGGCCGCGGCCGTGGCTGCATCCCAGGCTTCCCATGTCCTAGGCCGCGGGACAGCGTCCCGTACAGTAGGCGCTGCCCTGCCTCGTGTCAAATGAGGAGCAGGAGAAGGCCGGCGGGCCGGGAACGCGACAGACCAGAAACCCGCCCGCTCAGCGCAGGGCGGCGTGGTACTCCTGCAGCGACCGTGGGCCGGCCGACCCCTGCCGGGAGGCGGCGATGCCCCGGGCGGCGGCGTGGGCCGCGGCCAGCGTGGTGATGTAGGGCACGCGGTGCCGGATGGCGGCCTTCCGGATGTAGGAGTCGTCCGCCTGGCCCCGGCGGCCGATGGGCGTGTTCACCACCAGCTGGATCTCGCCGCTCCGGACGGCGTCCAGGATGTTGGGCTGGCCCTCGTGCAGCTTCAGGATCGGCTCGGCGGGGACGCCGTGCGCCGCCAGGACGGCGTGGGTGCCGGCGGTGGCGCGCAGGGCGAAGCCCAGCGCCCGGAACTGCCGGGCCACCTCCACGACCCCCGGCTTGTCCTTGTCCGCGACGGTGATGAGGACGGTCCCCTCTGTGGGCAGGCGCTGCCCGGCCGCCTCCTGGGACTTGAAGAAGGCCAGGCCGAAGGAGTCCGCCAGGCCGAGGACCTCGCCCGTGGAGCGCATCTCGGGGCCCAGCACCGGGTCGACCTCGGGGAACATGGGGAACGGGAACACCGCCTCCTTCACGCCGAAGTAGGGGACGGGCGCCGGCGCGACGCCCAGGTCGCGGAGGCGGCGCCCCAGCATCACCTGGGTGGCGATCCGGGCCATGGAGATGCCGCACACCTTGGAGACCAGGGGCACGGTGCGCGAGGCCCGCGGGTTGGCCTCCAGCACGTACACCACGTCCCGGGCGATGGCGTACTGCATGTTCATCAGGCCCACCACCTTCAGCTCGCGCGCGATGCGCTGCGTGTAGTCCCGGATGGTCTCCACGTGCCGGTGCGGGATGCTCACGGGCGGGATCACGCAGGCGGAGTCGCCCGAGTGGATGCCCGCCTGCTCCACGTGCTCCATCACCGCCGGCACGAGGATGTCCTCGCCGTCCGCGATGGCGTCCGCCTCGGCCTCGATGGCGTTCTCCAGGAACGTGTCCAGGAGGATGGGGCGGTCGGGCGTGACGTCCACGGCCCGGGCCACGTACTCGCGGAGCATCTCCTCATCGTGCACGACCTCCATGCCGCGGCCGCCCAGCACGTAGGAGGGCCGGACCATCAGCGGGTAGCCGATGCGTTTGGCGACGGCCAGGGCCTCGGCCGGCGTGCTGGCCATGCCCGACTCGGGCATGGGGATGCCCATCCGCGCCATCATGCCGCGGAAGCGGTCCCGGTCCTCGGCCAGGTCGATGGTGTCGGGCGTGGTGCCGAGGATGCGCACGCCGGCCCGCGCCAGCTCGGTCGCCAGGTTGAGCGGCGTCTGGCCGCCGAACTGCACAATGGCCCCTTCCGGCCGCTCCTTCTCGTGGATGCTCAGCACGTCCTCCACGGTGAGCGGCTCGAAGTAGAGCCGGTCCGAGGTATCGTAGTCCGTGGAGACCGTCTCCGGGTTGCAGTTGACCATGATGGACTCGTAGCCCTCGTCCCGGAGCGCGAAGGCGGCGTGCACGCAGCAGTAGTCGAACTCGATACCCTGGCCGATGCGGTTCGGCCCGCCGCCCAGGACCATCACCTTGCGGCGCGCGCTGGTGGCCACGCGGTCGGCCGCGTTGTAGGTGGAGAAGTAGTAGGCCGCCTCCTCCACGCCGCTCACGGGCACCGGCTCCCACGCCTCCACCACCCCCAGGCGGGTGCGCCGTTCGCGGATCGCCGCTTCCGGCAGGCCGAGCAGCCCGGCCAGGTAGCGGTCGGCGAAGCCGTCGCGCTTGGCCTCCGCCAGCAGCGCGTCCGGCAGGTCGCGGCCGCGGCAGCGGAGCAGCCGCTCCTCCAGCGCCGCCAGCTCCTGCATCTGCCGGATGAACCAGGGCTTGATGTGGGTGAGCGCGGCCAGCTGCTCGACGCCGGCCCCCTGCCGCAGCGCCTCGTACATCAGGAACTGCCGCTCGCTGGAGGGCTCGGCCAGGCGGTCGAGCAGCGCGGGGAGGGGCAGCCGGTGGAAGTCCTTGGCGAAGCCCAGGCCGTGGCGGCCGATCTCCAGGGAGCGGACCGCCTTCTGGAAGGCCTCCTTGTAGCTCTTGCCGATGCTCATCACCTCGCCCACCGCCCGCATCTGCGTGCCCAGGCGATCCTCCGCGCCTCGGAACTTCTCGAAGGCCCAGCGCGCGAACTTCACCACCACGTAGTCGCCGGAGGGCGTGTACTTCTCCAGCGTACCGTCGCGCCAGTACGGGATCTCCTCCAGGGTGAGGCCGGCGGCCAGCAGGGCGGAGACGAAGGCGATGGGAAACCCGCTGGCCTTGGAGGCCAGCGCCGAGGAGCGGGAGGTCCGGGGGTTGATCTCGATCACCACCACCCGCCCCGTCGCCGGGTCGTGCGCGAACTGGATGTTGGTGCCGCCGATGACCTGGATGGCGTCCACGATGTCGTAGGCGAAGCGCTGCAGCCGCTGCTGCAGGGCCGGCGCGATGGTGAGCATGGGGGCAGTGCAGAAGGAGTCGCCCGTGTGCACGCCCATGGCGTCCACGTTCTCGATGAAGCACACGGTGATCTTCTGGCCCTTGGCGTCGCGGACCACCTCCAGCTCCAGCTCCTCCCAGCCCAGGACCGACTCCTCCACCAGGATCTGGCCGACCAGGCTGGCCGCGATGCCGCGGCCCGCCACCGCGCGGAGCTCCTCCGGCGTGCGCACCAGGCCGCCGCCCGTGCCCCCCAGGGTGTAGGCGGGCCGGATCACCACCGGGTAGCCCACGGCCTCCGCCACCCGCTCGGCCTCCTCCACGCTGTAGGCCGGCCGGCTGGCCGGCATGGGGATGCCCAGGCCCTCCATGGTCTCCTTGAAGGCGATGCGGTCCTCGCCGCGCTGGATGGCGTCCACGTTCACGCCGATCACCCGCACGCCGCAGCGGTCCAGGACGCCGCTCCTCGCGAGCTCCGCGCTGAGGTTCAAGCCCGTCTGCCCGCCCAGGTTGGGCAGCAAGGCGTCGGGCCGCTCCCGCTCCACGATCTCGGTGAGCGCCCGGAGGGTGAGCGGCTCGATGTAGGTGGCGTCCGCCATGCCGGGGTCCGTCATGATGGTGGCGGGGTTGGAGTTGACGAGCACGATCTCGTAGCCCAGCCGGCGGAGGGCCTTGCAGGCCTGGGTGCCCGAGTAGTCGAACTCGCAGGCCTGGCCGATCACGATGGGACCCGAGCCGATGATCAGGATCTTCTTCAGGTCGGTGCGCCGCGGCATGGTGCCCCCCCGGTAGGGTTGTGCAGAGCGCGTCCGGCAGATCTCGGGCGGGAATGATGGCACTCCCCGGGCGCGTTTTCCAGCGGAAGAATCTCCTGGGGGCCCGGGCGCCGGAGCGGGCGCGCGGCGGGACGGCGCGGGCGGCCGTCACCCCGCGCGCGGAGGACCGGCGGGTCCGGCGGCCCGCACCACCGCCTGGATGGTCGACACCAGCGCTTCCCGGCGAAAGGGCTTGGGCACGCAGGCGAAGGCTCCCAGGGCGTAGGCGCGGCGGTTCAAGCCCGGGTCGTCACTCGAGGTGACGAAGATCACGGGGATCCTCTGCGTGGCGGGGCGGTCGGCGAGGGCCCGGCAGACCTCGTAGCCGTCCATTCCCGGCATGCTGAGGTCGAGCAGGATGGCGTCGGGGCGGTGGCGCTCCGCCAGCCGGAGCCCGGCGGCGCCGTCCTCGGCAATGAGCACCCGGCAGCCGGTCAGCTCCAGGATGGCGGCGATCAGCTCCCGCGTGTGCGGGTCGTCGTCGATGGCCAGAACGGTCAGGGACATGCTCACGCCTCCCTGAGCCCGTCCAGCAGGGCCGCAAACGCCTGCACGACCCGGGGATCCCGCCAGCCGCGCCGGGCCTCGGTCTCCAGGACCTGCACCGCCTCGGCGGGCGCCATCGGCTGCCGGTAGGGCCGGGCGGTCGTCAGCGCGTCGAAGATGTCCAGGATCTGGAGGATGCGGGCCGTGAGGGGGATGGCGCTCCCCGCCAGGCCGTCGGGGTAGCCCCCACCGTCCCAGCGCTCGTGGTGGTGTCGAATGATGGGCAGCACGTGCTGCAGCGAGCGGAGCGGCCGGCAGATCTCCTCACCGCGCACGGGGTGGTGCTCGACGATGCGCCGCTCCTCCGGGGACAGCGGGCCGGCCTTCAGCAGGATGGCGTCCGGCACCGCGACCTTGCCCAGGTCGTGCAGGAAGGCCCCCAGCCGCAGCCCGCGCAGCTCCGGCTCGGCCAGGCCGAGCTGCCCCCCGAGCGGCAGGGCCATGGCGGCGAGCCGCTCGCAGTGCCCCTCGGTGTAGGCGTCCTTGCCCTCGATGCTCCTGCCCAGCGTGCAGAGCACCGCCTCGGCGGAGTCCAGCTCGTCCGTGAAGAACTTCATCCGGAGGAGCGCCCGCAGCCGCAGGTTCAGCTCGTGCCGGCTGACCGGCTTGCCCAGGAACTCATCCGCGCCCGCCTCGATGCCCGTGGCCCGGAACTCCTCCCCGATCCCGGTGATCAGCACGACGGGGATCAGCCGCGTGGCGGGGGCCGCCTTGAGCCGCCGGCACAGCTCGAACCCGTCCAGGCGCGGCATGCCGACATCCGACAGGACGAGATCCACCCGCTCGTGGCTCGCCGCCGCCAGCGCGGCCTCCCCGTCCGCCACGGCCACCGCGTCGTAGCCCAGGCTTTCCGCGATGGCCACCAGCAGCTCCCGGCCCTCCGCATCGTCCTCGGCGATCAGGAGGCGGGGCCTGCGGTCGCAGGCAGGCACCGGGGGCGCAAGCCCCCCGTCCCCGGCGCCGCCTGGCAGGCCCTTCGCGTGCGAGGCGGTCATCGGCTATCGTCCTTCCACGCGCGCCCGCAGCTCCTCGATCTCCCGCTGCCGCGCCCGCAGCTCCCGCCGGTGGCGGACCGCCCGGTGGACGGCCAGGACGACCAGATTGGGATCGAGCCCCTTGGCGATGAAATCGAACGCGCCCAGCTTCAGCGCCACGATCGCGTTCTGCGAGGTGACGTGTCCGGTCAGCATGATGACCGAGAGGTCCGGATGGCTGGTCCGGAGGTGTTCGAGCAGCTGGAGCCCGCCCATGCC
>JBHGAX010000430.1:0-3046 GCA_041946635.1 Methylomirabilales bacterium (SeqCode)
CTAGCGAGGGGCCGGCCCTGGCCCGGCCTCCGCGGTCGGCGGACCCTCGGCGTCGCCCGCGTCGGGCGCGGGGAGCAGGGGCCGCTGGAGGTCCAGGCCGGCAGCCGCCGCGCGCACCTCGTGCCCCTCGGCGAGGAACTGCACCCGCGCGACCCCCTCAAAGGAGGCGGCAAGCGTGGCCAGGGCGGCCCGCAGCCCGCGCGCGGCTTCGGCCGGGGCCGCCGCCAGCCAGGCCGCGAAGCCGGGACCGAAGTCCACGTACAGGATGCCGAAGGCATCCAGGAAGGCGTGGCGAACCTCGAGCCCGGCAGGGAGCGCGGCCTCCCGCTGCAGCGCCGCCAGCGCCGCCTGCACCTCGGCGCGCAAGAGCGGCCGACGCGGGATGTCCACGTCACGCTCGCGGGCGGCCCCGCCCTCCGCGTCGGGGAGGATGAGGCGGAGCCGGCGCTGGCCGGGCGGCTCGTGGGCCACCGTCCGCGCGATGGGCCCGCGTGCCCGGAGCACCGAGGCGGCCCCGAGGAGCGGCCAGAGATCCCACAGGATGCCCGCGGTGACGCCCAGGCTCCCGATCAGCAGGGCCATCCAGGCCCACCCCGCCCGACGGCGGCCGCGCCGCACGCTCATGACCCGCGGCCGGCCGGCGCCGGCGCCCGCCTGCCGAGCCGCTGTTCGTAGCGCAGCTTGTAGCGGGAGATGCCCTGGAAGAGCGCCTCCGCGATTCGCTGGCGGTAGCCGTCCTGCCGCAGCTTGCGCTCCTCCTGCGGGTTCGTGATGAACGCGCTCTCCACGAGGATGGCCGGCATGGCGGCAGAGGCCAGCACGTAGAACGGCCCGGATTTCACGCCGCGGTTCTGGACCGGCAGCAGCGTGTCCAGCGCGAGGAGGACGGTCTCGGCCAGGCTGCTGGACTCCTTCATGTCGCGCGTCACGGCCATGTCGGCCAGCGTCGCGCGCAGGAGGGCATCCTGGCCGGACTCGCCGGCGGCCGCCTCCAGGGGCAGGTTCTCTCGCTGGGCCGAGGCCCGGGCGTCGCTGTCCGAGGGCTCGCGCGAGAAGAAGAACGTCTCGAAGCCCACCGCGCCGCGCTTCCCGGCGCCGTTCACGTGCAGGCTCACCAGGAAGTCCGCCCTGGCCTGATTGGCGAAGGCGACGCGGTCGGGGAGAGAGACGAAGACGTCGGCGGTGCGGGTCATGAGGACGCGCGCGCCGAGGCGCCCCCGCAGCAGCCGCCCGAGACGCAGGCCGAGGTCGAGGACGACGTCCTTTTCCATCAACCCGTTGGGCCCCAGCGCGCCCGTGTCGTGACCCCCGTGCCCCGGATCCAGGACGATGGTGAGCGCGCGCTCGGTCGGCGGGGTCGCGGCCGGCTGCGCCTCCGCCTCGGCCGGCCGCGGCGCCGGGAGCGGCGCGGCCGCTGGCCCGGCCGGGCCCGCCTCCGGCGGGAGGCCGCCCGCGCCGGGGCTCGGCGGTGCGGCTGGCGGAAGCCCGCGGCCCGCGGCCGACGACGCAGCGCGGCCGGCGGGATCGGGCCCCCGTCCGGCCGGCGCCGCGAGCGACAAGTCCAGCACGATGCGGTCGGGGTCGCGCAGCGTCAGGTGACGGATCTCGACGGCGCCGCTGCCGCAGGCGATCGCCACCTCGACGCCCGAGGGCCGCTGGAACGCCTGGACCGAGCGCACCAGCCCCCTGGCAGGCCGGAGGGCGCCCAGGGACGGCACCGCGCGCGCGCCGGGGATGAGGACGCGGATGAACCCGCGCGCATCGAGGTCGGTGGACCACTCGGCCGCGTCGCTGAGCTCGAGGACCACGCGGGTGAAGCCGGCGTGCATGCCGACCCGCACCTGGGTCAGGGAAAGCGTCGCCTCCGCCGGGGCGGCGCGCACGGGAAGGGCGGGAAACAGCGTGAACAGGACGAGCGGCGTCAGGGCGGCAGCCACCCCGGCGGCAATCCGACGGCAGCCGGCAGAAGAGCGTGATGTCATGCGGGTTCCAGCGGCACGGTGGCCTCACGTGTAACACACTTCGGTCGCCCCTGTCAATTCGCCCCTCGGCTGCCCTTCCCGTGTCCGCGGCGACCCGCACAAACACCAAGGGCCCCACGCGACAGCGTGAGGCCCTTGTGATAGCTCCCGGCGGCGACCTACTTTCCCACCCGGTTGCCCGGGCAGTATCATCGGCGCTGGAGGGCTTAACTACCGTGTTCGGGATGGGAACGGGTGTGACCCCTCCGCTATGGCCACCGGAAAATTGCCCTCCATGCGGCACCTCAGGAGCCGCGCCGGACCACGATATACTCGCGAATCCTGGCGAACTCCTTCTTCCCGAGCACCCTGCGGGTGACCAGGTCGTCCAGCTTGCGATACGGCCGATGCCGAATGACCTGCTCGGCAAGGTCCGGCGACATCCCGGGCACGCTCAGGAGCGCCTCCCGGCTCGCCGAATTGACATCCACGGTGATCCGACTCGTCTCGTCGACGGCCGGCGTGGCGCGGACTGCCTGGGCGTCCGGCTGGGACCTCGCGATCCACAGCCCCGCCCCGACGAGCAGCCCTCCGGCGATACCGATCAACAGCACGGTGCGTCGCATGGAGGATGGGGAATAGCGATCGGGTCCGACACGGCTTCCCGAAACGAAAGTATGCATGAGAAAATTGAGGTCAAGCCTCACGGCCGATTAGTACCGGTAAGCTGAATCCCTCACGGGACTTACACCTCCGGCCTATCAACCTCGTGGTCTTCGAGGGGCCTTGAGTCCCGCCCTTTCGGACGGGAGGGAGATCTGATCTTGGGGGGAGGTTCACGCTTAGATGCCTTCAGCGTTTATCCCGACCGAACATAGCTACCCAGCAATGCCCCTGGCGGGACAACTGGGACACTAGCGGTTCGTCCATCCCGGTCCTCTCGTACTAAGGACAGCTCCCCTCAAATCTCCTGCGCCCACCGTAGATAGGGACCGAACTGTCTCACGACGTTCTAAACCCAGCTCACGTACCGCTTTAATGGGCGAACAGCCCAACCCTTGGGACCTGCTTCAGCCCCAGGATGC
>JBHGAX010000431.1:0-3036 GCA_041946635.1 Methylomirabilales bacterium (SeqCode)
GGCAGCTGGAGGCCCTCCTGGCGATCGGCGAGGAGATCATCCGGGAACTGGACCTCTCCGCCCTGCTGGGACGGATCGTGCAGCACACCGCGACGCTGCTGCGGGCCTCCTCGGACGTCCTCTACCTCTGGGACGAGGAGGCCCAGGTCCTGGCCGCGCGGGCGTTCCATGGCCACGATCCCTCGGTCGCCGGCGTCCGGCTTCGCCTCGGCGAGGGGCTGGGCGGTCTGGTGGCGGCGCGGCGGGCGGGACACCGCGTGGCCGACTACCGGGCGTGGCCCGGCGCCCATCCCGTGATTGCCGCCCGGACCCCCATCGGGCCCTCCATCGCCGAGCCCCTGCTGTACCGCGACCGGCTCATCGGCGCCCTCGCCATCAACCGGCTCCCCGGCGCGCCCATTTTCGGCGAGGCGGACCAGTCCCTCCTCCGCCTCTTCGCCGGCCAGGCCGCCATCGCCATCGAGACCGCCCGCGTGCACGAAGCCGCGCGGCGCCGGGAGGCGGAGGCCGAGGCCCTCCTGCGCGCGAGCCGGAGCCTGGCCTTCAGCCTCGACGCGGATCAGGTCCTGCGGGCCATCGTGCAGCAGGCGGCCGCCATCTCCGGCGCCCCGATCGTCCGGCTGTTCGTCCTCGACCCGGCGGCCGCGGTGCTCCGCTGCCGCGTCGGCGTCGGGTTCCCTCTCGATGAGCTGGCGGAGCTGGCCATTCCGGTGGGCACCAGCCTCTCCGGGGTGGTGGCGACGACGCGCGCAGCCCTGAACGTGGCGGATACCCGCACGGATCCCCGTACCTACTATCCCGAGCATGTGGAGAAGTACGGCGTGGTGTCCTACCTGGGCCTGCCCGTGCAGCGCCAGGACCGGCTCTTCGGCGTCCTGGTCTTCAACACGCCGGAGCCGCGGACCTACACCGGGGAGGAGATCGGGCTCCTGGAGGCCTTCGCCCAGCACGCGGCCATCGCCCTGGAGAACGCCCGGCTCCACGAGGCCGTGTCCCGGCGGGCGGAGCAGCTCACCACGCTGACCGGGGTCACGCAGGCTCTCATGCGCTCCCAGGACGTGGCGGTGATCATCGGGCAGATCCTGGCGGCCGTGCAGCAGTTCGTGCCGGGGGCCGCGGCCCGGGTGTGGGACGTGAGCGACGGGGGAGCCGAGCTGCAACTGCTGGGCAGCCGCGGGCTGCGCGAGACGCTGGCAGGATTCGTGGATTTTCGGCGGGGGCAAGGGCTGGCCGGGCTGGCGGCGGAGAGCCGGAAGCCGACCGCGTGTGCCGATCTCGCGACGGATCCCCGGTACCTCAACAAGGACTGGGCGGCCCGCGAGGGGCTGGCCTCCGCCATCGTCTTCCCGCTGGTGGCCGGCGACGCGGTCCAGGGCGTGCTCGCCATCTTCACCCGGTACCGCCACGAGTTCACGGCCGCCGAGCAGGCCATCCTGCAGGCCCTGGCCGACCACGCCGCCATCGCCCTGGAGAACGCCCGCCTGCAAGACGCCGTCCGGCGGCACGCGGAGCAGCTGGAGGCGCGCGTGCAGGAGCGGACGGCCGAGCTGGAGAGGGCCCTGCGCGTCAAGGCGGAGTTCTTCGCCAAGATGTCGCACGAGCTCCGGACGCCGCTGAACTTCGTCCTGGGATTCTCCGAGGTGCTCCGCGAGGGCTCGGCCGGACCCCTCTCGCCCAGACAGGCGCAGTTCGTGGAGCGGATCCATCTGGGGGGCCGGCACCTCCTCGACCTGATCGACGACATGCTGGACGCCACGTCGGCCCCCGAGGCGCCGAGCGGACTGCGGCTGGAGCCCGTGCCCCTCGCCGCGCTGGCGGAGGACGCGCTGGAGTTCTACGGCGTGTGGCTGGTCGAGAAGCGCCTGGGGATCCGCCGCGATATCCCGCCCGAGCTGACCGTGGTGGCGGAGCGGCGCAAGCTGGCCCAGGTCGTTGCGATCCTCCTGGCGACCGCGATCCGGGGGGCGGCCGAGGGCACCGGTCTCTCGATCCAAGCAGGCTGGGTCGAGGTGGCGGCGCCCGCGGCGGCGGCTGGGCAGGAGGGCCTGCAGGCCGCGTCGCCCCTCGGGCCGGCGCACGAGCTCGAGATCGCCGTGGAGCACCGCCGCAACCACCTCCTCCCGCCTTGCGACCTCGAAGGGCTCTTCCTGCCTCCCGGCGGCGCGGAGGGCGACCCCGCGGCCCCGCGAGTGGGGAAGCCAGCCAGCCTGGCGCTCGCGGGCGCGCTCGTGCGGCTGCACGGCGGTCGCGGCTGGGTCGAGCACGCCCCGGACGGGGCCATCCGCTTCGTGGTCCGGCTGCCCCGGCTCGAGCTGCCGCCTCCCCGGCACGTCCTCGTGGCCGGCGGTCCGGGCGACTTCGTGCGGGCGCTCAGCGTCTTCCTGCAGGACACCGGTCACCGGGTGCGGCCCCTGGAGGGCGGCGCAGAGGCCCTGGCCGCGATACCCCGCGAATCCTCGGCCGTGATCGTGGTGACCGGAGAGCTGGCGGGCGCGCCGGTCCGCGAGTTCCTGCGCCGGCGGCGGCGCGACCCGGCGGCCGCCGGGGTGCCCTTGCTCGTCATCGCGGAAGACGAGCAGGACGCCGGCGCGGCACGCGAGCTGGGGGCCGATGAGGCCCTGGTCGGGCCGCCCTCCGCGGCCGCGGTCGCCGACCTCGTCCGCCGGCTGGGCGAGCGCAAGTCCTGCGCCGTGGAACCCCCCGCGGCGCCGCTCGCGGGGTGAGCGCGCCCGGAGGTCCTGGAAGGAGGCTGGCCGTGCCACGACGTGTCCTGGTCGTCGAGGACAATCCGGTCAACCTGGAGCTGGTGACCTTCCTCCTGGAGCTGGAGGGGTGCGAGGTGACGGCCACGGACCGGGGGGAGCAGGCCCTGGAGCTGGCCAGGGCGTGCCGCTTCGATCTGATCGTCATGGACGTGGAGCTGCCCGGCATGAGCGGCTACGAGACCACGCGTCGGCTGAAGGCGGATCCCGCGACGGCAGGCATCCCCGTGATCGTCGTCACGGCCCAGGCCATGCGGGAGGAGGAGGCCCGGGC
>JBHGAX010000432.1:0-3024 GCA_041946635.1 Methylomirabilales bacterium (SeqCode)
TCGGGCAACTGGGTGTGATTTTTGCGCGCGCGACCAGCGCAAAAATCAGGGGGACGAGATGATCGCGTACGTGCGGGATGTGTGGGCCGGGTTCCTGACCATCCTGAGCGCCATGGCGGTGACGCTGCGCCACCTGTTCACGCCGGCCCTCACGGTGCAGTATCCGACCCAGCGGCGGACGCTGCCTCTCCGGTCGCTGAATCGTCACGTGCTGACGATCGACCTGGACACGGGGAAGCTCAAGTGCACCGCCTGCGACGCGTGCGCGAAGATCTGCCCCACGCGCTGCATCAGCATCGTCGGCAGCGGCAAGGGCAAGGAGCGGCACCCCGTCGAGTTCGTCATCGACCACAACCTCTGCATGTACTGCAACCTGTGCGTGGAGTACTGCCCGTTCGATGCCATCACCATGTGGACGGGCAACTTCGAGATCGGCGCCTTCAACCGCACGGGGCTGGTCTTCGACCAGGCCGCCCTCACGGCCGACAAGTTCTACCCGTCGCCCGAGACCCCGGCCCTCGTGCAGGCCCCGAAGCCGCCGGAAGCCCCGAAGGCGGCGGAGCCTGCTTCCGTGCCGGGCAACTAGGCGATTCGGCAATTAGGCAATTTGGAGAGGGCCAGCAACTTGTCGCCTTGTTGCCCGCCCGAGTTACCTATTGAAGCTTGCATAAGTAATGAGAGTGAAGGGCTGGGCAGGCCGCCCCTGAGCGCCGCGCCCGCGGGCGAGCGCGTCCCCGGCGCGGAGGCCGCCGTCTTGTGGCGGCCGACCCGGGGTAAGCGCGAGCCGGCATCGACGAGGCGCCAGGCGTCGAAGGGGTGGCCTGGCCAGCCCTTCACGGGCACACCGTGAACCATTACTTATGCTGCTCGATTGCCCAATTGCCATGCTCAAAGACGCGACCGGCCGGGTCATCGACGACCTGCGAATCTCCCTGACAGACCGCTGCAACTTCCGCTGCGTCTACTGCATGCCCGCCGAGGGGCTGCCCTGGCTGCCCAAGCGCGAGGTCCTGACGTTCGAGGAGATGCTGCGGCTGGCGCGCATCTTCATCGGCCTCGGCGTGCGAACCATCCGGCTGACCGGGGGCGAGCCGCTGATGCGGCAGGACATCGCGGTCCTGGTCCGCGGCCTCGCCGCGCTGCACCCCGAGCTCGACCTGTCCATCACCACGAACGGCTTCTTCCTGGCCGAGGCCGCGCAGCCCCTGGCCGATGCGGGCCTGAAGCGGATCAACGTCAGCCTGGACTCGCTCCGCCCGGACCGTTTCGAGCGCATGGTTCGCCGGGACGGCGGGGTCCTGTACCGGGTGCTGGACGGGATTGCCGCCGCCCGGCGCGCCGGCCTCTCCCCGATCAAGCTGAACGCCGTCGTCGTCCGCGGCGTGAACGACGACGAGATTCTGGACTTCGCCCGCTTTGGGCGGGGGCACGATTACCAGGTGCGGTTCATCGAGTTCATGCCCCTGGATGCGCAGGGCGGCTGGAGCATGCAGGCGGTCGTCCCGGGCGCCGAGATCCTGGACCGGGTGCAGGCGGTCCTCCCGCTCCTGCCCACCAGCCCGAACGGCCACGAGCCGGCCACCGTGCACTGCTTCGCGGACGGCTGCGGCTCCCTCGGCGTCATCGCCTCCGTCACCCAGCCCTTCTGCGATCACTGCAACCGGGTGCGCCTCACCGCCGACGGGCACCTGCGGACCTGCCTCTTCTCCATCCAGGAGTACGACCTCAAGGGCATGCTGCGGACCGGCGCGGGGGAGGACGAGATCGCGGACCGCATCGTCGCCGCCGTCTGGAAGAAGGAGCCGGGCCACAAGATCGGCCAGCCCGACTTCGTGAGGCCCAACCGGTCCATGTCCACGATCGGCGGCTGACCGCCTTCCCTCCCCGAACTTGCCTGAGTGTCTTTGTTCCTGACGTTTCACGTTTTAGGCAGCACTTCCCCGCCTGCTCCCATTGACAAAAGTCACCTGACCAGTCACGAATAGAAGGGAGGCCCGCGGCCATTTCACCTCTCGCGGGACGTGCTTCGTGATGGCTCACGATCTCTCGCCGGAACAGCTCCTTCACCTCTATTACTACCTGAAGCTGACTCGCTCCCTCGAGGACCGCCTCGCCATCCTGTACCGGCAGGGGAAGATCCTGGGCGGGGTGTACCTGTCCACCGGACAGGAAGCCGTCTCGGTGGGCGCCGCCTCGACGCTGGAGGACGGCGACGTCATCGTCCCGTCCCACCGCGACATGGGCGCGCACCTGCTGCGCGGGATCCAGCCCCGCGAGGTCTTTGCGCAGTACCTCGGCCGTGTGGGGGGCCCCAGCCGCGGCCGGGACGGCAACGTGCACTTCGGGGACATGCGCCGGGGCGATGTGGCGTTCCTGAGCCCCATGGCGGACGGCATCCCGATCGCCGCCGGCGTGGGGCTGGCATTGAAGCGCGCGGGACAGGGGCGCGTCTGCATGACCTGGTTCGGCGAGGGCGCCGCCAGCCGGGGCGACTTCCACGAAGGCATGAACCTGGCCGGCGTGCTTCGCGTCCCCGTGGTGTTCCTGTGCAACAACAATCAGTACGCGTACTCGACGCCGCTGGCCCGCCAGACCCCCGTGCCGGACATCGTCAAGCGCGCCCAGGTCTACGGCATGCCGGGGGCCGTGGTCGATGGCATGGATGTGCTCGCCGTTCACCGGGCGGCGCGAGAGGCGGTCGCCCGGGCCCGCGCGGGCGGGGGACCCAGCCTGATCGAGTGCAAGACCATGCGCCTCCGCGGCCACTCCGAGCACGACGACGCGTCCTACGTCCCGCGGGACGTGCTGGAGCAGTGGCGGGCGAGGGATCCCATCCTCACCATGGAGCGGCGCCTGCTGGAGTCGGGCGTCCTCGACGACGCCCGGCGCGCAGAGATCACGGAGCGGATCGCCCGCGAGCTGGAGGAGGCGTTGGCGTGGGCCGAAGCCAGCCCGCTCCCCGAGGGAAAGGACGTCGAAGCCGGCGTCTATTCGACCTGACAGTTGGCCGGTTCCAGGTTCGAG
>JBHGAX010000433.1:0-3016 GCA_041946635.1 Methylomirabilales bacterium (SeqCode)
AGCAGGAGCTCGGCCAGCAGCTCGCGGGCCGGGACGATCGGCCCGGGGGTGACGGGGTGCTTCTCCGTGCGCTCCTCCAGCTCGGCCGCCGCCCGCAGGAGATCCAGCGCCTCCGCATTCCGGCCCTCGGCACGGGCCAGCAGCCCCGAGGCCGCCCGGTGCTGGATCTCGACCTGCTCCGCCCAGTAGGCGCTTTTCGCCGCGAGCAGGGCCTGCCGCAGGGCCTCCAGCCTGGCGACGCTCTGGCGGGCGGTCGGGAGATCGCCGCCCAGCGCGCCGCCGATCGCGCGCCCGAACTCCAGGACCGCCGCCGCCTGGGGGAACCGCGCCCACGGGAAGTCGGCCGGCGCGAGCCTCAGGGCGGTCAGCTCGGCCCAGCGGCCCCGCTCCAGGGCGTAGCGGGTCGGGATGGCGGCCAGGGCGTACGCGGGGACGAAGTGTTCCATGGACACCTTCCGGATGCGGGCCACCTCGTCCAGCACCCCCTTGGCTGCCTGGTCCTGGCCGCCCTGCAGGTAGGCGTACATCAGGTAGTCCAGCGCGTGGAGGCGATCGAAGTCGTTCTTCGCCGCCGCCGCGGAGGCGCGGTTCGAGGCGATCGAGTTCGCCCAGAACCCCCGCCGGGTGAAGATGTGCGAGGGCATGTGCAGCGCGTGCGGGGCGGAGGGGGCGATGGTGGCGTAGCGGCGCGCCGCGTCCAGCCCTCGCGCCGCGATGGGCGGGTAGTCGTAGCTGTGGATCAGGTAGTGGGCCACCCCCGGGTGGTTCGGCTGCTCGCCGAAGACCACCTCGAGGATGGCCGCGGCCTTGCGCTGGTTGCCGTACGTCTTGTCCGAGGGCAGGGCGGTGGCATTCAGCGCGAGCGCGTAGAAGATGGCGGCCTCGCGGTCGTCCGGGTAGCGGGCCGCCAGCGCCTCCATGGCCGTCTCGTACGCCAGCGCGCGCGTCCGGTGCTCCACGCGCTCCGCGTCCCGGTAGAAGGCGGCCAGCGCGGCCAGGTAGTCGCGCTCGCGCGGCGTCTTCACGCCGGCGGCCTGGGCCCTCGCCATCGCCGCCGCGCCGTCGGCCACCGCCGTCGGCGACGGCGGCCAGGTGAAGGGGTTGCCCAGCACCGTCATGGCCGTGCCCCAGTGGGCCATGCCGCAACTCGGGTCGGCGGCCGCGACCTGGTCGAAGGCCTTCGCCGCCGCCTCGAACCAGAACGAGTGCAGCAGGGCGACTGCCCGGTTGAAGTCGGCCTGGACCTCGGGACGGCAGGACGTGGGGAACACGACCGTACCCAGCTGCTCCCGGCCCTTCTGGCCTTCCTGCCCGCTGGCGGGCGTCACGCTCAGCAGGAGCGACAGCGCGAGGAGCGCGAGCATGCGCGTTGTCATGGTCCACCTCCGAAGACATGGCCGCCCCGGCGCGAGGCCGAGGGCGGGATTGAGCCGAAACCTGGCCCGCCGCAGGCAGGGCGCGCCGTCTCTTCCGGGAGCCGACGCGGCCTCCCCGCCTCGGGGGACCGGAGTGCTGGAATCTCGCGGGACGTGGCGCTGCAGGCTCCAGGCCGACCGGGTGGGCGAGGCAATAACGCGAGAGCACTGCCCCGGCGAGGGTCGCGTATCGGTCGGGGTGGATCAGGCCAGATGCAGGACGGTCGCAATCTGATCCACCGGGCCAAGCCTCAGGCCATCTCGTGCGCCATGCTGCTCCGTCATTGCCACGCGGGTGTCTACCCTCCAACCAGCTCGTCCCCTCGCAACGATTTGAAGGCCGGGACCCGCGGCGCTAATATGAGTGGCAGCCGCTGTCGAGGCGGCGTCCGGCCCACCGGGGGCCCCGCGCGCACTTGAACCTGTCACGCACAGGAGCCACACATGACCGCGCCGAGCAAGCCGCCCCGCTTCGCCGAGCTGAGGATCGAGCAGATGACCGCCGCGCAGAAGCAGGCGGCGGAAGAACTCCTGGCGGGCTCCAAGCGCGCCGATGGCCCGGCCGGCCGCCACATGGCGAGCAGCGGCCAGTTTCCGGGCCCCTACGGCTTCCTGCTGCGCAGCCCGGAGCTGGCCCGGCGCTGGCGCCACATGGCCGAGTACCTCCGCTTCGAGACCTCGCTCCCGCTGCGCCTGAACGAGCTTGCGATCCTGGTTCAGGCGCGATTCTGGACCGCCCAGTTCGAGTGGTGGGCCCACTACCCGCTCGCTCTCCGGGCCGGGCTGTCGCCGGCGATCGCTGACGACCTGAAGGCGGGAAGACGCCCGGCCGGCATGCAGCCGGACGAGGAAGCGGTCTACGACTTCTGCGTGGAGATGATGCGGGAGCGGCGCGTGGGCGATGCGACGTTCGCCAAGCTGGCCGCGCAGCTCAGCGAGCAGCAGATCGTGGACCTGGTCGCGGTGACCGGGTTCTACGCGACGGTCTCGATGGTCCTCAATACGGCGGAGGCCGGCATCCCGACCGGCGAGGAGCCGCCGCTCGCGCCCCTGTCCGGGCCGCTGCGCTGAGGAGATGATCGAGCCCGCCCGGGCCATGAGCCGCGAGGCCCGGGCACTGGTGGTGCGCCGTGACGGCGAGTCAGGGGTGGCTCATGGCTTGCGCAGCATTCCGAGCCGGAGGGAGGTGGAGGCGCGATGCTCGCCCGGGATGATCCGCACGACCTGAATCGCTTCGTGCGCGCGCAGGAGGGCGACTACGAGCGCGCGCTCGCCGAGCTCCGGAGCGGCCGGAAGCGCACGCACTGGATGTGGTACATCTTCCCGCAGCTCGACGGCCTCGGGTTCAGCGCCACCGCGAGGCACTACGGGATCAAGAGTCTGGAGGAGGCCAGGGCGTACCTGGCGCATCCCATCCTCGGCCCGAGGCTGGAAGAGAGCGCCGAGGCGGTCCTCCGCATCGAGGGCCGCTCCGCCACGGCCATCTTCGGGTCGCCCGACGACCTGAAGCTGCGCTCCTGCGCCACCCTGTTCGCCGCCGCCTCCCCGCCCGGCTCGGTCTTCGAGCGCCTGCTCGGCAAGTACTACGGCGGCGCGCGGGA
>JBHGAX010000434.1:0-2999 GCA_041946635.1 Methylomirabilales bacterium (SeqCode)
ACCGCCAAGGCGCCGAGAGCGCCGGCGACCTTCGCAGAGGCGCAGAGGCGAAAGGGCGAAGGAGCTCTTGCGCTCGGCTCTTTCGCCCCTGCGCGGCGGCGCCTCTGCGCCACCTCCGTTTCTTGGAGCCCTCGGCGCCTTGGCGGTGAGGCCCGTTCTCAGCCGAGCAGGATCCCGCCGCTCACGTCGATCGTCACGCCGGTGACGTAGGCCGCCAGCGACGAGGCGAGGAAGAGAATCGCGCCCGCCTGGTCCTCCGGCGTCGCCAGCCGGCCGAGCGGGATGCGCGCCACCAGCTCGGCCCGCCGCGCGGGCGTCATCTGGCGCGCGATCCGCTCGGTCTCGGTGGCCCCCGGCGCGATGGCGTTCACCGTGATGCCCCGCGGCCCGAGCTCCCGCGCGAGGTGCCGGGTGAGCCCGATCACCGCGGCCTTGGCGGCGCTGTAGTGCGGGCCCTGCAGGGGGCTGCTCGTCCGGCCGGCCAGGGAGGCGACGTTCACGATGCGCCCGCCGTCATGCAGCCGCGGGATCGCCTCGCGGCAGCACAGGAAGCAGCTCCGGACGTTGAAGCCGAACATCCGGTCCCAGTCCGCGCCCGTGATGTCCGCGAGCTTGGCCGGCTTGCCGCCGCCGACGACGTTCACCAGGATGTGCAGCCCGCCGCGCCGCGCGCCGAGCCGCGCGAAGTACTTCACCACCGCGGCCTCGTCGCAGACGTCCACCTGCGCGGTCTCGGCGCTCCCGCCCTGGGCGCCGATCTCGGCCTGCACGGCGGCGAGGGCCGCGGCGTCGAGGTCGAGCAGCTCCACGGCGGCGCCCCACGCGGCAAGCAGCCGCGCCGTGGCACGGCCGATCCCCTGGCCCGCGCCCGTGACCACGGCCAGCTTGCCGCGGAGCCCGAGATCCCGGCTCGTCGTGAGGTGCTCCGATTCCATCTCTCGCTCCTGCGCACCGGCGCACCCTTATGCACCATGTCGGCCGGCGGGGGCAACACGTTCCCGGAGGTCGTGTTCACACCTGAACAACATCCCCAGCCGTGGAGGCGGCAGGCGTGCGGGGAGCTGCCGCGAGGGGCTTGGCCGCGGCGGGGCGAGCAGGCGTGTCGCGCCTCGGTTCGCGCTTGCGCGGGGGGAACTGCTTCGGCATAATGCCCGATAGATGATTCGAAGAGTCTCGATTCCCGCACAGCCCGACGCCGTCCGACGCCGCCTGCTCATGGCCATCCTGGCCGGCCTGATCGCCGGGATGCCGCGCCTGGCCTTCGCGCAGACGCTGGATGCCGACGCCCTCAGCCGCACGCTGCGCTCCCTCCGCATCTGGTGGAACAACGTGACGCGCGAGCCGGACGCCGGCGACGAGGAGGCAAAGGACGCCGCGCGCTTCGTGGCCGGGAAGCCGCGCCCGGCCACCTGGTCCGACGGCGGCATCACGATCAGCTGGATCGGCCACTCGACGTTCCTGATCAACCTCGAGGGCTCCCTGATCCTCACCGACCCCATCTTCAGTCAAAAGGCGGGCGTGAGCCTCCTGGGGCTCGCGACGGTGGGCCTGCCGCGCCTCGTGCCCGCCGCGCTCGCGCTGAAGGAGCTTCCACCGCTGGACCTGGTCCTCGTCTCCCACGCCCACATGGACCACTACGACCTGCCCACGCTGGGCCGGCTCTCGACCGAGGTACCGGTCATCATGGCCCGGGATACGCTGGAGTACGCAGACGGCCTGGGACTCCGGCAGGTTCGCGAGATGGACTGGGGCGAGAGCGCGGAGGTGGACGGCGTGCGGATTCAGGCCCTCCCCGTCCGGCACTGGGGCCGCCGCTATCCCTGGGACCGGGACCGGGGCTACAACGGGCTGCTGCTCACCAAGCACAAGCGATCCGTGCTGTTTGCCGGGGACACGGCGTTCACCGAGCGACTGCCGGCGGCGCTGCGGGGACGGCGGCCGGATGTCGCCATCCTGCCGATCGGCGGGTACAACCCGTACATCTACAGCCATGCCAGCCCGGAGCAGGCCTGGGACCTCTACCACGCCATGCAGGCCCAGTACCTGATCCCCATGCACTGGCGCACCTTCCGCCTCTCGCACGAGCGGCCGTTCGAGCCGTTCGAGCGGCTTTCCGCCGCCCGCAATGCCGTCGCGTCCCGGATCGCGCTGCACCAGATTGGCGAGACCTGGAGCCTTCCCGCCTGACGGCTGCAGATTTTCCCTGAAATTCCGTGTACTTGAACCCTTATCGTACTTTCTGGCTCGAAAATACGGTAAAGACGAGCTATACTGTCCTGTCTCGATCGCGTGAGATTTCAGTCGCCTCTCGACAAGTCCTTGATTTCTATCGATCAGAGATGAGTCCTGGCGGCCTCGCTATAGAAAGACTGTAAACGTGGCCTACGTGGGATTTCAGTCGCGCAACCGCCTGTGGCAGCTCTTCGGCTGCGTGCTGGCCATGCTGGCTGTGGCCAGCCCGCAGTACACCTGGACACTGTTCAGCACGCCCCTCGCCGAGGGGCTGGGCGCCCGGCTTTCGGACGTCCAGGTCGCGTTCACGCTCTTCATCCTGATGCAGAGCTGGCTCGTGCCCGTCCTGGGCTACGCCGTGGACCGCTTTGGCGCCCGGTTCATCGTGGGGGCCGGCGGTGTCCTGGTCGGTTTCAGCTGGATTGCCTCGGGGCTGGCCAATACCCTCGGCGGGCTCTACCTGGCCTACGCGCTCGGGGGTGGGGGGGTGGCGGCGGTCTACGGGGCGTCCCTGGGGACGATCCTCAAGTGGTTTCCCGATCGCCGCGGTCTGGCGGCCGGCCTGGCCGTGGGCGCCTATGGCTCCGGCGCGGCCCTGACCATCCTGCCCATCCAGCGCCTGATCGAGGCCGCCGGGTACCGGACTGCCTTCGTGGGGTGGGGGATCCTGCAGGGGCTCGTGGTGGTCGCGCTGGCCTCGCTGATCGCCACCCCGTATCCCGGCTGGCGGCCGCCGCGGGAGGCAGGCGAGCGGCAGCCGGTCCTGC
>JBHGAX010000435.1:0-2997 GCA_041946635.1 Methylomirabilales bacterium (SeqCode)
GTGTCGCCGGTGGCGTGGGGGTGGCTCTGGTCGGCGGGCCTGGTGGTCGGCACGCTGCTCGTGGCGCTCCTGTTCCACACCCTGGCCTTCGGGGCGGCCGCCCGCATCGCGCGCCGGACGGATAGCCAGACGCTGGTCTTGCTGGCCGAGCACGGGCGGCGGCCGACCGCGGTCATCCTCCCCCTGGCGGCGCTGCATCCCGTCCTGCCGCTCCTCACCCTGCCGGGCTGGATCGAATCGGCGCTGCAACGCGTCGTCAGCCTGGGCCTGATCGCTTCCTTCGCCTGGCTGGCCATCGCCTTGACCGCCACCCTGGACGATGTGGTGGCGACGCGCTTTCCCGAGGGACCGAACAGCCTGCGCGCCCGCAAGGTCCGCACGCAGGTCCAGGTCCTCCGCCGCATCGCGGTGGCGTTGATCCTGGTGATCGCGCTGGCCGCGATGCTCATGACCTTCCCCAACATCCGGAACGTCGGCGCCAGCCTCTTCGCCTCGGCCGGGGTGGCCGGGCTCATCGCCGGCCTGGCGGCCCGGCCGGCCCTCTCCAACCTCATCGCGGGGCTGCAGCTCGCCCTGACCGAGCCCATCCGCCTCGAGGACTCGGTGGTGGTCGAGGGCGAGTTCGGCTTCGTGGAGGAGATCGGCACCACGTACGTCGTGGTCCGCACCTGGGACCTGCGGCGCCTGATCGTGCCGCTCTCCTATTTCATCGAGCGGCCGTTCCAGAACTGGACACGCAACGCCACCGATCTGCAGGGCACGGTGTTCCTCTACGCGGACTACAGCCTGCCGGTGGAGGAGGTCCGCCAGGAGTTCCAGCGGCTGCTCGAAGCCTCCGATCTCTGGGACGGCAAGGCCTCCGGGCTGCAGGTGACAAACCTGACGGATCGCTCCATGGAGCTGCGCGCCGTGATGAGCGCGGCGGACTCCGGGAAGCTCTGGAGCCTCCGCTGCCACGTGCGCGAGAAGCTGGTGGCCTTCCTGCAGGCCCGCTACCCCGAGTGCCTGCCGCGCCTCCGGGCCGAGCTGAACCCCCGCCCGCCGGCCCCGCCCGCCCCGCCCCCGCCGACGATCTGATTGCCGATAGGTCCCATGCGTGCGATAGGTCCGATAGGACTCATAGGACCTATGTGCCTTGACCCGCCGGGGATAGGGTGGTGTCATGGCCGCGGGAGGACGCATGGCGCGCAGTCCCTGGCACGACGAGTACGTGAAGCGTCCGGCCGACTGCGTCTTCGGCCGCCACCCCTCGGACTTCGCGCTCCTGGTGGCGCGGCTGCTGCCACCCGGCGCCCGCGTCCTGGAGGTGGGCTGCGGTGAGGGCCGGGACTGCCTCTTCTTCGCCGCGCAGGGCTGCCACGTCACCGGCCTGGACGTCTCCGACGCCGGTCTGGCGAAGGCGCGCCGGCTGGCCGAGGAGCGTGGCCTGCGGGTTCGCTGGCTCCAGGGCGACATGGCGGACGTCTCCGTGGCCGGCCCGTTCGAGCTGGTCTACTCCTGCGGCGCCATCCACTACGTCCCGCGCGGCACGCGGGCGGAATTCTTCGCGCGCCTGAAGCGGCTGTCCCCGCCCGCCGGGCTGCAAGCCCACCTGGTCTTCACGGACCGGCTCATCTACCGCGAGAAGGGTGAGCAGATCGATTACTTTTCGCGGGGCGAGCTCTCCCGGATCTTCGGCGGCTGGCGGCTGCGCCAGGCGGAGGAGGGCCTCATCCACTGCGCGCAGGATGGGCGGCCGCACCGGCACAGCGTGGAGCAGGTGATCGTGGAGTCGCCGGGCACCACCGCGGGCCCGCGCTGAGGCCGCCCGGGCCCGGCTCTCGCTCCCCCCGCCGCGCCGGCCCGATCCGACCCGCACGCGAAAGCGTCTGCGGAAAATAGCCATGGTTTTGGGGAGATTGCTCACCGAACGGCCGTGACAGGTCTCCGTTCGTCGTCTATGGTGAAACACACGACGGAGGGACGATGCGGCGGCTCCATCTCGGCGGGCCGGGCGCCTGGCTCGCGGCGGGCCTCATCTTCGGCGGCCTCTACCTCATCGGCCTGTTCAGCTACCCGCTGTTCCACGGCCTCGCGGAGGCCTTCACCATCGCGGTGGGCTGCGGCATCTTCATGGTGGCGTGGAACGCGCGGGGCTTCGCCGAGGATCACCTGCTCCTGTGGCTCGGCGTGGCGTCCCTGTTCGTCGGGGGCCTCGACCTCCTGCACATGCTGACCTACGCGGGGATAGGCCTGTTCCCCGGCGAGGCGCCGAACCTGCCCACGCAGCTCTGGCTCGCCGCCCGCTACCTCCAGGCCGCCGCGCTGGTGGTGGCGCCCATCTACCTCACGCGCCGCCTGGATGCCCGGCTGGCCTTCGCCGCCTGGGGCGGCACGGCGGCGCTCCTCCTCCTCGCCATCCTGGTCTGGCGGATCTTCCCCGACGCCTTCGTCGAGCCGGGCGGCCTCACGCTCTTCAAGGAGGTGAGCGACGCGGCCATCATCCTGACCCTCGTCGCCGCCATCGGGCGGCTGAATCGAAAGCGCCATCTCCTGCACCCGGACGTGTTCCGGCTGTTCGTCGCCTCGATCGTCTTGCTCGCCGCGGGGGAGGCCGCCTTCACCGCCTCCGTCCACGGCGACGCGGCCTCGAACCTCATCGGGCACCTCCTGAAGATCCTGGCCTTCTACTTCCTGTACAAGGCCACGGTGGAGACGGCCCTGCTCAAGCCGTACGCGCTGCTCTTCCGCACGCTGAAGCAGAGCGAGGAGGAGCTGCGGAAGGCGCTGGGCGAGGTCAAGCAGCTGAGCGGCATGCTGCCCATCTGCTCCGCCTGCAAGCAGATCCGGAACGACCAGGGCTACTGGCAGGAGGTGGAGGTCTACCTCACCGAGCACTCCGAGGCCCAGTTCAGCCACGGCCTGTGCCCGGGCTGCGCCCACCGGCTCTACCCCGAGTACTTCCCCGCCCCTCCCCGCCGAGGCTAGCCCGGCGGCGCGAAACGGCCCACCTGCTGC
>JBHGAX010000436.1:0-2993 GCA_041946635.1 Methylomirabilales bacterium (SeqCode)
GAGTTGTAGATGTTCGGCGTCATGTTCTGGTTCACCCAGTAGCCGTTCAGCGACACCTGCGGGAAGAAGCCCGAGAGGGCCTCGCGCTGCATGGAGCGCATGGCGCGCTGGTCTGCGGCGGAGACCTTCACCCGGCGGCTGTGCTCCAGGCCGAGGTTCACGGCCTGGTCCATGCTGATCGCCCCCTGGATGCGGGGCAGCGTCTGGGCGGCTCCGACCTGCCAACCGCCGACGGCCAGCACGACGAACAGCGTTGCAGCGCACACGGTTCGACTGGTCATCATCCGTCCTCTGTGGTGGTGGTCCTGCCCCTCCTCGTCCTCTCCCGCGGCTGCCCGCACCCTGGCCCCCTCCGGGGGAGAGGGAAATACCGGGCAGCAGCCTAGTGCCCGCTGTGCCCGCCGCCCTTCTTTTGCGGCGCCGGCGCCGGCGGGGCCGGGCTCGGCGCGCCCTGCGCGGCCGGCGCCGGTGTCGCGCTGGCCGGGGCCCCGGCCTCCGCCACCCGCGCCCCCTCGTACAGGCCCTCGTGACCGCGCCGGATCACGCGCTCGCCCTCGTCCAGGCCCGCCACGATCTCCACCCGCTCGCCGTTCTCGAAGCCGGTGGCCACCTCGCGGCGCTCGGCCTTGTCGCCGTTCACCACCCAGACGCTGGCCGAGCCGCCCATCCGGCTGATGGCCTCGCGCGGCACCGAGAGCGCGTTCGCCCGCTCGCCCGTCACGAACTGCATCTGCACGTACTGGCCCGGCAGCAGGCGCCGGTTGGCGTTCTCCACCACCGCCTCGACCACGGCCGTCCGGGATCCCGGATCCACGAACGGGAAGACCGAGGTGACCTTCGCGCTGAACGGCTCGCCGCCGTTGCCCGCCGGCGTGACCGTCACCGGGGACCCGACGCGGATGCCCGCCAGGTCCTTCTCGCCCACGTTCGCCTGCAGCCGCACCCGGTCCACCTGGGCGATCTTCAGGATGGCCATGCCGGGCTGCACCAGCACGCCCGGGGCCACCAGCCGCTTGACCACGTAGCCCGACACCGTGGCGCGGATGTTCACGTAGTCGCGCACCACCTGGGCGGTCCTGGCCTGCGCGTCGCCCTGCGCGACCAGGGCCTCCGCCGCCTCGAGCTTGCGGCGGCTGGCCGCCTCCACGGCCTTGGCCTGCTCCAGCCGGGCCCGCGCGGCGGCCACGCGAGCCTGGGCGGCCGCCGCCATGGCCCGCGAGTTCTCCGCCTCCTGCTGGGAGACCGCTCCCCGGGCGACCAGCCGCTCGTCGCGGGCGGCCACGGAAGTTTGATAGCTGGCCTCGGCCTCCGCCGTGGCCAGCTCCTTCTCCATCTGGGCGATGCCGAAGCGCGCCGCCGCCAGCTCGGACTCGGTCTGCGCCCGGCTGGCCTGCGCGCCGGCCGAGGCGGCCTCCGCCTCGCGCACCCGGGAGGTCAGCTCCAGGTCGTCCAGCCGGGCCACGATCTGCCCGGCCCGGACCTGGTCCCCGGGGTAGACCGGCATGTCGAGGATCCGGCCCATGACCCGGGGATACACATCCTCCTCGTTGTAGGCGGCCACCGACCCGGTGTACACCACCCCGCCGCGCACCGGGCCCCGGTCGGCCGTCGCGAGGACGACGGGGAAGGCCGAGCCCGAGCCGGTCACCCGGGCGCTCATGTCCATGACCGGCTTGCCGGAGGCCACGTTGGTGTAGTAGGCCCAGGAGCCGGCCGCAATGACCAGGGCCAGGGCGACAAGGTTCCGTACCATCTTCATGCCCGTCCTCCCGAGGGGTGCGAGGCTTCAGCGCGCAGCTTGGCGCGCTGCACGTCCGTCAAGACTCCCAGCGCCCGACTGCTGTGGGCGCTCCGCCGCTCCCGCAGCTCCGCGCTCAGCTCCTGCAGCTCCCCGCTCCGCCGCCGGATCTCCGGCAGCGACGCGCCCCCGCCGCTCTTCGCCGCCGCGGCGAACTCTGCGAACTCCGCCTCGGCCTGCCGCAGCGCCGCCTCCAGCCCCGCGACGTCCGCCGTCCACGCGCTGGCCAGCGCCCGGAGCCGGGCCACCTGATCGCCGTCGAGGTCGAGCTCGGCCGCGCGCGCCAGGACGTCGGGGGCCGTGGGCGGCAGGGATGGCCGGGCCGGCACCTCGCCGCGCCGGGCGGGCGGGCGGGGCGGCGCCGGTCGTCCCTGCCACTGGCTCAGGCCAAAGCCCAGGCCGATGGCCAGGAGCACCAGCGTGGTGGCCAGGTACCGGGTCCGGGGGCTCATGCCGCGACCTCGCTCTTGCCGGCGCGGCCCCGGACGCGAGCGAACGCGCGCTGGACCAGGCCGGCGAGGTCGTCCGTGTAGGTGTGGATCACGGGCACGACGAAGAGCGCCAGCACCGTGCCGACCGTCAGGCCGCCGATGATCACCACGGCCAGCGGCGCGTAGGCGTCGATGCCCGTCCGCGGGAAGAAGGCGACGGGGATGAGCGCCACGATGGTGATGATCGACGTCATGATGATGGGCCGCAGCCGGATCGGCCCGGCCGTGAGGATGGCCTGGTCGCGCGGCATGCCGTCCTCGCGGAGCCGCAGCACCAGGTCGATCATGAGCACGGCCACCGTCATCATCATGCCGGTCAGGATGACCACGGCCAGGATCGACACCGTGGAGAAGGTCTGCCCGGCCAGGTACAGGCCGCCCAGGATGCCGGTGAGCGTCAGGGACAGCGAGAAGATCATGTTCAGCGGCTCGATCAGGCTCTTGAACTGGGCCACGAGCAGCAGGAACATGAAGATCACCGCCAGGTAGAGGCCCTTCAACAGCCGGGCGAAGGACTCCTCCATCTGGGTCATGTCCCCGCGCAGCTCGATCCCGTACCCCGGCGGCAGGTCCAGCTTCTCGTGGGCCGCCATGAGGAGATCCATGGACAGGTCCATGCTGGGCGGACCGCCCTTGCGGTAGAACCCCAGCACGGAGGCGACCCGCCGGAAGTTGTCGTGCTCGACCAGCGTGGCGCCCGGGCG
>JBHGAX010000437.1:0-2990 GCA_041946635.1 Methylomirabilales bacterium (SeqCode)
AAATCGCTCAAGCATGTGCGCGGTGGTCGTAAGCTGCTCAAATTAACTTAGCGGCGATGAGGGTAAGTGATGGGAAACAAAGGAGGGCGTGCTCAGATTTTTTGGAGCGACTCGGTCCTGACTCTGCGCACGGGTCGGCGGCCCGCCTCTCCGCGGTCTCCGCTCGCGTTCCGGCGCCCTCCTGGGCCGTGCACGGACTTCCTCCCCGAGGCTGGCGCTTTGTGGCCGCGATGAAGTGTGCTAGGGAATGAACCTGGCCGTGGTGGAGGAGGGAGGACGATGGGGCGAACATTCAAGGTTCCACTTGTCCTCGCCCCACAGCCCAACGGCGGCTACACCGTGACCAGTCCGATTCTGCCGGAAATGGTCACGGAAGGCGACACGCTGGAAGAGGCGATCCACAACGTCAAAGACGCCCTGGATGCGGCCATCGAGATCTACGAGGACCTGAAGAAACCGCTGCCTGGTCGTCGTGCCGAAGAACAGTCTCGCGGCGATCGAGGAGGTGGTGAACCTGCTGCCGCCAACCCCGCCGCCCACTTCTTCGTCGGCGACCCCACCACCAGCGCGATCGAGCCAATGGGCAGAATCCGCTCGACAAGTTTCGCGCATCGAGCGCTCCCGGGCCTTCGAGTTACCCTGGCGGCGGGCGGGCCATGCGGCGCTCACGGCGCAGACGGTTGGGATTCCTGGGACGAGCGCTTGACTTGCTCATCATTCTGAGTAAAAATACTCAGTATAATGAGTACTTTTCGCCGTTCGATGTACGGGGTCCTGCTCGGGCGCCTGCAGGAGAAGCGGCGCTTCCTCCAGGTGCTGGCCGGTCCCCGGCAGACCGGGAAGACGACGCTGGTCCACCAGGTGCGCGAGACGCTCGCCTTGCCGAGCCACTACGCGTCGGCAGACAGTCCGACCGTCGAGAGCCGGGCGTGGATCGAGCAGCAGTGGGAGCTGGGCCGTCTCCTGCTCCGCGACGCACCGGCGGGCGGTGCCGTGCTCTTTCTCGACGAAGTCCAGAAGGTGAGCGGCTGGTCCCCGACGGTCAAGGCGCTCTGGGATCAGGACACCGCCGCCAGGCGGGCGCTCCAGGTGGTCCTCCTCGGCTCGTCGCCGCTGCTCGTGCAGCAGGGCCTCAGTGAAAGCCTCGCCGGCCGCTTCGAGCTTCTCCGGGCCCCCCACTGGAGCTACGCGGAGATGGCCCAGGCGTTCGGCTGGACGCTGGACGAGTACGTGTACTACGGAGGGTACCCCGGCGGCGCCGGGCTGATTGCCGATCCGCCGCGCTGGCGCAACTACATCCAGGACGCCCTGGTGGAAACGTCCGTGGCGCGCGACGTCCTTCTCATGACGCGGGTGGACAAGCCCGCCCTGCTGCGCACGCTCTTTGCCCTCGCGTGCGCGTACTCCGGCCAGGTGCTGTCGTACCAGAAGATGCTGGGCCAGCTCCAAGACGCCGGCAACACGACGACCCTCGCGCACTACCTGCACCTGCTGGCGGGCGCCGGCCTGGTCTTGGGCCTGCCGAAGTTCACCGGGGCCGCCGTCCGGACGCGCGCGTCCAGCCCGAAGCTGCAGGTGCTCAACACCGCCCTGCTCGCGACCGCGAGGGGCGTCCCGCCGTTCGAGGCCGCCCGGCAGACGCCAGACCTGTGGGGTCGGTTCGTGGAGTCGGCCGTCGGCGCGCACCTCGTCAACGGGACGGCCGGCGCGGGGGCCGAGATTTCGTACTGGCTCGAGCGCGGCCGCGAGGTGGACTTCGTCCTGCAAGCCGACGGCGAGATCCTGGCGATCGAGGTCAAGAGCGGCGCTCCCCCCCGCGCCCTTCCCGGCCTGGAAGCGTTTCGCGCCACGTTCCCGGCGGCCCGGTTCCTCCTGGTCGGCGGCGACGGCATGCCGCTCGAGACGTTTCTGCGCACCCCGCCCCTTGACCTGCTCGGCGCGGCGCGGAGCGGCGCCGGCAACCAGCGGAAACGGGCAGCGAGACGAGGCTCTGAGTCGGCCTGATAGCACTGAAGTGGGTAGGTGGCGGGAAACAAAGGAGGGCGTGCTCAGATCTTGGGGCGATGGATGCGAGCGGCTATGCTGAGGAGATCCAGCGAAACGGAAGGGTCGGCCGCCTCGAGTTTGGCGACTCGCCGCGGCGCTCGCCGCCCGCTGCTCCGCCTATATCACCAACGGCCCTGACCTCCCGGCAATCCCCGGTCTGCGGATTCTTCAGCTCGGCCGATTACAGCCAGTAAGCCGGCGTCTCGCCGGGCGAAGCCACAAGTCACGCTCGCCGCGCCGCCGGTTCGCTTGGCTGCGGTGAGGTGCCCGCCCGAGGCCGTCGCCATCCGCGCGGAGATTCGGTCCCAAGCAGTTCGCCCTGGCTTGGCTACCGGCTCGGCCATTTGACAGCTTCGTCCCGACGTCCTACTGTCGACACGAGCGAGGTATTGCTTGCACGAGGTATTGCTTGCACGTGGAGGGGATACAGATGAAGTACCTACGCCCCCTGCTCGGGCTTGCCCTGGCGGCGGCGGTCGCCCTCTCACCCATCTCGGCGGCCGCCGACGGTTTTCGAGGGCACGGCCACCGCTTCGGCCCCAAGCGGCCCTTTGCCGGCCATCGCTTTGACCACGTGCGACCGTTTGCCCGGCACGACCCTCTGCTCCGCCTCCCGAACCTGCACGTGAACCGGGGACTCCCGAACCTGCACGTGCCCCAGCCGTTCCCGCACAGCCGCTTCAGCGCGCCTCACGTCTTCTTCCCGCACCGGCACGCGCCGGTGTGGGTGGCGCCGGGCTGGGTCTGGAACGGGTTTCAGTGGGTCTGGGTTCCGGGCTTCTGGAGTCGGTGAGGCGCGCGTCACGGCGGAAACGCCGCGGCTGGCCGCACTTGGCCCACGAAGTAGCCGGCCGTGCCCCTCGACTCCGCTGCGCTGCGCTCGGGGCGAACGAGTGAGGCCGAAGACGGGGACGGCCGTGCGCCGCTGCCCGGGACGGCAGGGC
>JBHGAX010000438.1:0-2988 GCA_041946635.1 Methylomirabilales bacterium (SeqCode)
TCCAGCCCTCCGTCGCGCCGTCCGGGTAGCGGACACCGGCCAGGGCGCCCGCACCATCGAAGGTGTTCTGGGTCCGATTCCCGCGCGGGTCCACGATCCACGCGAGACGGCCCAGGTCCGGCGAGAAGCCGAGGGAGAGGGTGCGGCTCGCCGGGTCCTGGGCCCAGGCCACGCCGCCCCGGTCATCGTATCCAAGTTCCCAGGTGCCGCCGGCCGCGTCCTCCAGGGCCGTCAGCCGGTGGGCGTCGTCGTAGCGGAAGCGGCGCGTCCCGCCGTCCGGGTCCTCGGCGGCCAGGGGCCAACCGTCCGGGCCGGCGTGGAGTCTCCGCACCGCGCTCCGGGCGTCGGTCAGGAGAACGGTGCCGCGTCCCTCGTAGGCGAAGCGTACCGGCTCCGCCCCGCCCTCCAGGGACCGCTCGGCAAGCCGCCCCTGGCCGTCGTAGGCCAGCCTCAGCCGGCTGCCGTCAGGGTAGGTGACCGCGGCAAGGGCGTGGTCGGCCTTCCCGCCGGTAGCCGCGACATAGGCGTAGCCCAGCTCCCGACCGCCCGGGAGGGCGACACCCGTCAGGTGCTCGCCGGCGGCATCGTAGCGGTACTCCACCGACCGGCCTTCCGAGTCCATCACCCGGCTGATCCGCCCCTGGGGCGTGTAGGAGAAGGCGAGACGCTGGCCGTCGGAGTGCGTGGCCGCCGCCAGGAGGCTCCCCTCGTAGGCGAGGGTCACCTTCCGGCCGCCCGGCTCCTCGACGGAGACGAGGCGGCCGGAACCGTCGAAGCGTCGGGCCAGGCCGTCCCGCTCGCGGAGCAGCCAGGTGGCGCCGTCCTCCGTCAGGGCACCGGTGTCGCCCGGGCTGGGATCCCACCGGGCGTCGGCGTGCCGGGTGAAGACCCGGGCGTAGCCTCCCGGCTGAAGGACCACCACTCGCGCGGGCTCGGGGCGCGCCAGTGCGAAGTCGTAGCTGTGGCTCCACCCGCGTCCGAAGGCGCCCCTCTGGAAGCGCTGCTCCAGGGAGGCCGAGGCCACCCGGTAGAGGGCCAGAGGCAGCCCGCGGCCCGGCAGGAAGGCGTCCAGGTGGGAGTCGAGCGCCTCCACGGGACTGAAGCCGCTCGACGCGCGCTCCAGGGCAAAGCGCACGAGCCGGCGGACGCTTGTCACGCGCACGCCCTGCTCCGCCAGGTAGGAGGCGTCGGCCGTCAGGGCCTTTACCACGTCTGCCTCGCTGGCCCCGAGTTGGGCTTTCAGGTTCGACCAGACGGCCGACCAGCCCTGCGGGTCCAGGCCCGTGGGGCGCAGCCGCGTCTCCAGCGCGGACCAGTTGACCCCGGAGGCGCCCGGAAGGGTCTGGCGCAGCGTCAGGGATACCTCGTCGCCGTTGCCGGTCCGGAAGAAGACGGGCACCCGGTACCGGGCGCCCGGGCGCAACACGCCAGCGGCGCCGTCGAGAGCGATGCCCAGGATAGCGACGGGTCCCGGCGCCAGGGGTTCGGCGCGCGAGAGGCGCATCAGGACGTTCTGCGGGCTGGAGACCATCAGGAGCGGCGGGGCCATGTCCACGCCGCCGTCGTTGCCGTACTCCACCCAGGCGACGTAGTCCCGGTTGGGCCTCAGCGCGGACGGCAGGACCACGGTCGCGTGGAGCTTGGGCCCCTGTCCCATGGCGACCTCGAAAGCGCCTGGGAGCCTGGAGGAGGTGCCGTCGGGGGTTCCGGCCACGACGTCGTAGGCGCCCAGCGGCGCGCCGGCCAGGTCGAAGGTGGCCGCGGCCTCACCCGCGTCCAGAACGGTCAGCGTCGAGGGGGAGAGCGTCTTCTGAGCGGACACGAGACGCACGCTCATCCCGGGCGCGAAGCGAGTGCCCCAGAGGCGCACCGTCACGGTTCCCAGGTTGGCCGCGCGCCGGGGAGTAATGCCCCGCAGCCCGAAGACGGCCTCGGCGCCCAGCTCCCAGGCGCCGATGTCCACGCGCCCGCCCTGCCGTCGCACGCCGCCTCCCAGGTCGAGCGCACCCTCCGCGGCGAAGGTGTTGTCTCCGGCGTCGACGCAGGGGGAAGCGGCGGTCAGGCGGTAGTCACCGACGGCCGGGTCCGCGAAGAGCGGGTCGGCGGAGAGGTCTTCGGTGCCCGCGGTAGGGCCGCTGTAGTCCTCCCTGGCGTTCCCGAAGAGGTTGTTCCGGCTGAAGCTTGGGGCGCTATCGGCGTCCGCGGACACGCCCGCTGTGTTGAAGGCGATCAGGTTGTTGGCGAGGAGCGGTGAGGAGCCTTCGCAGATCACAGCCGCGCCCTCCGCGCCGCCATTGCCCACCAGGGTGTTGTTGAGTAGTTGGGGCTGCGAGCCGCCGGCCACGCAGACGCCGCTCCGGAGGTTCTCCGTGAGAAGGCTGCTGCGGAGCACCGGCCTGGCCTGCTCCCAGGTCTTCACCCCATCCATCGCGGAGTGGGATATCACGAGCCCGGAGAGGGTCGGCGCCGCGGCGCCGATGACGTGGATCATGCCATGGGCGTAGTGGCCGCCATCCCAGCGGCCGTTCCCGCCGTAGCGGAGATCCGCGAAGGAGAGAGACATGCGCCCGGAGCCGCCCAGGGTCAGATTCCGCCAGTTGCCGGGTGCGGGCGAGGTCTTGCTCCCGTCGTTGTTGGTGTCGCCGCCGGCCGAGTCATCGCACCAGGACGTGAGCACGATCCTCCGATCCGGCGTCCCTTCGGCCTCCAGGTCGCCCAGGACCACAAGCTGGCCGTCCTCCAGGAACTTAAGCACCGCCCCCGGCTCGATGCGCAGCCGGCCGCCCGCTGGCGCCATGAGGTGGCTCAGCACGTAGGGCAGGTCGGCATGGAAGACGGCGTCGGCGGGCAGCTCGCCGACCGGACCAACCACAATGCCGTTCCACCCGTTACCCGTGGCGCGGTTGCCGGACACCACCGGCCGGCTGGCCAGGTCGTTGAGGTAGACGGCAGTGGAGACGTTCCCCTGGAAGATGGTGTTGCTGACCT
>JBHGAX010000439.1:0-2987 GCA_041946635.1 Methylomirabilales bacterium (SeqCode)
AGCTGCTTGGCGAAGGCCAGCCGCTCCTCGCGGACGTCCAGCACCACCAGCTTCGCGGCCCCGAGGATGCGCGCCCCCTGCATGGCGAAGAGCCCGATCTGCCCCGCCCCGATCACCACCACCACGTCGTTCACATCGATCTCGGTGATGCGCGCGGCGTGCAGGCCGACCGCCGCGGGCTCGATCAGGGCGGCCTCCTCGAAGGAGACGGCGTCGGGGAGCCGGTGCATGATCCAGTGGGGCACCAGGACGTACTCCGCCATGGCCCCCTGGCAGCGGAAGGCCGGCGTGGCCACCCCCAGGATCTTCCGCGACTGGCAGAGGTTGACCCGGCCTTCGCGGCACGCCGGACACTGGTTGCAGTAGACCGTGGAGTCGAACGTGACGCGCTCTCCCGGCGCAAAATGCCGGGCACGGGCGCCCGCGGCCTCCACCACGCCGGCGGCCTCGTGGCCCATGATGAGCGGGGGGATGCGCCGGCCGGTCTTGCCGGTGTAGCCGTGGACGTCCGAGCCGCAGATTCCGACGGCCTTGACGCGAACCAGGACCTCGTCCTCGCCCGGCGCGGGCTTCGGCACGTCCGTGTACTCGAAGCGCAGCGGGGCGGTGTGCACCAGGGCCTTCATGGAAGTCCTCCTGATCAGGCAAACGGGGAAAGGCCGGGGGTCGTGTGTCGGGAGCAGAGTATAGGCGGGAAGGCCGGCACGAATCAACCTCGCTCTCCGCCGCCGTGCGCCCTGCCTGCCGGGGGCGACCACGCGAACTCGCCGCCCCGCAGGCGGAACCGCCTCGGCGGCAGGCATGCCGGGTCGCTCCGGGTCTCCACCACCTGGCACCACTCGCCCGCGATGAGGGCCTGCAGGTAGGTCCGCGTGCCGCTCCGCTCGCCGCGCCACCGGGCGACCTGCCCGACGTTTTCTCGGGTGACCGCCACGACCCTCATGTGCCCTCCCCGGGACCTCGCGCTCTGCACTTGCGGAATGGGTGTGGTTGCGATACAACTTCGGCGGTTCACCCGGCATTGTAGCAGAGACGGGAGGAACGCATGACGCTGAAGGGCGTGGACACCGAACTCCTGGAGGCGCTGGTGCGCAAGCACTTCGGCGCCGACTTCACGTCCCGGCTCGCGTGGGACACGCTGCGCGGCCGGTACGTCCCGGCCGCGCAGCCCCGTCGTCTCGCCGTCCCGCAGAAGCTCCTCGGCATCCGGGTGTGGTGGAAGACGGTGGGCGAGTTCTCCGACAACCTGGGGTTTCGGCTGGAGGTGTGGGACCCGGAGCAGCTTCCGCGTGCCAGGGCTCTCGCCGAGGAGTACAACGCCCGCGCGGAGGGGCCGAGGCTCGAAGTGCATCTCTGCCGCATGCCCTGGCCCGCCTCGAGCCAGCCCAGCCCCGCCTGATCTCGCCCGGACGCCAGCGAGCCTGAGTGACGGACGGCCCCGCTTTCGCGGTTCCTTGGCAAGCGGATTGCTTCTATCTCCTTTGGGCGCATTGACGCGCTCAAAGGAGCAGACCCATGGCGAACCGTCTCGGAGCCGCCCTGCCCCTCGTCCTGCTCACCCTGTTCGGGCTGCCCACGCTGGCACCCGCCGTCCACCTGGATGTCCCATCCTCCAGCGGGCCGGGCTCCGGCCAAGAGACCGGCGTCCAGCGGCCGTTTGCCGCCTTCGACACCGCCGTCCGGATCCAAGGCGATGGCTTCGAGGAGGTGGCGCGGTTCACCCTCGAGGGAGAGGGCCGCATTCCGGACCCACTCACGGAGGAGCTGTCGCTTTCCGTGGGCACGTTCGCGGTGACGATTCCCGCAGGCGCGCTGGCCCGGCGGCCGGCCGGCCCGGACCAGCTGGCGCGCTTCGTCTTCCAGGGCTCCATCGCCGGGACCTGGCTGGACGTGAGCCTGGCCGACGTGGGGGGTGGCCGCTTCGAGCTGAGGGTGGAAGGACGCGGCGAGGCCGCCATCGAGATCGTCCGGCCGGAGTTCGTGACCGTGCGGCTGGGTGACCACGCCGGCATCTCCGTGTCGGCCCGCGTGGACGAGGAAGGCTAATTCGCCGGAAGCACAGGTTGCGCGTCGCTCTCTGCGGCGCGCAATTTTTGCGGCTTGACTACCATACGGACGTTTGGTAAAGATGGGCCTGGAGGTGCCGCTCCATGCATCCAGGCCTGTATCTGCTCAAGGATCTTCCCTCCCCCGCCATCCAGTCTCCCTGGGGCTATGCGCAACTCGCCGGCCGCCTGGCGGAGCTGTCGGGCTCCCGGGCAAGCGCCGTCCTCACGGTGGCGTTCGGTCTCGTCCTGCAGGCGCAAGAGCAGGGCGACGCGGTCGCCTGGATCAGCCTCGCCGAGAGCACCTTCTTTCCGCCGGATGCGGCCGAGGGCGGGGTGGACCTCGATCGCCTGCCGGTGGTCCTGGCGCCGGACGCGCGGGCGGCGGCGTGGGCCGCCGATCAGCTCGTCCGCTCTGGCGGGTTCGGCCTGGTCGTCCTGGACCTGGGCGGCGCCCCGGGAACCACACCCCGGCGGCGCATCCCCGATCCGCTGCAGCACCGGCTGGTCGGCCTGGCGCAGGCGCACGGCGCCGCCGTGGTGGTGCTGACCGAGAAGCCATCCGGCACGCCGTCCCTCGGCTCGCTGGTGTCGCTGCGGGCCGAGGCGCGCCGCCTGCCCGGCGTGGCGCCGCCGGGGCCGGAGGCGGCCGGCTCTGCCTACACGATCGAGATCCGCGTGCTCAAGGACAAGCGCCGGGGGCCCGGGAGGGTCCATCGGGAGGCCTGTCGTGGACCGGCTGGCCTGTATTGACCTCCCCGCCTTCCCGCTCCAGCTCCTGCTGCAGGACCATCCCGAGTGGCGGGGTCTGCCGGCCGCCGTGGTGGCCGAGGACAAGCCCCAGGCGGCGCTCCTCTGGGTGAACGAGCACGCCCGCCGCGCCGGCATCCTGCCCGGGCAGCGCTACGCCGCCGCCCTCTCCCTGGCCCTGGACCTCCGCGC
>JBHGAX010000044.1:0-16570 GCA_041946635.1 Methylomirabilales bacterium (SeqCode)
GAAGGCGCCGTCAACCAGGACGCGCCACGCCAGTTTCAACCGGGCAGCAAAGGACATCGGTTCCATGGCCAAGCCTCTGGTGGGTGCCGTGGGGTGCGTTTCAAAAGCGCGGGGGCGGGCACAGCCGCAGCGCGACCGGGAGCAGCCACATGCCCGGCACCGTAGCACGCCAAGGCGGGCAGGCCAAGCCGGCGGCCGCGGGTCCGGAGCGGGTGCAGCACCACGCAGCGCACGAAGGCTCCAGGCAGCTGCGAGGTTCCGAAAGGCCGGCTTGCGTCTCAGTAAGTCTTCGTGTCCTTCGGGCCCTTCGTGGTGAGCCGCCCCGGTCCTTCCTCAGTCGGGCCACTGGAGCAGCTGGGCGAAGCGGCGGGCTTTCCGCTCGGCGGCGGTGTACTGGCCGGCCCGCGGGCGGACCTGCGCGCGCTGCAGCTCGGCCAGGATGCGCTCGGCCACCAGCTCCGCCTCGCCGGGATGCAGGTTGCAGGGATCCAGGCAGAAGTAGCCGTGCTCCGCCTCGTGGTCCCGCACCATGACGGGGGGCTCGCCCGCCGCCAGCGCGTCGGCCAGCTCCCAGGCCGTGATGTTGGCCCGCTCGGGATCCACCGCGAGCTCCAGACGGTCCAGGGGGTTTCCGGTGGGGTCGGGGACCAGCCGGGCCGCGACGCCCGGCCGGTCCTTCAGCTGCTCCAGCCAGAGCCGCAGATACCCGGTCTCCGTCTCGCGCACGGCGGCGTGGTCGCGCTTCTCCCAGGCCTCCAGCGCGGCGATCGTCCCCACGATGCCTTCCTTGCCGACCTTCATGCCGCGGCCGATCCCCAGGTTCTGCAGGAAGCAGGCGCGGACCAGCGCCTTGGATCCCGCCACGATGCCGGCCGTGGGCCCGCCCAGGAACTTGTGCGCGCTGTAGATGGCCAGGTCCGCCCCGGTCGCCAGCGGCCCCCGGAGGTCGTACTCCGAGGCCAGGTCCACCACCACCGGGACCCGCCGCTCGTGGCAGATGGCCACGAACCGGTCGAGCGGGAGCTGGCCGTACCGCACGGTGTGGTGCGAGACGACGTAGAGCGCCGCCGCCGTCCGGTCCGTGAGCGCGTGCGCGAGCTGGTATTCCCGCACCTCGGTGGCCTGCCCCACGGGCACCACGCGCGCCCCCGCCAGGCGGACCGCCTGCTCCACCGGGGCGCCGTAGCCGACCATGTGGCCGAGCTGGATGACCGCCTCGTCCTTCATGCCGGCCGCGTTCGGGAGCTGCTCGATGCGGCCCAGGTCCGCCCCGGTCATGCAGGCCGCGACGCCGAGCGTGATACCGGCCGAGGCGGAGGCCGTGATGAAGCCCGCCTCGGCGCGGGTCAGCCGCGCCACCACCGCGCTGGCCCGGCGCTGCAGCGCGTTGATCTCCACGAACTCGGGCAGGATCCCGGCCACGGCGGCCACCGCCTCGGGGACGACGATGGACGCCCCCAGCGCCGTCATGGTGCCCGACACGTTGATGATCGGCCGCAGCCCCAGCCGCTGCCGGATGTCCGTGCGCGTCGACGTCATGGCGTCTCTCCTCTCGCGCGGGATGTCGAATCGTCTTGCCGGGCGGCCTTTGTGAGCCGCCTGTCAGTGGTGCTTCATCTCGATGCGCGACAAGAACGCGCGCAGTCGCTCGTGGTCGGTCCGGCCCAGCACCTGGCGCGGAGACCCGTCCACCTGGATGCGTCCCCCGTCCATGAACAGGATGCGGGTCCCCACGTCGCGGGCGAAGGTCATCTCGTGGGTGACCACGATCATGGTCATGCCGTCCCGGGCCAGCTCCCGGACGACCATCAGCACCTCGCCCACCAGCTCGGGGTCCAGGGCCGAGGTGATCTCGTCCAGCAGCAGGACCTTCGGCTCCATGGCGACGGCCCGCGCGATCCCCACCCGCTGCTGCTGGCCGCCGGAGAGCTGGCTGGGCAGGCTGTCCAGCTTCTCGCCCAGGCCCACGCGGGTGAGCCACTGCGCCGCGACCTCGCGCGCCTTCTGGCGCGGCATGCGTCGGACCTTCCGGAGCCCGAGCATCACGTTCTCGGCGGCGCTGAGGTGCGGGAACAGGTTGAAGAGCTGGAAGACCATGCCGATGTCCGCGCGGATCTTCGCCAGCTCCCGGTCGCTGCGCCGGTGCCGCCGGCCGCCCGGACCCTCGCGGAAGCCGACCTCGACGCCGCCCACCTGGATCGAGCCGTCGTCGTAGGACTCCAGCAGGTTGATGCAGCGGAGCAGGGTGGTCTTGCCGCTGCCCGACGGCCCGATGATCACCACCACCTCGCCCTTGCGCACGTCCAGGTCGATGCCGTCCAGGACCCGGTTCGCGCCGAAGGCCTTCTTGAGGCCGCGGATCCTGACGACGGGGGCATCGGCTGCGGGCTGGCTCACGGTGCTACTCCCGGATGTAGGCGAAGCGTGCCTCCAGCGTGCGGCTCGCCAGCGACAGGCTGTAGTTGATGCTGAAGTAGATGAGGGCACCCAGCACGTAGAGCGGCATGGGCGTGTAGGTGCGGCCGATCACCTGCTGGATGGCCAGCATGAGGTCCACGATGCCGACGAGGGAGACGAGGGCACTGCCCTTCACCGTGTCCACCACCGCGTTGATCCAGGGCGGCAGGAACCGCCGCACCGCCTGGGGCGCGATCACGTAGAGCAGGCGCTGCCCGAAGGTCAGGCCGATGGCCTTGGCCGCCTCGGCCTGCCCCACATGGATGGACTGGATCGCGCCGCGCACCACCTCGATCACGTGCGCGGTCTTGAACGCGGACAGGGCCAGGACCACGGCCGCGAAGTTGGTCAGGTTCACCCGGAAGGCGGGCAGGCCGTAGTACATGAAGAAGATGAGGACGAGCAGCGGGATGCCGCGGAAGAAGTCGCTGTACAGCCGGATGGGCCAGTAGAGCCAGCGCGGGCCATACACGATGCCGACGCCCAGGATGCTGCCGGCGATGAGCGAGAAGCAGACGACCAGCGCGGACACCTCGAGCGTGACGAGGAGGCCCTGCCACAGGAAGGGGAGGCTCTGGATGGCGAAGAGCATCAGCGTATCGCGAACCGCCGCTCCAGCTGCCGCAGGGCGAACAGGAGGGCGTACCCGGTGACGAGGTACATGGGCGTGACCACGGCCCAGACCTCGATGATCCGGAAGGAGTTGGTCTTGATCCACTGGGCCCCGTAGGTCAGCTCGGGGACGGCGATGACCGAGGCCAGCGAGGTGTCCTTGAACAGGGAGACGTAGGCGTTGCTCAGCGAGGGCAGTACGATCCGGATCATCGTGGGGAGCCGAACGTGCACCAGCCGCTGCCACCCCGTGAGCCCGATGGCCTTCCCGGCGTCGGTGAGGCCCTTGGGGATGGCCGCGAGGCCCGCCCGGAACACCTCCACCATGTAGGCGCCGGAGTAGACCGACAGGGTGATGATGAAGCTGGTGGTGGCCTCGTAGGCGAAGCCCCCGACGCTCGGCACCCCGTAGAAGACCAGGTAGACGAGCAGGAGGAGCGGGACGTTCCGGATGAACTCCACGTACGCCGCCACGCCGGCCCGCACGAGCCGGTGGCCGCCGGTGTAGGCCAGCGCCAGGCCCAGCCCCAGCGCCATCCCGATCAGGATGGAGACGAAGGCCAGCTCCAGGCTGAGGACCAGGCCCCCGGCCAGCTTGTCGAAGTGCGTCCAGACGTAGCCGAAGTTCAGGTGGTAGAGCACGTGGCCTCTGCGGGGGGCGCCGAGAACTCTTCACCACGAAGAGCACGAAGAGCACGAAGCTCCGGATCCTTCGTGCCCTTCGTGTCCTGCGTGGTGAACTGTCCTCTCAGATGACGGGGAAGCCGGGCTTCCGCACCGGCGGCTTCTGGCCGAAGAAGTCCTCCAGCGCCTTGTCGTAGATGTCGTTCTGGTGGCCGAACATGGCCACCTCGAACGTGGTGTTCACGAAGTTCAGCCAGTCCGGATCGCCCTGGCGCATGGCGGCCCCGTAGAGCATGGAGTAGAAGCTGAAACCGGCGTCCACGTAGGCGGTGGGGTTGCGCTTCACCAGCCAGCGCACGGTCGAGAGGTCCACCACCGCGGTGTCCGCCCGGCCCGAGTCGAGCGCCTGGATCACGTTGGCCTGCGTGTCGAGCTGCATGATGGTGGCGTTCGGCAGGGCCACCTTCACCATCTTGTCGGCGTCCACGTTCTGGAGCACCGAGGCGCGGGCGGCCTTCCCGGCCGCCAGCAGCTGCTTGTGGGTCTTCAGCTTGCCCTTGGTGGAGGTGAGCAGCGCCACGCCCTCCACGTAGTACGGCCGCGAGAAGGCCACGAGCTGCGCGCGGGCCGGCGAGATGGTCATGAACTGGATGACCACGTCCACCTTGCCGGTGTTGATGTTGGGGATGCGGGCCGAGGGGTCCTGCTTGACGAACTCGACCTTCTCCGCGTCGTCGAAGAGCCCCTTGGCCAGGATGCGGGCCATGGCGATGTCCATGCCCGTGAGCTGGCCCTTCTCATCCTCGAAGTGCCACGGGGCGTTGGTGCTGCCCGTGCCGACGATCAGCTTCTTCCGGTCCAGCACCGTCCGGAGCACGCTGGCCGGCGGCGCCTGGGCGTAGGCGCGCTCCGGATCCAGCAGGCCGCCCGAGAGGAGCCCGGCCCCCGCCGCCGCGCCCAGCCCGGCGAGCTTCAACATATCCCGACGATCCTGCCCACTCATGCTGCACCTCCCCGTGTCCGCCGAGATCATGTCGGGCCCGGCTGCTCGGCGGGCAGCCGGGCCGCCGCAGTGCATGGGTGGGAAGACGGCGAAGTGTATCGTGCCGCAGTCTCCCCCCGTCAAGGACCCTCAGCCGCCGATCTTCCCGCCGTCCTCGCGGAAGACCGCCACGACCCCCGGGCGCGGCGGCATGTCCGCCCGGTAGTCCGGCCAGCGGCTCCCCGGCCGCTCGTAGGTGGCCTTGTCCGTCATCCCGGGGTGCTGGATGGCCACGAAGAGGGTCCGGTTGTCGGGCGTGAAGGCGGGGCCGCAGACCTCCGCGCCCGTCGGGGCGCTCAGGAACTGCCGCGCGCGCCCCCGGAACGGGCCGTCCGGGTCCACCACCCACACGCCGTCGTTCGCCTCCAGCGTGTCGTCCATCCCGTCGGTGGCCACCCACATGCGGCCCGCGGTGTCGAACGCCAGGTTGTCCGGGCCGGCGAAGGGGCTCACGTCCGTCCGGCCCTGGTAGAACGCCTGGTGCGCCGGCTGCTTCGGATCGCCGGCCAGGATGAAGATCTCCCAGCGGAAGCGCGTCCCGGCGTGGTCGCCGCCGTCCTCCACCAGCTCCAGGATGTGCCCGTACTTGTTGTTGGCCCGCGGGTTAGCGCGGTCCACGCGGTCGGGCGTCCGGCGGTCGTTGCTGGTGAGCACGCAGTAGACCTTCCCGGTGGCCGGGTTGGCCTCCACGTCCTCCGGCCGGTCCATCTTCGTGGCGCCCACCACGTCGGCCGCCCGGCGGGCGGCAATCACCACCTCGCCCTGCGACCGGAACCCGTTGGCCTCGGTGAGGGGCCCCTGCCCGTACACCAGCGGCAGCCACTCGCCGGTGCCGTCGTCCTTGAAGCGGGCGGCGTACAGGGTGCCGGCATCCAGGAGATTACGATTCGCGGCGCGGTCCTTGGGGTTGAAGCGTCCGGCCGAGACGAACTTGTACAGGTACTCGAAGCGGGCGTCGTCGCCCATGTACGCCACCGCGTGCCCCCCGGGCGAGAGGATGGTGGCCGCGCCCTCGTGGATGAAGCGGCCCATGGCCGTGCGCTTCACCGGGACGGCCTTCAGGTCGTAGGGGTCCAGCTCCACGATCCAGCCGAAGCGGTTGGCCTCGTGCGGCTCCTGGCGCATGTCGAAGCGCGCGTGGTACGCGCCCCATCCATACCGCCCGGTGCCGATGCCGTACCGCTTGTGCAGGGCCTGCAGCGCCGGGTCGGCCATCTCCTCGGCCTTGCCGGTGAAGTAGTTGTGGATGTTCTCCTCCCCGGTGAGCACCGTGCCCCAGGGCGTCACGCCGCCCGCGCAGTTGTTCAGCGTGCCGAGCGCCCGCCGGGCGTCGGGATCCGCCGAGGTGCGCATGAGCGGGTGGCCGGCCGCCGGGCCGCCGAGGGCCATGGGCGTGGCGGCGGTGATGCGCCGGTTGTGCGGCGAGTCGCGGATGACGGCCCAGGCGCCGGTGTGGTCGCGCGCGACCTGGACGAAGGTCATGCCGTGCGCCTGCATCTCGACGTCGACCATCTCCCGCGATTTGCTGGCGACCTTGCCGTCCCACCGGGGGAACATCAGGACGGACCGGGCGTTCTCGTGGTTCACGGCCAGGATGCCGTGCGAGGACGAGTTGCTGCCCAGCGGCAAGGGGAAGAAGGCCACGAAGTCGCAGTCGTACCCGAACTGCAGCGCCTGCTTCCCGGCCGCCTGCGCCGTCGGGTCGAACGCCGGGCCGTCCGGCGTCAAGGCGTCGCCCCAGCGGAGCAGGATGGTGTGCTCGTAGCCGGGCGGCAGGATCAGGGCATCCGCGGTGGTCGGGGCGACCGGCGCGAAGTCGGCCGTGGCGGCAAACAGGCGGGCGCCGCTCGGCATGCCGGCGGACAGCACGGCCAGGCCCATGGCCCCCTTGAGGAGCGCCCGGCGGCTGAGCCGCGCCTCCACCACGGACGCGAACGTGGCGTTGCCGCTCTGGTTCCGCGGCTCCGCCGGCTCGTCCAGCTCGAAGGGATCTCTCCAGGTGGCTCTCATGGCGCTCCCCTCCATATGTCTGTCGGGCGCCCGCCTCCGCGGACGCCCGGACGCTCGGACCTCAGAGGCTCGCGACCGGCGATGGCGCACAGCGGGTGCAGGAAGCCAGAATAGGAAGCAGTGCGGGGAGGGGATGCGGGAAGAGTGCGCGCGACTGCGGTGCCTCGGCGAAGCGCCGATGGAATGCGGGGCCGGCCAGGTCGGGAGGAGCGCCCATCGGAGCACACCCTTCCGCCGCGATGCGAGGCGGCGATTCCCCCTCCGGAACGCAGGAGATCCCAGGATGGCTCGACTATAGGGGATGAAGGACGGCTTGCATAGCGGGCGGATCGTGCTTGAGCGGTCGGCCCCCGACGCGCGAAGCCCCGGAGGGCGACGGCTCCTTCCGGGGCTTGGCGTGCGGACCGCGGCGGCCGATGGCGGGACTACCGCTTCCCCTTCCCCTTGCCCTTCTCCCTGCTCTTGCCGGTCGCGTCCGCGCGCGACTCGCCGAAGACGAGGTCGCCGTTCTTCAGGGCGTGGAACTCCCTGGATCCCGGCTTGATGCCCAGCTCCTTGGCGATGACCCCCCAGCCCTTGCCCTTCTGCGCCGTGTAGCTCTGCAGGACGGTCTCGGGCGGCTTGCCGGCCATCTGGCCGAGCTGGAAGACCATGAAGGCGTCGGCCGGCGTCTCGACCGTCTGGAGGACGGCCTGCACGCGCGCGGCGGGCACGCCGAACTGCGCGCCCACCTTGACCGAGAAGCCGTCCAGGTCCGCGCGCGCCTGGACGTTCACGCTGCGCAGGAAATCGTCCAGGCTCGCGGAGGCGGGGAGGGGAAGGCCCAGGAGTGCGAGTGCGACCAGCAAGACGGCCCGTCTCATGATGTCGTCTCCTTTCCGGGAAGATGGCGGTCCGGTGCTCGATAAGATGCCACCCCCGCCGCGCCTGTCAAGCCGGAAAGCCCGGCCTCCTGTCGTCCCTCCTCTTAGGCGTGCGGCTACCGGGCGGTCGGGGCCCACGTGCGCGGGTCCAGCACCTCGGGGGTGAGGCCGTCGTACTGCGGGGTGTTGTGCCGGCCGCGAATCGGCAGGAAGCGCTTGGGCGGGGAGGCGCGCTCGAAGAGGCGCAGGCCGTGCGCGTAGGGCGCCAACTCGTCGTCGGGGCTATGCATCACCAGGACCGGGGCGCGCACCTCGCGGAGGAAGGCCTCCGTCGGGTAGCGGCTGCCGAGGAGCAGCCGGGTGGGGGCCCAGGGGTAGAGGTCCGCGGCCACGTCCTGCAGGGAGGTGAAGGCGGACTCCAGGACCAGCAGGCGGGGCGCCCGCCCGCGCGCCAGCCCGGCGGCGATGGCGCCCCCCAGCGAGCGACCCCAGATCACGATGGCGTCCGGCGGGATGCCGCGGGCCTCGACCAGGTGCCGCCAGGCGGCGCGCGCGTCCCGGTAGGTCCCCTGCTCCGACGGCGTGCCCTCGCTCCTGCCGTAGCCGCGGTAGTCCAGGATGAAGCCGTTGAAGCCCAGCCGGTGGAACAGCGCCAGCGAGGGCACGTAGTGGGAGACGTTGCCGCCGTTGCCGTGCAGGAACAGGATGGTGCCCCGGGCGCCCGGGCTGGACAGGTACCAGGCCGACAGCCGCACGCCGTCTTCCGCCTGGAAGAAGGCCCACTCCGGCGAGAGGCCGACCGGGTCGGGAATCGGACGGACGACGGGGTCCGGGAAATAGATGAGGGACGAGACGCACCCGATCTGCAGGCAGGCGACGAGCAGCGCGAGCAGGCGCCGGCCTCGCCGTGCCGTGTCCCGCCGTCGCATCCGCTGGGCCGACGGGTATGCAACAATCGCGAGTGGCATGGCCTGGAGCGACAGATGCGGGAATTCCCCCGGGCCGCCCTTGGAAGATGCGGGATGGGAGGATTCGGCCCGCGCGGTCGGGCGGCACGGCATCGCGTCGAGGAATCTTTCGCAGGCTTTCAGAAGGATCAAAAGAAGATGTTCAGCGCGAGCTTCCCCTCGGTCCGGTAGAACTCCCGGGTCCGGCTTCGCGACACGTCGAGCGAGATGGCGAGGTTCGGGGTCAGGGCGTAGTTCTGGGCCAGCGTGACGTCCAGCAGGCCATGCCGGTCGCCCAGCGCATAGTACAGCCCACGCGCGCTCAGCGACGCCTGCCACCGGTCCGTGAGACGCCGCAGGATGCCGAGCGAGCCGCCCGCCCCCAGCGCGTGCCTCGCCTCCAGGGCCTCGCCCACGTTGGCATCGGCCTCGAGCATGGCGTAGGCCAGGCCCAGCAGCGGGATCCGGTACGCCAGGCCCGCGCCGGGCGTGATCCGGCCGATCAGGTGGTCCTCGCCGTCGCGCATGACCCGCTGCGCCAGCCCTGCCGTGATCTTCCAGGACACCGGCGCGAACAGATCGTCCCGCGGGGCGATGGAGACGATGTCCACGAGGTCGAACTGCTGCAGCCTGAGCCGCCGCGTCTCGACGTAATAGCGGAGCGCGGTGTCCGCGAAGACGATCTGGGCGCCCTCGGGATACCCCGCCTGGTGGTCGAGGAGCGTGTGATACGCGAAGCGGAAGCGCGCCTCCTGGAACGCCTCGTCCCGCCGGAGCCCCGCGCCGAGCTGGAGGCGGTTCGAGCGGTGACCGTCCTGCGGGCGGGCGGGCGGCGGGACGGCGGTCGCCGGCGCCGCGCCGCCCGCGGCGCTGCGCGCGGTGAGGAGCGCGAGCAGCCGGTCGGTGTAGACCTCCCGGCTCAGCTCTCGCCGGGAGTAGAGGTACTGCAGGTACTCCACCGCGAGGTCGTACGTGCGGGCCGCGGCGTCCCCCGGCGCCGCGGGGGCCGGCGCCGCGTCCCCGCGGGCGAGAGCACGGGCCAGGCGGCGGCGCGGGGAGTCCAGCTCCGCCGCCAGCCGCTGGATGCGCGCGGTCCGGGACGGCCGGTACACCGAGCCCGCGACGAGCCCGGCGGCCTCGGCCGCCCGGACGGTATCGATCGGGATCACCCACGGCGGCACGCCATCCGTCAGGGCCAGGCCCGGCCGGCCGGCGTCCAGGAGGAACAGGAGGTTGTAGGAGCAGTTCTCGTCGAAGAAGTAGTAGTCCGAGTAGATCGCGTCCAGCTCGTACACGTGCATGATCGACCGGATGGTCTCCTCCCGCGTGAAGTTCAGCGGGTACTCCCACATGTCGCGGTGGTCGATGTCCGAGTACTCCTGCAGCTTGGTGTAGTAAGGCAGGACGGAGAAGTATCCCTTGTAGAGCCCCACGATGCCCTTCACGGCAAAGAGCGGTCCGAAGGTCTCGGTGGTGACGGCGGAGTAGTTCACCGCCTGGGCGAGCAGCCGGCTGCCGGATGCCGTCTCGTAGGCCAGGAAGGTGTGCCCGAACAGGGAGGCCGGGCTGTTCATGTGGGAGGTGGGGAAGACCAGGGTGGTGGACTCGGGCTGCATGCTGCGGATCAGGCGGCTGAACGGCTCGCACTCGCCCACCGGCAGCATGGCGGGGTCGATGTGCAGCTCGGCCTTGAGCCAGTGGTAGCGGGCCACGAAGCGGCACACCGGGTGCTTCGCCTCGCCGGCCTGCGGCTGGAAGAAGGCCTGGAGGGTGGCGGCCAGCTCCGCCGCGGGGTCGTGCTTCCCCTGGGGCGACGCGAAGAACTCCGGGTCGTCCACGAGGCTCCGGAGCCCGGCCAGCGACCGCTTGTAGTGGAGGAGCGTGTGCCAGTACCGGGCCTCGTGCAGGTTGCGGCGCCGGGCCTCCTCCACGAGCCGCGCGGCGTACTCGGCCCGCGCGAGGGTGGCGGACGCGGCCGATGGGCCCGGGGCCGCGGGCAGCGCCAGCGCGAGCGCGCCCACCCAGAGACCGACGGGTATGCGGAAGCGCCGGGACTCCCGCATACCCGTCGCGCGCACCTGCGAGGCGGGGAGCTCGCTACAGCGAGGCGACGCCGCTGATGTTCGCCAGAACATCCGCCGCCGTGACGGCCGGGGAGGTGTAGATGCGGGAGAAGTTCTTCTGGAGCAGCGCGTAGAACTCCGGCCGCTTCGCCGGGTCGAGCCCCATCAGGCCGGCCATGGCGTCGAGGTACTCGCCCTCGCCCTTCGCGATGTCCTTCGCGAGGCTGTCCATGTTGTCCGCGACGAAGGTGTTCACCTTCTCGTTCATCGTGAAGGTCTGGTACTGCTCACAGTTCGAGGTGCCGGACGTGATGCCGAAGGTCTGGTTGCCGAACGTCCCGTTCGTGGTCGCCGCCGCAGTCTGCGACATCAGGCCGTTCTGTCCTTCCCAGACCATCGAGCCGAGCCCGCAACCCGTATTCCTCTGATCCACGGCGCTCGCCACCGATGCCAGAGCCACGACCGTGGCGACGACGCACATCCCGACCAAGGCCTTTCGCATGGGAGCCCCCCTTTCGTAGTGTAGGTGCAACGCAGAAGGCACAAGTAGTTCACTAGCAGGGGGTTGTCAAGCCCTTGGCCCGGCGCGGGCATGCGGCGAAATTTACGCTTCCGGACAGAATATTCCGGTCGATGCTACCCGCCGGCGCGGCGCGCGAGTCGCGGATGCTCGCGTAAGCCGTTGCCCTGCAGGCGTCCGCCGCCCCGGCAGCGCATGGCACACAACCTGCGAGTGGTGGGACTCGAGACGACGTCTCGAGAAGGGAGGACGATCAGAGCATGAACCGACAGCGCAGACAGCGGGTGGCGGTGTCCGCGTGCGCGCCGGCGATCCACGCGGTGGCGCGGATGGCGCTCCTGATCCTGGCCTTGGTGCTCGCGTTGGCCACCATCGCCCTGGGCCAGGGGCCGCTGCCCGAGGGCGTCCCCGACGTGCTGAGCCCCGGGACCCGGGACGACTGGCGCGCCTTCCACGTGGGCAACGCCGAGGACGATCCGAACTTCCCGTTGATCATGTTCGTGAACACGGCCGGGCACCAGCCGACCGCCGTGCTGATGGCCGTCAATGCGCAGAACGGGACGGACCGATGGTCCCTGGAGTCGGACCCGGTCGTCCTGATCGCGCTCTTCGCCCACCCGCCCACCATCGCCCGGGTGTACTACGACACCGGCTTCGCGCAGGAGGGACGGGCGACCGGGCAGTACGCGGTGCTGCAGGACCCGGAGCCCGAGGTGGTGGGAAGCTTGATGAGGTCCGGGATGGCGGCACGGCAGCAGGCGCCGGAGGATCGGTCGGCGCCGCGGCAGCCGTCGGCCGCCGCAGAGTGGCCTGCAGCCGGCGAGGTCGAGTAGACAGCGCCGAGCCGCGTCGCCCGGCGTCCGCCCACGGCAGCCCCCTCCTCGACGCCGGCAGCACCTCCTTCCCCTCGCAGCCCCCGCACGGTCCCCGTGAGACTCCTCTGCCGTGGTGCGTCTGGAGGGCCAGCGGGCAGGGGATCTACTGGTCCCCGTGCACGACGGAAGCGACGAGGATGCCCGCCACGAAGACCCAGGGAAACAGCACGATCGCCAGGACGATGGCTTCGGCGCTCTCGCTCACCGCGCTCTCTCCTCGAGCGACCCGCGTGTGCCTTCCCCGCAGCGCGGGCGGGACGCGCCCAGCGTACCGTGCCAAATGCGTGCCAGGCTCCGGGCCTGCGGGCCAGGCGGCCCAAGCGCGGGCGTTGTCAGATGCCGGCCGGATCCGGCCGCCCCCCCGTCCGGCCCAGGAACGTCGGATCCGCTTACACCGGCCGCCGGCTAGCCCACCGGGTTGCCGTTGCACTGCAGGGCCCCGGGCATGAGCACGAGGTCCGAGACGTAGGTCCGGGGCGGCAGGCTGGCCGCGAACACGCAGGCTGCGGCGATGTCCTCGGGCTTCATCATGAGGGCCCGCTGCTCGGGCGTCGGGGGGACCGGGCGGTTGTCCAGGATCGGCGTGTCGCAGAGGCCCGGGTAGATGACGGTCACGCGGATGCCGTTCAGCCGCTCCTCCATGCGCGTGGCGTTCGCCAGCCCGACGATGCCGTGCTTGCTCGCCTGGTAGGCCGCGCCCGAGAAGTCGCCCCAGAGCGCGGAGATGGACGCGATGTGGATGATGAGGCCGCCCTGCTGCTCCCGCATCCGCGCCAGGACGGCCTGGGTGCAGTGCAGCGCCCCCGTGAGGTTGATCCCGATGATCCGGTCCCAGCCCGCCTGGTCCAGCAGGGCGAGCTTTCGCTGCTGGGTGTTGACCCCGGCGGCGTTCACCAGGACGTCCACCCGACCGTAGCGCTCCACCGTGGCCCGCACGACCGCGTCCACGTCCGCGCGCCGGCCGACATCCGCCGGCCGCGCGATCGCCTGGCCCCCGGCGCGCGTGATCTCGGCCAGGAGCGCTTCCAGCTCGGACGCGCGGCGGGCGGCGAGCCCGACCCGGGCACCCTCGGCCGCAAAGGCCAGCGCCGTGGCCCGCCCCATACCGCTGCTGGCTCCCATGACGATCGCCACCTGTCCCGCGAGCCGGCCCATGGGACCTCCTTTCGAAAGCGGAATGCGGGATGCGGGATGACCGCGGGATGACTACTGACCCGCCACCCCGGGATCTCCGGGCTTGGTTGCGGCAATGACCGAATCCATCGCCTCGCCCCGGCGCACGAGCCTCGCGTCCGTGAAACCCGCCGCCTCCAGGTCCTCGCGCAGCTCGTCGAAGGTGTAGGTGCCGCCGCCCGGCGTGCCGACCAGCATGTTGACCGCGAAGAGCGCGCCCATCACGGGCGCGGTCCGCGATCCGTCCACCAGGATGTCGCGAATCAGGATGCGGCCGCCGGGCTCCAGGGCACGGCAGGCGCGGGCGAACATGGCCCGGTTCTGCGCCCGGGAGTTCTGGTGCACGATGGCGCTCACCCAGGCGAGGTCGCACCCGCTCGGCAACTCGTCGGTCTCGTAGTTCCCCGCGACCAGACGCACCCGGTGCGCCATCCCGGCCGCCTGCATCGCCCGCTTCGCCATGGGGATGACCTCGGGCAGGTCGAAGATCGTGGCCCGCGCGTCCGGGCGGGCGCGCAGGAAGGGGATCGTCCAGGTGCCCGAGGCCCCGCCGAGGTCCAGCACGTGCCGGAAGGCGGGCGGTCCCAGGCTCTCGATCAACCTGGGCGCGAGCGGAGCCGACACCTCGTGCATGGCCCGGATGAACGACGCCAGGTCCTCCTGCTTGCCGCGGACGCTGACCTCGTCCAGGACCGGCGCGCCCGTCTGCACGACCTCCCCCAGCCGGGCCCAGCGACGCAGGCAGTTGCCCAGGTGCCGCGCCATGCCCAGCAGGCACTGGGACCCGCCCTCGGCGAGCACGGCCGCCACGTCGGCCGGCACGGCGTAGACGCCGTCCCGCTTGTCGAGGAGCTGGAGCGCCGCCAGTGCGTCCAGCAGGATCGTGGTTGCCCGCACATCGCACGCCAGCCCGCGCGCGAGCTCGGCGGCGCCCGCCGGCGCCGCGTGCAGGCGCGTGAAGACGTCCAGCTCCGCTGCGGCCGCGATCACGCACGCCGCGTGAAAGCCGCGCAGCAGATCCATCACCGCGTCCGGGGTCCAGGGTCGCGCCATGGCCGCCCTCCTTTGCCGGCGGAGTATAGCGCACTCACGCCCGTGCGCGGCAAGCCTCTCGCCGGGTGGATGCCTGGGGGGGCGAGGGCGTCCTTCCTCCCTGAGGGGTGGGGTGAGGGCGCTCAGCGCCGGTCGGCGCGAGTCGAGGCGGTGGAGGAGGGCGGCGATCGACGCCGGCGGACGCAGGATCCGGCCAGGATCACCGCGACCAGGGCCCAGGGGAAGAGCGGCAGGCCCCTGAAACGGCGGCCGCGCGAGCGCGCGGGGCACGGCCGCGGGCGGCAACTTCTTCGACGACGGGCGAGCGGACTCCGCGGGAAATGGTACCGTTCCGATCCCGCCCGCCGCCGTGCGCGCAAGAATTGCGCGCGAGAACTGCACGGGCGCCACGGACATGCGGCGCGCGCTGTGCTAGGCTCTGGCAGCACCGGAAATCGACCGGTCCTGGAAACGGAGGCGCCGATGACGGGCTCGCGCGACTACGGGCGGCTGGAGGGGCTGCTGGCGGACACGGGCCTCGACATGCCGCCCGTGCCGGAGTCGCTGGAGCGGCAGCTGAAGGAGCGAGACGCGTGGTACTTCAGCACGCGCTCGTTCAAGGCGTCCCCCGGAGCGCTGATGCACTATGTGCGGAAAGCCATCGAGGGCGCGCTGCCGGATTTCGTGCTCATCGCGCACACGGACGACGGCGTCCCGGCGCCGGCGCTCCACTACTACTTGCTGGCATCCCCCCTCCAGCTCTTCCTCCAGATCCGCTGGGCCCGCGGCGAGGCCAGCGGCGCGCGCGAGGCGGCGGCCGCCAACGAATCGATCGGCCTGGCGCACCAGGTCGTCCGGGCCGTGCCGCAGGCCGTCCGGCGCGGCCGGCTCTCGGTGGACGGCCGCTTCACGGTCGTCGGCTCGGACTTCGTGGAGGGGTTCTGGGAGGTGTCCATGTCCGGCGAGCGCGCCGCCCGTCCGGGCGCGGCCCCACGAGGCGTGCACCGCCCCCGCCCGACCCCTCCGCAGGTCCTCGGGGATGCGCTTGCCTGGCTCCGGCGGTGAAGGCCGGGGATGGCGATCGGGGGGTGAGGGACCGGGGCCGGGGATTCCGGACGGCGGACCCTAGCGCTTCGTGGCTTCGAGCCGACCCTGCAGCTCTTCCAGGAAACCTCGCTGTCCGGGCACGATCCGGCGCGCGGCGTCCTCGACGGTGAACCACTCGGCGCGGTCCACCTCCGGGAAGGCGCAGCGACGGCCGGAGCCCCTCGGCCACTCCATCTCGAAGGTGTTGCAGCAGAGCGTGGACGGGTCCCAGTCGGTCTCCACGGCCCAGGCCTGGATCACCTTCCCGCTTGGCTGCTTCCGCGGCTGGAGGGCGATGAACTCGCCCTCGGGGCGAAAGCCGGTCTCCTCGATGAACTCGCGGAGCGCGGCGGCGAAGGGGTCCTCCCGCGGCTCGTACTCGCCCTTGGCGATGGACCAGGCCCCCAGGTCCTTCCGAGCCCAGAGCGGGCCGCCGGGATGCACCAGCAGCACTTCCAGGGCGCCCCCGCGACGCCGGTACGGCAAGACCCCCGCGCTCGTCTTCGCCATGCGCGAATCCCCGCCGAAATGACCCGTTCGCCCCGAGCCCCCCGGCGCGCTCGGGACCCGGGCTGAACCGGGCCGTTGCTCTTCGCACGCTTCGTGGTGGGACGCGCCGGCGACTCGATCGGGTACTCTACGCGATCCGCGCGACCGCGTCAAAGCCGCGCCTCCTCGCCCCGCCATGTACGGGTGTGCATTCCGCCCGACCTTCCGCTTTGTCGGCCCGCGCTTCATCTGCTAGCGTACCGGCACCGCAACACCAGAGCCATGTCCGTCCGCCGGGCGGACGGCGGAGGAGGCAAACGTGGCACGCGTTCCCCTCGTCGGTCGCAGCGCAGGGTTCTGGCGCGCCGTGCTGCTGGGCGGCGCGGCCGCGGCCGCGGCCGGCTGCATGACGTTTCCGGACGAGATCGAGAGCGTCGAGCGACAGGTTGCCCGCCTGCGGCAGGACATCACCGGCATGGCGCGGAGCAGCGAGGCGGCGCGCGGGATGCTGGAAGAGCGCGTGAGCCGGCTGGAGGGCGCCGGGCCGCGGCCCGCGCCTGTCGAGCAGGCCGAGCGCCGGCCGGAGCCGGAAGGGTCCACGGCCGACCTGAACGAGCGCCTGCACCAGCTCCTCGGCGAGTTCCGGGTCCTCCAGGGGAAGCTGGAAGAACAGGCCGCCGCCCTGGACTCCCTGCAGCGGCGGGTGGACCGGCTGGAGCTGGGCCGCAGCGGCGCCGGGCCCAGTCCTGCGCCTGCGCCCGCCGCCCCCGCCGTCGC
>JBHGAX010000440.1:0-2984 GCA_041946635.1 Methylomirabilales bacterium (SeqCode)
GGGGCGCCCAGTCGCCACGGGATGCGCGCCAGCCAGGGGACGAGCGCGGCATCCACCGAGTTGGGAAACAGCACCGCGAGGTCGAACCCCTGGGCGCGCAGCCGCCGGGCCAGGCGCCACCGGCCCAGCAGCCCGCCGTGCTCGCCGTCGCGCCGGAGCTCGATCACCCGGTCCACGCTTGGCTGGCCGGCGAACAGGCCGGCCACCCACGGCGAGGCCAGCACCGTCACCTCTGCGCCGGGAAACCGGCGCCGCAGCGCCATCAGCGCCGGCAGCGTGAGGACGGCATCGCCCACCCAGTTCACCGAGCGAACGAGGATACGACGGACGTCGCCGCTTGCGAATTCAAACCGGGTGTCCACGACGGTTCTTCACGTGTTACGCGTTGCAGGTTTGTCCTGGCTTCTTACGTTTTACGTTTCACGTGTTACGGGTTCGTCCTTCTTGCGTTTTACGTTTCACGTTTTACTTTAAATCTCTATCTTAATCGATTGTAACCGCTCATCAACCGGCAACGGCGTCTTCCACCTCCGGTGCACCCAGAACCAGTGGTCCGGCTGCAGGCGGATGAAGCGCTCCAGGGCCGCGGTGAACCGGGCGGTGTTGAGCACGACGTCGGTCTTCAGGTCGCCGGTCCGCTCCACCAACACCTCCTCGCCGATGCGGATGCAGAACCGGCCCCGCCCCTCGCGGAGGATGCCCACGGGCAGGACGGCCGCCCCCGATCGCAGCGCGAGGAGGGCGGGGGCGGACACGGTCGACGCCGGGCGGCCGAAGAAGGGCACCACCACCCCGTCCTTCTCGGTGATGTGCTGGTCGATCAGGATGCCGACGGTCTCGCCCTGGCGCAGCACCTTCAGGATCAGCGGCAGCGCCTCCCGCTTCAGGATGACCCGGTTCCCGCCCCGCTCCCGCATCCGGGTGAGCAGGTCGTTCAGCCACGGGTTGTCCATCGGCCGGGCCACGACGTGGATTGGCTCGTAGCGGAGCGCCGCCATGAGGGGCAGCAGCTCCCACGGGCCGAAGTGCGCCGTGATGACCAGCACCCCCTTGCCGCGGCCCCGGGCGGCCAGCAGCCGCTCCATCCCCTCCACCCGGCACCGCTCCAGCGCGCCCTGGCGCAGCAGGCGATCGGAGCGCGCCACGTCCACGGCGGTCCGCCCGAGATTCTCGAACACCGCCCGGGCCAGGTCCGCCACCTGCTGCCCGGTCAGCTCGCCGGGGAACGCCCGGGCGAGGTTCTCCTGCGTGATCCGGCGGTGCCGGCCGTCCAGCGCGTAGACCAGGCGCCCCGCCCCCTCCCCTGCCGCATAGGCCCACCCCGCCGGCATGAGGGCGAACACGCGGAAGAGCGCGCTCACCAGGCCCCACTCCACCAGGCTGGCCGGGTGCCAGCGCGAGCGCTCAGACACCCCGCGCCTCGGGGAGCCGGACGCCGAGGAGCGGCGCCAGGGCCTCCGCCCCGTCCAGCAGCTCCATGGCGATCCGCAGGGCCAGCGTGGGCCGCCCCAGGCCGGGGCCGCCCTCCAGCCGCACCAGGTCCTTCTCCGTGGTCACGATCCATTCCGCCGCGCTCGCCTCGGCCGCCCTGGACACCGCCGTCCGGTCCCCGTCGCCGTACGGGTGGTGGTCCGGGAAGGCCCGGGCGCCCACGACCCGCGCCCCCAGCCCGGCGAGCGTCCGGTGAAAGCTGTCCGGCCGGCCGATCCCGCTGAGGGCGAAGACCGCCCGGCCGCGCAGGGCCTCGGGCGGCCGCTCGGGCCCCGGGCCGGACGCCACCAGGGCCGCCGGCCGGTGGCGCGCCCAGGCCAGCCGGGGAACGCCCCACCCCGCCACCGCCCGGCGCAGCGCCTCGCGGTCCCCCGCCTCGTCCGCGCGCGTCACGACCGCCGCGTGCGCCCGCCGCAGGCCCGCCACGGGCTCGCGCAGGCGCCCGGCCGGGAGGAGGCGCCCGCCCCCCCACGGATCCGCGGCGTCCAGCAGCACGAGGTCCACGTCCCGGTGCAGGCGGCGGTGCTGGAAGCCGTCGTCCAGCAGGAGCACGTCCGGACCGAAGCGCTGGAGTGCCCGTGCGCCCGCGCGGAGCCGATCGCCCCCGACGACGACCGGCACGCCGGGCAGCCGGCGCGCGAGGAGCACGGCCTCGTCGCCCGCCCGCCGCCAGTCCAGCAGCACCTCGCCCCCGCCCGAGACGACGGCGCCGTCCGGGGCGCTGCCGCCGTAGCCCCGCAGGAGGATACAGGGTTTTGCGCCCCGGCGCACGAGGGCATCCGCCAGCGCGAGGACGAGCGGCGTCTTGCCCGTCCCGCCGACCGTGAGGTTGCCCACGCAGATCACCCGGCAGGGAAGGCGATGGACACGCAGGAGGCCGGCATCGTAGGCCAGGTTGCGGAGGCGCACGGCGGCGCCGTAGGCCCAGGCAGCGGGCAGCAGCGCCGCCCGGAGCAGCCGGTCGGCGGGGCGAACAGCGCCGGGACGCCCCGCCCGCGCCAGCCGATCCGCCAGTCCGCGCGGGACCGTCACAGCAGCCCGTCCAGCAGGTCCGCGGTGCGGGCCGTGGCGCCGCGGTTGGCGTCCACGATGGCCCGCCCTGCCTGCCCCATCCGCTCCGCCCGCTCCGGGTCGTCCAGCAGCAGCTCCACCGCCCGGCGCAGCTCCGCCGCATCCGCCACCTGGATGGCGGCGGCTGCGGCGTGGAACAGGGCCCGGATCTCGGCGAAGTTCGCCATGGAGGGACCGTGGAGCACCGGCCGCCCGTGGGCGGCGGGCTCCAGGATGTTCTGGCCGCCGTGCGGGATGAGGCTCCCGCCCACGAACACCAGAGAGGCCGCGGCGTAGAGGCGCGCCAGCTCGCCCACGGTGTCCAGGACGATCACCGCGCGCGGGCCGGGGCGGCGCGCCGGCAGCGCGCTGCGCCGGACGGCACCGAAGCCCGCCCGCTCTACCAGGCGCTCGACCTCCTCCAGCCGCTCCGGGTGGCGCGG
>JBHGAX010000441.1:0-2973 GCA_041946635.1 Methylomirabilales bacterium (SeqCode)
TGCTCGCACGGCTAGCAGGCTGGTGAAAACGGCCCATCTGCGGCGTTGGCGCCTTCCTCCGGTGCGCCTCGCTCGGCCTTCGGCGTGCCGCCTTGCCGCTCGACGGGCTCGCGGTCCCGAGCGAAGTCGAGGGACATCTGGGCCGTTTTGACCGGCCTGGGCGACGATCAGTGGCTGCGTGGAAGCAGAGAGCGCACGAGGCACGGGCAAGAATCTGCCCGTGGGGTTCGGCCTGCGGGGTTACTTCTTCTCGGTCTCGGCCATGATGCGCCGGGTGTCGGCCGCCGCCTTGGTCACGGCCGCCCGCACGTCGCCGCCCTGGATCGAGGTGACGATCGCCGCACCCACCGCGTCGCGCACCTCCGCGACCGCGACGACCGGCGGGTTCCAGAGGGGCGATCCGATGCGCGAGCTCTCCGCCAGCGACTGGCCGAGGTCGGCGGGCACCTTGGCCGTGCCGTTCGGGTCCTTCCACACCGAGTCGCGCGGCCCGAGCACGCCGCGCTCGCTCTGGATGCGGAGCACCTGCTCCTTGGCGGTGGCCCACTGCATGAAGAGCCAGGCCGCCTTCTGGTTCTTGCTGCTCTTCGGCATGCCCAGCCCCCAGACCGCGACCGTGGAGCCGTGGTTGCCCCTGGGGCCCTTCGGGAAGACCGCGTAACCCACCTTGCCGATGACCTTCGACTTCTGGGGATCCTCCACCGGAACCCAGATGGAGTTGAACTCCGTGTAGAGGGCCGCCTTGCCCTGCGAGAAGAGCGAGCTGCTTCGAGAGACGGGCGAGCAGGCGCTGGTCAGCCGGCGAGCCAGCGGTACGCCAGGCCCGCGAGCCCGCCGCCCAGGACCAGCCAGGCAGAATTCACCCGCAGGCGGAAGAGCAGCAGGGCCGCGACGGCGGCGAGCAGGACGGTGGGCAGGTCCACGAGCGCCGCCCGGGCGAGCTGCCAGGTCACGCCGGTCATGAGGCCCAGCGCGGCGACGTTCACGCCGTCCAGCATGGCGGCCGGCCAGGGCGACCGCCGCAGGCGCGGGATGAGCGGGTTCAGCGCCGCCACGAAGACGAAGGCGGGAAGGAAGATCCCCAGCGTGGCCAGGAAGGCCCCGGGCAGGTCGCCGACCAGGTAGCCGATGAAGGTCGCGGTGGTCAGGACCGGGCCGGGCGTGAACTGTCCGACCGCGACGGCGTCCAGGAGCTGGCGGTCGCTGAGCCAGCCGAGGCGCAGCACGAAGTCGTTCCGCAGAAAGGCCAGCAGGACGTAGCCGCTGCCGTAGAGCACCGCCCCGATCTTCAGGAAGATCAGGAAGAGCGGCCCGAGGATGCCCGCGCCGGCGCCCGGCGCGCCGAGGCCGGCCGCCGAGCCGAGGAGGGGCGCGAGCGCCAGCGGGGTGGCGCTGCCCAGGCGCCCGGCGTTCCGGACCAGCGTGACCAGCGCCGCCCCGGCGGCCAGGAGCCCGATCTCGTTCCAGCCCAGGAGGTAGAGCCCGGCGGCCGCGAGGCCGACGCCGGCGAGCAGCGGCGTCTTCGCCGCGGTCCGCCCGAGGCCCCAGAGGGCCTGCAGGACGATCGCGATGATGACGGGCTTGATGCCGTAGAGCAGGACTTCGCCCGTGGGGGTGGCCCCGTAGCGCGCGTAGGCCCAGGCGAGGAGCGTCACGATCACGGCGGCGGGGAGGATGAAGCCCGCGCCCGCGCACACCAGGCCGGGCCACCCCGCGCGCAGGTGGCCCACGTGCATGACCATCTCGGTGGAGTTCGGGCCGGGGATGAGATTGGTCGCGCCCAGCAGGTCCAGGAAGTGCTGGTCGGTCAGCCACTTGCGGCGGGTGACCACCTCCTGACGGAGGAGGGCGATGTGGGCCGCGGGCCCGCCGAAGGCGATGCAGCCGAGCTTGAGCGCGAGAAGCGTCGCTTCCCGGAGGCGTCCGGGGTCTCGGGTGTCCGATGCCATGGTGATGCAGACGATAGCCGCCTAGCATGCCGGCGGCAAGGTCGGGGAGCGGAACCCGTTCGGACGTGAATTGCGTTGACACGACCAAAACTGCTAGTGTAGGAGTGTTGCCAGTCCGGGAGGCGCACATGGCGGACGCACGCGAGGTACGGCGACAGATCCGCGAGGGCCGCTGGCGGAAGCCCACAGCCGGCCTGGCCCCGGGCCATGTGCAGGCCAACCTGGTCATCCTGCCGCGCGACCTCGCCTTCGACTTCCTCCGCTTCGCGCAGCGCAACCCGAAGCCCTGTCCGGTCATCGAGGTGACGGACCCGGGCTCGGCCGAGCCGGTGCTCACCGCGCCGGGCGCGGACCTCCGCACGGACGTGCCCGCGTACCGGATCTACCGGGAGGGGGTGCTCGACCGGACGGTGGAGAACCTGTCCGGCGTCTGGCGCGACGACCTGGTGGCCTTCCTGCTCGGCTGCAGCTTCAGCTTCGAGTCGGCGCTGCTCGCCGCCGGGGTGCCCGTCCGGCACATCGAGGAGGGGAAGAACGTGCCGATGTTCCTCACCTCGCGCGCCTGCACCCCGGCCGGCGTGTTCCAGGGGCCGCTGGTCGTCTCCATGCGCCCGGTCCCCGCGTCGCTGGTGTCCCGGGCGGTGCAGGTCACCAGCCGTTTCCCCGCGGTCCATGGCGCGCCCGTCCACATCGGGGATCCGGGCCTCATCGGCGTCCGCGACCTGCAGCGGCCGGACTTCGGCGATGCCGTCTCCATCCGCCCGGGCGAGGTCCCGGTGTTCTGGGCCTGCGGCGTGACCCCGCAGGCGGTGGCCATGCAGGCCAAGCCGCCGCTCATGATCACGCACGCGCCCGGCCACATGTTCATCACGGATCTCAGGGACGAGGAGCTGGCGGCGTTCTGACGCCGTCCGAGGTCCGAAGTCCGAGGTCCGACGTCGAGCAGAACGGCGCGCTTACCTGAACCGAGGGGGCCAACCATGACAACGCGAAGGATCAGCCGGTGGCTCGGGGTGTCGCTCGT
>JBHGAX010000442.1:0-2949 GCA_041946635.1 Methylomirabilales bacterium (SeqCode)
GTCGCCTTCTGCCCCTCGTTGATGACGAGAGTCGACGTGGCCTCGTAGATGGGCGTCGACAGCTCGCTCACCACGTACGCCGAGGCACCCGCCAGGAACGCGCCCAGGATGATCAGCCACAGCCAGCGCAGGAGCAGCGCGGTGTACTGGCGAAGCTCGATAGTCGCGGTGTCTTCTTCTTCCATGGGGTCCATCCCAGGCGCTTGAGCGGCAGGCGGCGGCAATGGGAGCGTGACTGGTGCGAGCCTGGCTTGATGCGAGCCTCATGGATTGTACCGGATTCAACCAGAGTGCGCAAATGGGGCGAGACGTGCTCCCGTCATCCCGTGTTCCGGTAGGGCCGTCTCGCCGCCCGCACGTGATCCCGTGTGGCCGCGTTCCCGTCCTCTCCTGGCTGCGACTCCACGGGACAATGGGAGAAGGGGAAGGCGCGAGAACGCGCTAAGGCCTCGTGAGCTCGGCCCAGGCGTCTTCGACGCGGGCGCGGTCGTAGCGCAGGACCTGGCCGCCGCTGGGGGTGACCCAGTCGCTGACCATGGTCGTGTCGAAGGTGCGGGTGCGGTAGGCGCCCGCCGGCAGGCGGCGGGCCAGGTTGACGAGCGAGAGCACCTGGGCGGGCGTGAGGTCGGTATCGACGGCGTCGGAGAGGGCGTCGATGAGCGCCGGCAGCCGCAGGAGCATGGCCGGGCGCAGGGCCGCGTCGCGCATGGCCAGGAGGACCTGCTGCTGGCGGCGGGTCCGGCCGAGGTCGTTCTCGTTGGTGCCGGTGCGCAGGCGGACGTACTGAAGCGCAGTGGCGCCGTCCATGCGCTGCGCGCCGGGCGCAAAGTAGACGGCGCCCGAGCCGGTGTTGTAGATGGTGCGGTCGACGTCGACGGTGATGCCGCCCAGCGTGTCGATGATGCGCACCAGGCCCTGAAAGTCGACGCGCACGTAGGCGTGCACCGGGATGCCGAGGTTCGCCATGAGCGTATCGGCGACCAGGCCAGGCCCGCCACCCGGCCAGCCCGTCACCTCGCCGCGATAGTCGGCGGCGTTGATGCGGCTCGGGCCGTAGCCGGGGATATCGACGTAGAGGTCACGCGGGACGGAGAACATGGCGACGAACCCCGCCCGCGGCCGGATGGCGACGATGACGATGGTGTCGGTGCGCCAGTCGCCGCCCGGGTTGGGCGCATCGCAGCCCAGGAGCAGGATGTTGAGGTCGCCGGGCTGGAGGGCGAGCGGCGTGCGGGTGGGCGTCGGCCGGCCCGGCGCAGGCGTGGCCGTCGGCCGGCCGGGCGTGACGGGCGCGCGCGCGGGCGGCAGGACGGCGGGCGGCAGCGGCGCGGCGGCCTGCGCGGGCGGCGTGGGCTGGGCGGTGGGCGGCGCTGGTGCGGGCAGGCCGGCGAGCGCGGAGAGGCCGAGGAGCGCCAGGCCGAGCGCGCCCAGCAGGCCGAGCACGACGAGCGCCCGCCGGGGCGTGAGCCCGGCGGCGAGATGCGCGGGTGTAAGTTGACGGCGGAGGCGGGTGTTGGCGGTCATGGCGTTGGCACGTTGGCGCGGCGCGAGGCGGGCACGCGAGAGCACGAATGGGTTCGTTTTTGTGGGGCGGTGCCCGCTCCTGGGCCAGAAAGCGCGCACTGGGGCGTTGGCGCACGACGTTGGAACGTTGGCACGTTGGGGCGACCCTCGCTACGCGCTCCCCTGTCGCGGGGGAATGGGGCTACCCCCTACCGTTCCCCCGCCGGGGGGAATTGGGCTACCCCCTACTGTTCCCCCGGCGGGGGAATGGGACTACCCCCTACCGTTCCCCCGGCGGGGGGAATTGGGCTACCCCCTACCGTTCCCCCGCCGGGGGAATGGGGCTACCCCCTACTGTTCGCCCGGCGGAGGGAATGGGACTACCCCCTACCGTTCCCCCGCCGGGGGGAATTGGGCTACCCCCTACTGCTCGCCCGGCGGGGGAATGGGGCTACCCCCTACTGTTCCTCCGCCGGAGGGAAGGGGGCTGGGTTGCGTCTGAATGCCGGCACGTTGGGGCTACTTTCGCTGCTGGTGCCCCGCCGGGAGGAATCTGGGTTCGACCTGTCAGGCTTGCCGTCGCCGAGGCTGGCGCGCGGACCGGCATGATGCCACCCCGGCCTCCCGAGGCGCCCTCTGAAGCGAAGGCGAGGACGCCCGCGCCCAGCCCCCTTCCCCCCGACGGGGGAACGGTAGGGGGTGACTCGGCCCCGCATCGTCACGATGCCCCCAGTGCATGGACGTCGCCGCCGTCTGGCGCTTCGACTGCACCGCCAGCCACGCCGGCAGCGGCTGCTTGGGCGATGCGCGCGAGGACGGCGGCCACATCGCGCGTCACATCCTCATTCGGGATGCGCAGCACGCGCAGGCCGCGCTGGGCGAGGGCCCGGTCGCGCTCGGCATCGTATCCGGCCTGGGCCCTGTGCACCCCGCCATCCACCTCGACCACGAGCCTGGCCTCGTGGCAGAAGAAATCCACGACATAGCCGTCAATGACCTGCTGGCGTCGGAAGTGCAGGCCGCGCAGGCGATGGGCGCGCAGGTGCGTCCAGAGGATCCGCTCCTCGGGCGTCATGCGCCGCCGCAGCTCGCGCGCCAGGCGGAGCTTTTCGTCTGTGACTCTCTGGCCGAAGACAATGTCGCCGGAGGGCATGTCGCGTCTCCCTGATGAGCCCGGTGCGGGGTGACTCTCGCTACCTGTTTCGCCGCGGGGGGCTACCCCCTACTGTTCCCCCGCCGGGGGGAATGGGGCTGGCGGGGGCGGGCGTCCGCGCGTCTGGACGTTGGATTGTTCAAACGTGCTAACGTGCCAACGCGCAAACGTTCGAACGCGTTACCGCCCGTTGAAGGTGAGCATGGCGATGGCGGTCTTCAGCAGGATGACGAGGTCGAGCCAGAGCGACTGGTGCTTGATGTAGTAGAGATCGTACTGCAGCTTGAGCAGGG
>JBHGAX010000443.1:0-2905 GCA_041946635.1 Methylomirabilales bacterium (SeqCode)
CGAGATCCTCGACATCGTCGGCCGTCTCCGGCGCTCCGGCAAGGAGTGGGCGCCCACGGCGGTCATGGACCTGGCCGCACGCTGCCGCGATCCCTTCCGCGTGCTGATCGCCTGCCTCATCAGCCTGCGGACGCCCGATCAGGTAACCGGCCCGGCCTCGGCGCGCCTCTTCCGCCTCGCGTGCACCCCGCGCGCCCTGCGCGCCCTGCCGGTGGAGCGCATCGCGGAGACCATCTACCCCGCGGCCTTCTACCGCACCAAGGCCAGGACCATGCACGCGCTCTGCGATGCGCTGCTCGCCGAGCACGGCGGGAAGGTCCCGGACGACCTCGAACACCTCCTCCGGCTGAAGGGCGTCGGCCGGAAGACGGCCAACCTCGTGGTCACCGTCGGCTTCGGCAAGCCGGGCATCTGCGTGGACACCCACGTCCACCGGATCAGCAACCGCCTGGGCATCGTCGCCACGCGCACGCCGGACAAGACCGAGTTCGCGCTGCGGGAGGTGCTGCCGCGCCGCCTCTGGATCTCCTACAACGACCTCCTGGTCACCTTCGGCCAGAACATCTGCCGCCCGGTCTCCCCGCACTGCAGCGCCTGCCCGATCCGCGACCTCTGCCCGCGGATCGGCGTCACCACGCACCGGTAGCCGCCTCGGAAAAAGCATCTCACGCAGAGCCGCAGAGGCGCAGAGATCGGACTCCTGTTCACCCGAAGCGTTGCGGAGCTCGGCGGCGAGCTTTCCGTTCGCCCCGAGCCCTTCGACAAGCTCAGGACAGGCGTCGCGCAGCGGAGTCGAGGGGCGCGTATAGCCGGCCGCGAGCCTACCGGCGATGCGCGCCACTGGTCAACGTGAAATTGTCCCCCGCGCCCGCGCGCAACCCCCCTGCGTTTCCCCTGGCCCGGGGAGTGGTGCAATCAGCGGTGCGCTTCTTGCTTCTCGCAGCTGGTTCACCAGGGCGTGGGCCTGGCGGATGGGCTCGGGGATGCGGTAGCGCGGGGAGCAGGCGAGCACGGTTTCGACGGCGAGCGGGAGGTCTACGCGATGGCCGATGGAGACGAAGATCGGCGCGGCGCCCCCGCGCGTGCGGAGCGCGGCGCCGATCACCTCTCCCGCATCCACGAGATCCGTCCGGCTGCCCCGTCCCGACCTCGGGGGCTGGTACTCCCCTACCAGCACGCTCTTCCCGACGCCGATGGTCGGGACATCGGTCAACAGGCCGAAATGAGAGGCGAAGCCGAAGCGGCGGGGATGGGCGTAGCCGTGGCCGTCGCAGATCACGCAGTCCGGCCGCGTGCGGAGTCGCTCCCACGCCTGCAGTCCGGCCGGACATTCGCGGAACGAGAGCAGGCCCGGCACATAGGGGAAGGCCGCTTCAGCTTCAACCTGGATAGCGTCGATACAGGTGAGGTCGGGCAGGCGAAGCACCACGAGGGCGGCGAACAGCACGGGCGAGCGCCGGTCGTACGACACGTCCATGCCGGCGACGGTCGAAAACGGCGCAGCACGAGCCGACTCGCGCCTCACCCGCGTGCGAAGCCGCCTCTGTATTTCAGCGGCTTCCGCGGGCGTGACCTGCCACGGGTGCAGATGACGGTGGCGCACGAGTGGTCCGATAGTCAGGTAATCTTCTTGGCGCTCTTGGCGTCCTGGCGGTACGGGCCGGTTCTTTCGCGGCTCGCGGCTCGTGGCTCGCGGCTCGCCCCTGGCACTTCTCAGCGTTCTCCGCGTCTCTGCGGTTCGGCCCCCGTCTTTCGCGGCTCGCGGCTCGCGGCTCGCGGCTCGTACTTCAGCTCTCGCCCGTGGAGCAGCGAGTAGTGCCGGTGGCGTGCGGGCATGTGGGAGCCGACGGAGCCGAGGAGGACCACCGCGATCAGCAGGGCCACGCGCTGCTCCCACCATAGGCCTGCGGCGGCCGTGAGGAGCATCTTCAGGATGACGAGCACCCCCTGCGCGGTATGGAGCCACTGGCAGGAGCGGTACAGCTCCAGGCCGATGAGAGCCAGGCCGGTCAGGACGGTGAAGAGGAGCCAGGGCACGAGGCGGTCCGGGGCGACGGCGAAGATGTGACCGCCGAGGAGGATTCCCGAGGACACCAGGTGCCCGCTCCGGAACGCGATGTTGATCCACCGCTCGTGCGGCACCTGGCGCGGAGGCTCGGGGAACAGGGTCGCGATGAGGCCGGTCCGCTGCAGCCCGGGCGCTGGCCGCAGCGGCGGCACGCTGCCGCCCGTCATGCCGACGGGAAATCCGCGTGCGAGGCGATCGCCTCGATCTGGACCAGATGCTTCGCGTCGTGCGCCCCCACGACCGCCAGCCACTGGTAGAAGTTCAGCTCGCCAAGCCGGACATGGGCCAGCCGCACGTCGCCCACCACTCGCCCGTCGGCCACGGCGCAGACCTCCAGCAGCCGCGCCCGGCTCTCGTGCAATCCGGCAAGCAGCTGGTCCAGCGGCCGGTCGGGAGACGGCAGGACCCCGTCCGGCGCGGTGGCCGGCTGGTTGTACGTGGCACGGTCGATCTCGCGCGCGGGGACGGGCCCCGCGTGCCCGATGCGCCCCAGGCCTGCCGCCTGCTGGAGGAGCCGGGAGATGGTGCGGGTCATGCTGCGCTCGGCCAGGCACACGTGATCCAGGATCTCGCCGACGGACCACCGGCCCGGCCCGGGTTGAAATGCGAGCTGCTTCTCGCTCAGACGGCGGGCGGCCTCGATGAGCCTGGTGCGAACCGCCTGGTTCTCCTGCCAGATCTCGGCCAGCACCGGCGAGGCCCACGTGCGCGGCGTCACGTGCTCCATCATGGCTCCTTTCGGGAAAGCGGCTGCCGGGATGCACCCGGCGGTTCCTTGCTCTGTGTCTGGATGCCCGCCCTCCGTGAAGGGGGCGGCCCTTCAAATCTTGGCGCTCT
>JBHGAX010000444.1:0-2902 GCA_041946635.1 Methylomirabilales bacterium (SeqCode)
ATGCGGAATGCGGAATGCGGAATGGAAAGACCCGCCGGCCGCAGTTCATTCCGCATTCGCCATTCCGCATCCCGCATTTCTGAGATGGGCCACCGACATCACCGCCGCTTCTTCGTGCCGCCCGCCGACATCCGCGAGGGGTGGGTGGCCTTCTCCGCGGCGCAGGCCCACCAGATCCGGCACGTCCTCCGCCTGCGGCCCGGGGAGGGCGTGATCGTCTTCGACGGCACCGGGCGCGAGATCGAGGCCGCGCTGGACGGCGGTCCCGGCGCCCTGCGCGCCCGGGTCCGCCGCGAGCGCCGCGCGGCGGCCGCCGGCCCCCGGATCCTCCTGGCCCAGGTCCTCCCGCGCGGGGCCGCCATGGATCAGATCGTCCAGCAGGCGACCGAGCTGGGGGCGGCCGCCCTCGTGCCGCTGCTGGCCGAGCGGAGCGTGCGCCAGGCGGTCGAGCGGGCGCCCCGCTGGGCGCGCATCATGCGGGAGGCCGCGGAGCAGTGCGGCCGCGCCGACCTGCCGGCGCTCCACGCGCCGCTCCCGCTGGGCCAGTTCCTGGCGGCGCTGGCGCCGGACTCCCCGCTCGTGGTGTGCGCGCCGGAGGCCGGGCAGGGCCTGCTGGCCGCCGCCCGCGCCGTCGCCGGGGCCTCCCGCGTCACCCTGCTCGTGGGCGCCGAGGGCGGCCTGAGCGACGCGGAGACGCGCCAGCTCCAGGGGCGCGGCGCGCTCTTCGCGTCCCTGGGCCCGCACCTGCTGCGCACGCCCACCGCCGCGCTGGCGGCGCTCGCGGTGCTCCAGGCGGGCCTGTCCGCGTGGGGAGCGGCGGAGGCTGGCGAGCGGTTGCCGGGGGAGCCGAGTGATGGCGAGCATCCTCATCGTGGATGACGAAGAGGGCCTCAAGACCTCCCTGGTCACGGCCTTCGATCGGGAGGGCTACCAGGCGGAGGGCGCCGCGTCCGCCGAGGAGGCGCTCGCCAGGCTGGCGCGGGGCCCCGTGGACATCCTGCTCACCGACCTGGTGATGCCGGGGATGGACGGCGTGAGCCTGATGGAGCAGGCGCAGCGGGCCTGCCCGGGGATCCTCACCATCCTCATGACCGGCGGGGGCACGGTGGAATCCGCCATCCGCGCGCTGAAGGCCGGCGCCTACGACTACATCCTGAAGCCCTTCACCTTCGTCGAGATCTTCCACGTGGCCCGGCGGGGCATCGAGCAGCAGCGGCTGCGCGAGGAGAACCTGAAGCTCAGCGAGCTGAACCGCCGGCTCTCCGAGCTGGACGAGCTGAAGTCCAACCTCCTCTCCGCCATCACGCACGAGTTCCGCACGCCGCTCACCCTCATGCACGGTTGGCTGGACATGCTGCTGGCCGAGGAGTTCGGGGCCGTCTCCCCGCAGCAGCGGGAGAGCCTGCGGGCCGTGCAACGGGGCGCGGGACGCCTCAGCCGGCTGGTGAACAACCTGCTGGCCTTCGTGGAATACGAGCGCGGCGCGCCGGCGCGGCCCTGCTTCCCGGTGAACCTGGCCGAGCTGATCGCCCAGGCCGCCGAGCACCTGGGCGCCGACTGCGCCGAGCGGCGGGTGGCCCTCTTCGTGGAGACGGAGCCCGCCCTTCCGCCGCTGCCCGCGGACGGCGAGCGGCTCCTGCTCCTGCTGCTCAACCTGATGGAGAACGCGGTGAAGTTCAACGAGCCGGGGGGCGAGGTGCGGGTGCGCGCCGTCCGCGAGGACGCGGCCCAGGTGGTGACGGTGACGAACACGCGGGGCGAGCTGCCGGCCGAGCGGCTGATCCGCCTGTTCCAGCCGTTCACGCAGGGCGACATGAGCGCCACGCGGGCGGCCGGCGGCCTGGGCCTGGGCCTGGCCGTGGCCCGGGCGGTGGTGGAGGCGCACGGCGGCGAGATCGCGCTGGAGGCGAGCCCGGGGCGGGGCACCAGCGTCCGCGTCCGGCTGCCCGAGCGCTCCGTGGCGGCCGAGGGGGCGCGGGCATGAGCGGCGCGCCGCGCCTGGTGCTGGTGGACGGCAGCGCCTCCCTCTACCGCGCCTTCTTTGCCCTGCCGCCGCTCAGCACGGCCGCCGGGCTGCCGACCCACGCGGTGCTGGGATTCACCACCATGCTCCTCAAGCTCCTCCGCGAGGAGGCACCGCAGGCGGTGGCCGTGGTCTTCGATGGGCCGGGGCGCACGGCGCGCCATCGCGCCTTCCCGGAGTACAAGGCGCAGCGCCCCGCGACGCCGGACAGCCTGTTCCGGCAGATCCCCCACGTCCACCGCGTGCTGGAGGCGCTGCGGGTGGCCGCGATCGCCGTCCCCGGCGAGGAGGCGGACGACGTGCTGGGCGCCCTGGCGCTCCGCGCGGCGGGGGAGGGCTACGCCGTGGTCCTGGTGACCGGGGACAAGGACCTGCTGCAGCTGGTGAGCCAGCGCATCGTGCTGCGCGAGCCGCTGAAGGCCGGCGTCACGGGCCGCGCCGAGGTGGAGGCGCGCTTCGGCCTGCCGCCCGAGCGCCTGCCGGACTTCTTCGCCCTGACCGGGGACCACATCGACAACATCCCCGGCGTGCCGGGCGTGGGCGCGAAGACCGCCACCGAGCTGGTCCAGCGTTTCGGCTCGGTGGAGGCGCTCCTCGGGCGGCTGGCGGAGGTGCCCCGTGCCAAGCTCCGCGAGACGCTGGCGGCGCACGCCGAGCGCATCCGGCTGAACCGCCGGCTGGTGGCGCTCGACACCAGCCTGTCGCTCCCCTGCGCGGTGGGGGACCTGGCCCGGCGCGAGCCGGACCGCGCCGCCATGCTGGCCCTCTGCGAGGAGCTGGAGTTTCACCGCCTGGCCCAGCAGTTCCGCCAACCCGACCTGACGGACAGAACTTGAACCGCCAAGACGTCAAGAGCGCCAAGCTTGGATGGGGTCAAGG
>JBHGAX010000445.1:0-2869 GCA_041946635.1 Methylomirabilales bacterium (SeqCode)
CGTAACGCGTAACCGGAAGAGGATGGCCTACGAGACGCTTGCAGTCGATCGGCATGATGATGTGGTGCGCGTGACGCTGAACCGGCCGGGGGTGCGGAACGCGCTCGACGAGCGGATGGTGGCGGAGCTGACCGGGTGGGCCGAGGGGGCGGCGCGGGGCGGGGCGGTGCGGGCGGCCGTGCTGGCCGGGGCGGGGCCGGTGTTCTGCGCCGGCGCGGATGCGGGCTGGCTGGCGAGGAGCGCCGGGTACCCGCCCGAGGAGAACGCCCGGGACGCGGCCAGGCTGGCCGCCATGTTCCAGGCGCTGGACCGCCTGCCGTTTCCGCTGCTCGGCCGCGTGCACGGGGCGGCGCTGGGCGGCGGGACGGGCCTCGCGGCGGTCTGCGACATCGTGGTGGCCGAGGAGCAGGCGGTGTTCGGCTGCACCGAGGTGCGGCTCGGGATCGTGCCGGCCATCGTGTCGCCCTATCTGCTTCCCAAGATCGGGCCGTCCGCGGCGCGCGAGCTGTTCCTCACCGGCACGCGCTTCAGCGCGGCCCGGGCGCGGGACATCGGCCTGGTCCACGCGGTCGTGCCGTCCTCCCGGCTGGACCCGGCCGTCGAGGAGTACCTGAGGGACATCCGGGCCGGGGCGCCCGGCGCCGTTGCGGCCGCCAAGGCGCTCATTGCCCGGGTTCCGAGCCTGCCGCCCGCCGAAGCCGTGCAGGCCACCATCCAGGAAATGGCGGAGCGCCGCGCCGCCCCCGAGGGACAGGAAGGCCTGCGGGCGTTCCTGGAGAAGCGCAAGCCGGCGTGGGCGAGGGACCCGAACGGTTAGCCACAAAAAGGCACAAGATTCACAAAGGGGAAGGACACCGACGGTCATGCGGCTCCTGATCGCCAATCGCGGCGAGATCGCCGTCCGCATTATTCGCGCCTGCCGGGAGCGCGGCTTCGAATCCGTGGCCGTCTACTCGGAGGCCGACCGCCGGGCGCCGCACGTGCTGGCGGCGGACCAGGCCGTGCTCCTCGGTCCCCCGCCCCCGTCGGAGAGCTACCTCTCCATGCCCGCCATCCTGGATGCCGCTCGCGCCTCCGGCGCGACGATGGTCCATCCCGGCTACGGCTTTCTGGCAGAGAGCCCGGCCTTCGCCGCCGCGTGCGCCGAGGCCGGCCTGGTCTTCGTGGGGCCGCCCGCCGACGTCATCGCGCGCATGGGGTCGAAGACGGAGGCGCGGCGCGCGATGGCCGCGGCCGGCGTGCCCGTCGTTCCGGGCGAGGCGCCCGCCGATCAAAGCGACGCATCGCTCGCCGCGGCCGTGCGGCGCGTCGGGCTTCCCGCGCTGATCAAGCCCGCCGCCGGCGGCGGCGGCAAGGGCATGCGGGTGGTGCGGGAGGCGGCCGAGGTCGCCGGGGCGCTGCCCGGGGCCCGCCGCGAGGCGCGATCGGCGTTCGGAGATGGCAGGCTCTATGTCGAGCGCCTGCTGGAGGGCGCCCGCCACGTGGAGGTGCAGGTCTTCGCGGACAGCCACGGCAACCTGGTGCACCTCTTCGAGCGCGACTGCTCGGCGCAGCGGCGGCACCAGAAGGTGATCGAGGAGAGCCCTTCCCCGGCGGTGACGCCGGCGCTCCGCGCCCGGCTGGGCGCCGCCGCGGTGGCCGCCGCGCGGGCCGCCGGCTACGTCAACGCCGGCACGGTGGAGTTCCTGCTGGTGGGCGAGGGCGACGACGCGGCGTTCCACTTCCTGGAGATGAACACCCGGCTGCAGGTGGAGCATGGGGTCACGGAGATGGTCACGGGCACGGACCTCGTGCACGCCCAGCTGGACGTCGCGCTGGGGCGGCCGCTCCCCTGGCGGCAGGAGGATCTGGCGCAGACCGGACACGCCATCGAGTGCCGCCTGTACGCCGAGGACCCGGAGGCCGGCTTCCTCCCGCAGGCGGGCCGCCTGGCGGTGTACCGGGAGCCGCAGGGGCCCGGCATCCGCGTGGACGGAGGCGTTGCCGAGGGGGACGAGGTGACCGTGCACTACGACCCGCTGCTCGCGAAGCTGATCGTGCGGGCCGCCTCGCGCGAGGAGGCCATCGCGCGCGCTCGCGCGGCGCTCGCCCGGTTTCCCGTCCTCGGCATCCGGACCAACGGGCCGTACCTCCGGCGGGTCCTGGACTCACGGGAGTTCCGCTCCGGCAGTCTGGACACCGGCTTCCTGGACCGCGAAACGCCGGCGCGCTTCGCCGCGGCCCCGGCCGACGTGCCGGCGCCCGCGCTGGCCGCCGCCGCGGCCGCCGGCGGGCTGCCCGCCGGGACCCCGCCCGGGCCGTCGCTCGAGGACCCCTGGGATCGCCTGCCCGCATGGAGGAACGCGTGAGCGCCGCCCGGCTGATTCTGCGCGCCGGGGAGTCATCCTGGCAGGTGGAGCTGCCGGCGCCCGGCCGCGTGACCGTTGCGGGGCAGCCGGAGTCGCTCAGCCTGGAACCCGTGGCGCCCGGGGCGTACCGGATCAGTAACGGGCTTCGCGCCTGGCAGGTCTGGGTGGCGGGGAGCGGCGAGCGGCGGGAGGTCTTCCTGGACGGGGAGGTCTATCGCCTGGAGGTCGCGCGGGATGGCGAGCGGGCGCCGCGCCGGAGCGCCGAGCCGGAGGCTGCCGTCGCCCCCATGCCGGCGACCATCGCGGAGATCCTCGTGCCCGTCGGGCAGGCGGTGAAGCGCGGCGAGACGCTGCTCAAGTTGGAGGCCATGAAGATGGAGCTGCTGGTCCGCGCGCCCCGCAACGGCGTCGTGCAGGCCATCCACTGCCGCGAAGGCGACATCGTCCGCCCCGGCGTCCCCCTGGTGGATATCTCCGCGGAAAGCCCTTGAACCGCAGGCGCAGAGGTCGCAGAGAGCGCT
>JBHGAX010000446.1:0-2801 GCA_041946635.1 Methylomirabilales bacterium (SeqCode)
CGGCACTCGGCACTCGGCACTCGGCACTACCACGTATCATACGTCGTCCCATCCAGGGCCACCGCCTTGCTGGCGCTCCGGAGATCGTACACGTCCTTGGCATCCGAGAGGCTGGACTCCGGATTATCCGAAAAGGAGCGGGTGACCCACTTCCCGTCCTCGGTCATGGGGTCGCGGGGGATCCGGCGCATGACCTTCGTCTCGACCAGCTCGTCCAGCGTGAGGGGGTAGCCCGTGCGGTCCACCGAGATCTTCTGCTTGAACACCTGTCGCGCGTCCCGGGCGTTGCCGCGCGCCTTGTCGTACTCGAACTTGAACTGGTCGATGCCCTCGCGGAGCTTGCGCAGCGACCGGCGCAGCTCCAGCTCGCGCGTGCGCGTGGCGGAGACCTGGACCAGCGGCATGGCGGCGGCGGCCAGGATCCCCAGCACCGCGATGGAGACGACCAGCTCGATCAGGGTGAGGCCGCGCGGCCGCACCCGGGGCCGACCACGCGTCATGGCCTGGGCGAGGGCGCCGGGGCCGGCGCGGGAACCGGGGGCGGCGGCGCGGGCGCGGCGCCCGGCGGCAGGGCCCCGCCCGGCGCGGGCGGCGCCGCGGGCGGGCGCGGCGCGACGGGGGGCGCGGGCAGGCCGGGCGCCGGGGGGCCGAAGCTGTCCGCGGTGCCGGAGGGGAAGCCCTCCACGTCCGGGTCGGGCCGGTCCAGCACCTTCACGATGCGCGGCGTGATGGAGATGAGCACGTCCGTGCGCGCCCGGCTCTGGTCGCCGCTCACGAAGATGCGGCCCAGGACCGGGATGTCGCTCAGGAACGGGATGCGGTTGTTGGACACCGAGTCCGTCTCCTGGAAGAGGCCGCCCAGGAGCCGCGTCTCGCCGTTCTTCACCTTGATGAAGGTGTCCAGGTTCCGCGTGTTGATGGGCGGCAGGAGCTGGCCGCCCGCCACGCCGGCGATGGGCGCCCCCACGCTGCTGATCTCGAAGGAGAGCTCCACGGTGACCTCGCCGTTCAGGTGGACGGTGGGCGTCAGCGTGAGCTTGAGGCCGACGTCCCGGAACTCCACCCGCGTCTCGGTGGTGGTCACGGCCCCGGTCGGCGTCACGGCCGGGGTGGTGCCGGTGGCGGTGACGCCCGCCGTGGCGGGCACGCTGGTCAGCGAGGAGATCTGGAACGGCCGCCGCTCGCCGATGAGCAGCCGCGCCTTCTGCCGGTCCAGGATGCGGATGGTCGGGCTGGCCAGCGTCTTGGTGCTGCCGTCGTTCTTCACCAGGTTCAGGATCAGCGCCGGGTTCGTGATGTTCAGCACGCTGCCGAACCGGATGGTGTTCCAGACGTCGCCCACCGGGATGTTGGCCGGCAGGCCCAGCGTCACGGAGTACGTCCGCGGCGAGAGGTCGATGCCCAGGTTCTCCAGCGAGGTGCGGTCCACCTCCAGGACCTCCAGGTCGATCTCCACCTCGCCCACGCCCCGGTCGTTCGCCTCCAGGAGCTTGCGCGCCAGCGCGATCTTGTCCGGGGTCTCGCGGATCACCAGGGCGTTCAGCTTCTCGTTCACGAAGATCTGCCGCGTGTTCAGGATGGTGCGGAGCAGGTTCACCACCACCTTGGCGTCGGCGTCGGTGAGGTAGAAGGTCTGCACCATCAGGTCGTCGTACTGCTGCCGCTTCCCCGGGTTGTCGGGGACGACGATCACGGTGTTGTCCGCCGCCCGCTTGGCGAAGAGCCGGTTGGACGACAGGATCAGCTGCAAGGCATCCCGCAGGGGCAGGTCGCGGAAGTAGGCCGTCACGCGCTTGGGCTGCAGGGCCTCGTCCGTCACGATGTTCACGCCCGCGGTCTGGGAGAAGACCTCCAGCACCTCCTTGATGTCGGCGTCGCGGAACCGGAGGGTGACCGGCCGTTCGGGGAAGAGCCGGAGCGCGGCCTGCTCGCCGTCGGGCTCCGTGCCGGGCACGGGCTCGCCGGCCAGCCGGCCCAGGATCTCCTGCCGCAGGAGCTTGGCCTGCGCGTGATCCGGGTCGAGGCGCAGCACGGCGTTGACTTCCGCCAGCGCGGCGCGCCACTCGTTCTTCTCGGCCCGGTCCCGCGCCCGGGCCAGGCGATCCTTCACCTGCCCGGCCTTGCCCAGGCGCTCCAGCCCCGCGAGGGCCGTCCGGTTCTCGGCGTTGTAGCTCAGCGCCCGGCGGTAGGCGGCGCCCGCCTCGTCCAGGCGCTCCGCCCGCTCCAGCTCCTGCGCCTGTCGCACCAGCTCCTGGGAGGCCTCCTGCATGGCCCGCGCCAGGCCCAGCCGGAACTCCGGGTTCCGCGGGTCGCGCTTGACGGCATCCAGGTAGTACTGCACGGCCTCTTCCCAGCGGCCGGAGGTCGCCAGCTCCTCCCCGCGGTGCTGCGCCATCTCGGCGGCGCAGCCGGCCAGCAGGAGGAGGGCGAGGCACACACCCACCCGCCGTGCGACACGCTGTCCACGCATCTGCAGCCCTCTCTGTGTGGTCATCGGACGCCGGGCACGCTGAAGCCGCCCGGGGGCACCGGCGGCGCGGGGGGCGCGCCGGGCCGCGGCGGGTGGCCGCCGGCGGCGGCCACGGCCATGGGCAGGCGCACCTCCTTGTCGCCCTGGGGCGAGGCGAGGATCACCTCCTGCTCGGTCACCGCGCGGACCCGGTAGCGGCCCTGCAGCAGGCTGCCCACGGCCAGGCTGTGGATCTCGGGCCCCCGGCTGATGAAGGCGGTCATCCCCTCCCGGGAGCGGAGGTAGCCCACGAAGCGGAGCTGCTTGGCCTCCTCCACGAAGGGGTCGGGCG
>JBHGAX010000447.1:0-2786 GCA_041946635.1 Methylomirabilales bacterium (SeqCode)
GAGGCGCGATACTCCCGCACGATGTCCTGGATCGAAGCATCCCCCGCGAGGCCGAGCGATTTCGCGCGCTCCGCCTCCATGTACCTCGGCCACGCCGCGACGATGCGTTCGACGTCCGGGTCGGGCCGGAACGTGATGCGCCCCGCGCCCGGTGCGCCGGAGCTTCTCACCGCATCCGCGATCTCGGCGGCCGAGGGCGACAGGCCCGGGCTGTTCAGCGTGCGGTAGTCGCCGAAGCCGGCCGCGTCCAGCTCGGCGCAGGCGATGAGCAGCGCCACGCAGCGGCGCAGGCTGAGGATCGGGATCCGCGTCTCCGCCGACACGGGGCACGGGTAGTCGCGGCCGGCCAGCGGCTCGCGGATCAGTGCGGAGGCGTAGCCGCTGGCCGCCGTGTTGGCCTCGTCGCGCACGACGATCGCGGGCAGGCGCAGGCCCCGGCCGTCCACGTAGCCCTTCCGCGAGTAGTCGTTCAGGAGCTGCTCGACCACCGCCTTCGCCACCCCGTAGCTGTTCTGCGGGTGCTGGTGCGTCCAGTCGGTCACGGTCTCGGGCAGGTGCGCCCCGCCGAAGCTGGCGATGGAGCTGGGGAACACGAACCGCGGCCGGGTGCCGGCCAGCCGGCAGGCCTCCAGCAGGTGCAGCGAGGCGTGGAGATTCGCCTGCATGCCTGCGAGGAAGTCCGCTTCCGCGCCGCCGGAGACCAGCGAGGCGAGATGGAACACGACTCCGACGTCAGGAGCGACCAGCGCGCGGCACGCCGCCGCGTCGGTGAGGTCGGCCGGAACCAGGCACGCCCGGCCCTCGAACCGCGCGAGGCGGGGGGTTCGCGACCGGTAGTTGAGGATGAGCTTCGCTCCCGGCTGCCGCGCGAGGAGCTGCTCGGCCACGGCGGCGCCGAGGAAGCCGCCGCCCCCGGTGATCAGGATCGCGTCCGGCATGTCACTCGTCCTCGAGCCACCCGGCGGTGTCCCCCACGGCGATGCGGCCGCCGGCCAGCACCTCGCCGAACGCCCCACCCCGCCAGTCGGAATACATGACCTCTCGCAGGCCCGGCAGCACCTCGTCCATCTGCGCGCAGGGCTTGGTCTCGCCGAAGATGCGGATGCGACACCCGCCCACGCGCAGCGTCCGCCCCCCGCTGTCCTGCAGCCTCACGCCCCGAAGCATGAGGTTGGCCCGGCGCGCCGAGGGCGGGAGCCAGGCGCCCAGTTCGCGCATCATGGCTTCCCACGCCTCCTGCTCGATGATGGTCACCTGCCGGCGCCCTCCTTGATGGGCGTTCCCCACGATCCCCTTCCCCGCCACGAGCGTCGCCGACTCCACCCCGTCCATCGGCCCCCGCCGCATCCGCTTCACCCATATCGCCTCGAGTCGTCCCGCGCCCACCTGCCCACCTCCCGCCTTACTCTAACCTTGCTCCTGCCCGGACGCCAAGTTATAACCTTGGCCGCTCTACAGGGCCGTCCCATCAGGAAGGCCACGAAGAGCACCAAGGATTCCGGGGGACGCGCTGGCGTTGGCGAGCATGCCCGGGGCCGTCGGGGCGCGATTCATCGCGCCCGGTGCGCGCCCAGCGGGCGGGATGCATCCCGCCGCTACGGTGTGGGGGGGCGCTGTCTTCCGCCACGGCCGGGTATCCAGCCGCCCAGCCAGGCGGGGCTCTCTTCCTCACCCTCGCCCCCCGGAGGGGGAGAGGGGAGGGTGAGGGGGCCGGCACACAGCGGAGTCGTGATACGAGTCGCTGATCGAAGAGGCGCTGCGGAGGTGAAGGTGCGGTCGCGTGGCGGTGAGTTTCTTGCCGGCGTCAAGGCCGAGCTGCCGATCCTGCTGGGGGTGAGCCCGTTCGGGCTCATCTACGGCGTGCTGGCCTTGAGCGCGGGCCTGCCGCCGTGGATCGCCTTCGCCATGTCGTCCGTCGTATTCGCGGGGTCGGCGCAGTTTGTCGCAGCGCCGCTCCTCGGCGCTGCGGCGCCGGCGTTCGTGGTCCTGCTCACCACCTTCGTGGTGAACCTGCGCCACCTGCTCTACGGCGCATCCGTGGCGCCGTTCCTGAAGCATCTTGGCCCGGGCTGGAAGTACGGGCTGGCCTACCTGCTCACCGACGAGGTGTACGCGGTGGCGATCACCCGCTATGCCGGCGACGGCGGGGCGCGGACAGCGCCCCACGCCCACTGGTACTACCTCGGCGCCGGCATCGCCCAGTGGAGCGCCTGGCAGGCCAGCAGTGCGGCCGGGATCGTGCTTGGCGCCCAGATCCCGCCCGGCTGGGGGCTGGACTTCACCGTCGCGCTGACGTTCATCGCGCTGGTCGTGCCGGCCATCACCGACCGGCCAAGCGTGGGCGCGGCGCTCTCGGCCGGGGTCGTCGCCCTGCTCGCCGCCGGGCTGCCCTACAAGCTGGGTCTGGTTGTCGCAGCCCTCACCGGCATCCTGGTCGGCATGGCGATCGAGGGGGAGCAGAAGCTGCGCAGGCGGGAAGCATGAGCGCCACGGCGTGGCTCTGGCTGGTCGTCGCCGGCATGGGCGTGGTCACCTACGGCATCCGCGTCTCGCTGATCCTGCTCCTCGGCCGCGTCCACGTCCCCGAGCCGATCCAGCGAGCCCTCCGCTTCGTCCCGCCCGCCGTCCTCTCCGCCATCATCTTCCCCGAGCTCCTCCTCCCCGCCGGCACCCTCACCCTCTCCCCCGCCAACCCCCGCCTCCTCGCCGGCGCCCTCGCCGCCCTGATCGCCTGGCGCACCAAGAACGCGCTGCTGGCGATCGGCCTGGGGATGGTGGCGTTCTGG
>JBHGAX010000448.1:0-3694 GCA_041946635.1 Methylomirabilales bacterium (SeqCode)
TGGCGCTCCGGGCGTCGTGGCGGTTCACGCCGTGGTCACTTCAGGTGGCCGTTGCTGCGGAACCACTCGATGGTGCGAAGCAGGCCCTTCTCCAGCGAGGTCTCCGCCCGGACGCCCAGCACCTCGTGCATGCGCGCGAGGCTCGGCACGCGGCGCGGCACGTCCTCGTACCCGGCGCCGTAGACGGACGCCTGCGGCACGAAGACCACGCGCGAGCGCGAGCCGCTCACCCGGATCATGGTCTCGGCCAGCTCCAGGATGCTGGTCTCGTCCGCCGTGCCGATGTTGAAGATGCCGCCCACCGCGTCCGGCGTCCGGCCCGCCGCCACGGTGGCCCGGATGGCGTCCTCCACGTAGGTGAAGCAGCGGGTCTGCGCGCCGTCCCCGATGACCGTCACCGGCTCGCCCCGCAGCACCTGGCCCATGAAGATGGTGATGACGCGGCCCACGTCCAGCCGGTCCAGCCGCGGCCCGTAGACGTTGAAGTAGCGCACGATGACCACGGGCAGGCCCAGCCGGTGGTAGGCGAAGCAGAAGTGCTCGGCGGCCGCCTTGGAGGTGGAGTAGCACCAGCGGTCGATGCGGGTGGAGCCCAGGACCCGATCGTCGTCCTCTTCGAACGGCACGCGCGGGTTCCGGCCGTACACCTCCGAGGTGGAGGCGAAGACCAGCGGCCGGCCGTACTTGTAGGCGGCGCGCAGGACGGCCTGCGTGCCGTTGATGTTGACGTTCAGCACCTGGTAGGGGTCGCCCACGTAGTGCTCCACGCCGACGACCGCGGCCAGGTGGTAGACCTGCTCCGCGCGGAGGACCAGCCCGTCCAGGATCGCCTCGTTGAAGATGGAGTCGCGCACGTACTGAAAACGGGGGTGGCCCAGGTTGTGCCGGACCTTCAGATCGCCGACCACGTCGAGGATGGTCACCTCGTCGCCTTGCGCCAGCAGCGCGTCGGCCAGGTGCGACCCCAGGAAGCCCGCGCCCCCGGTGATGAGGACCCTCACGCCGACTGCCCTCCTTTACCGACCCGCGCGGTCGCGGATGCCATCGAAGACCGGGCGGCGGCCGCCCAGGACCCGCTCGAGGAACTCGGCCCCCGGCAGCTCGGGGCCGCCCGCCGCCTGCATGCGCAGCACGTCCACCGCCCCCTCGCCGGCCGCGACCCGGAGGGCCTCGCCCTGGGCGCCCAGCACGGCGCCCGGCGCGGCGCCGGGCGGTCTCCTCCGGCCCGATGGGCACGGCCCGCTGCGCGATGATGTCGCCGTGGTCGGCCTGGGCGTCCATGTGGTGCAGCGTGACGCCCGTCTCCGTCTCCCCGTTCACCAGCACCCAGTTCAGCGGCGCGCGCCCGCGGTACTTCGGCAGGAGCGACCCGTGGAGGTTGACGGCCCCCAGCCGCGGCAGCTCGAGCAGCGCGGGCGGCAGGAGGCGCCGGTAGTAGAACGAGAACAGGAGGTCGGGCCGCAGGGCGCGGAGGGCCTCCCGCAGGCCGGGCTCCCGCGGGTGCCGGGGGGCCAGCACCGGGACGCCCGCGCCGGCCGCCAGCGCGGCCACCGACTCGAACCAGGCCGCCTCGCGGGGATCGTCCGCGTGGGTGACGACCGCCACCACCTCGGCCCCCTGCGCCAGGCAGGTGCGCAGGCCCAGGGCGCCCATGTCGGCATAGCCGAAGACCACCACCCGGGGACGCGCGGCCGTCATCGCCGCTCCGCGGGCGTCGCCCCGGCCGGGGCCGGGCCGGCGCTGGCAGGCTCGAACACGCGCTGGATCAGGTAGCGGGGCCGGCGCCGCACCTCCAGGTAGATCCGGCCGATGTACTCGCCGATGAGGCCCAGCGCCAGGATCTGGAGGCCCACGAAGACGAAGAGGATGGCGAAGAGCGTGAACACGCCCTCCACCTCGGGCCCCACCAGCAGGCGGCGCAGGAACAGGAAGGCGCCGAAGCCCACGCCGAGGAGCGCGATGGCGATGCCCGCCAGGCTCACCGCCTGGATCGGCAGCAGCGAGTAGCCGGTCATCAGGTCGAAGGTCAGGCGCAGGAGCCGGAAGAGCCCGTAGCGCGACCGGCCCGCCTCGCGGCGCTCGTGCGCCACCGGGATCTCCACGGCGGAGCTGGCGAAGGCGTTGGCCAGCGCCGGGATGAAGCTGGAGGTCTCGCGGCAGCCGCGCAGGAGGTCCACCACGTCGCGCCGGTAGGCGCGCAGCATGCAGCCGTAGTCGTGCATGCGCACCCCGACCACGGCCGACGTGACCCGGTTCATGGCCCGGGAGAGCAGCCGCCGCAGGAGCGGGTCCTGCCGCGCCTGGCGCCAGCCGCCCACCACGTCGTGCCCCTCGGCGATCTTGGCCAGCAGGCGCGGGATCTCCTCCGGCGGATTCTGCAGGTCGGCGTCCAGCGTGACCACCACCTGGCCCCGGGCGTGCTCCAGCCCGGCGAAGACCGCGGCGTGCTGGCCGTAGTTCCGGTTGAGCTGGATGATCCGGAGCGCCGGCTGGGCCGCCTGGATGCGGCGCAGCCGGTCGAGGGTATCGTCGGTGCTGCCGTCGTCCACGAGGACGATCTCGTAGGGCCGGCCCAGGCCGTCCAGGACGGCGGCGAGGCGTGCGTGCAGCCGCTCCACGCTGGCCGCCTCGTTCAGGACCGGGATGACCACGGAGACCGCAACATCGGAAGGCGGGCGGACGTCCGGGCAGCTCATCCGGCCAGCGCCTCCCCGGTCTGCCGGGCCTGCCAGTAGGCCAGCAGGTCGGCCAGCGTCCGCTCCAGCGGCAGGCCGGGACACCAGCCCGTGCGCTGGCGGAAGGCGGTCGCGTCCCCCGCCAGGACTTCGAGGTCCTGCGGCCGCAGCCGCTCCTGCCGCACGCTCACCCGAACGCGGACGCCCCCCAGCGCGATGAGGAGATCCAGGACCTCGCGCAGCGCCCAGGCCCGGCCCGAGCAGAGGTTGTACACCGCGCCCGGCTCGCCCCGCTCCACCGCCAGGACGTACGCGGCCGCCATGTCGCGCACGTCCGTGAGATCGCGCCGCACCTCCAGGTTGCCCACGTCCAGCGCGGGCTCGCGCACGCCCGCCCGGATCTCGGCGAGCTGCCGGGCCAGGTCCGGATAGACGAACTGGGGGGACTGCCGCGGCCCCGTGTGTGGAAACGGGCGCACGCGGACGAGGTGCAGTCCCCGCTCCCATCCATACCGGCAGACCACTCGCTCGGCCGCGGCCTTGCTGGTGCCGTAGGGGGTGACCGGGAGGAGCCGGTCCTCCTCCACCAGGGGGCGGGGGGTGCGGGCCGACTCGCCGTACGCCTCGGCGGAGCCCACGTACAGGATCCGCGGCCGGCAGTCCGAGGCCAGCACGGCGTCGAGCAGGGCCTGCGTCCCGTGGACGTTCACGCCGAAGGTCGCGGCCGGATCCTCCAGCGACTGGCGCACCGAGGAGAGCGCGGCCAGGTGGTACACCTCGTCGGGCCGGACGTCCTTCAGGATGGCGGGGAGCCCCGAGCGATCCAGCACGTCGCCCTCGATCAGCGTGAGGCGCGCGGCCGCCGGCCCGGCCAGCGCGTCGCGCAGGTTGTCGAGGCCCTGCCCGGCCTGCGTGAGGCCGAAGACCTCGCGCCCGCGGCGGAGCAAGAGCTCCGTCAGGTGCGAGCCGGCGAAGCCGGCCGCGCCGGTCACCAGGCTGCGCATTCAGGCCCCCGCCGC
>JBHGAX010000449.1:0-2720 GCA_041946635.1 Methylomirabilales bacterium (SeqCode)
CGTCGGTGGCCAGGACGCGGGCGCCGGGCAGCTCGCGCGCGAGCGCGATGGCGACGGCGCCGGAGCCCGTGCACAGCTCCACCACGGTGGGGTCCGGCCGGCCGTCCCGCAGCAGGGCCAGCGCCGCCTCCACCAGCGTCTCCGTCTCGGGCCGCGGGATGAGCACATCCGGCGAGACCGCCAGGGAGAGCGACCAGAACTCCCGCCGGCCGAGGAGATACGCCACCGGCTCGCGGCGCTCGCGGCGCTCCAGGAGCGCCAGGTACCGGGCGAAGGCCTCGACCGGCAGGTGGCGCCGGGGCTCCAGCACGAGCTGCCCGCGCGAGCAGCCGAGGACATCGGCCAGGAGGCACTCGGCGTCCAGGCGGGCCGTCTCCACGCCGGCGCGCTCCAGCAGGAGCGCGCCCGCCGCCAGGCAGGCCTCCACCTCGGGCCGCGGCGTGTCCTCGGGCAGGCGGCCGGGCCCCAGGAGGGGCACGCGGAGCTTCATGCCAGGGCCTTCAACCGCTCGAGGCGGTCCTGCTCGATGAGCGGCGCCAGCAGGGGGTCCAGCTCGCCCTCCAGCACGGCCGGCAGGCTGTGCACCGTGAGGCCGATCCGGTGGTCCGTCACCCGGTTCTGCGGGAAGTTGTAGGTCCGGATCTTCTCGGCGCGCTCCCCCGTGCCCACCTGGCTGCGGCGGTTCTGGTCGATGGCCGCCTTCTGCCGGCGCAGCTCCTCGTCGTACAGGCGCGAGCGCAGCACCTTCAGCGCCTTGGCCTTGTTCTTGTGCTGCGACTTCTCGTCCTGGCAGGTGACCACCAGGCCCGTGGGGATGTGGGTGATGCGGACGGCCGAGTCGGTCGTGTTCACGCTCTGCCCGCCCGGCCCGGTGGACCGGTAGACGTCGATCCGGAGGTCGTTGGGATTGATCTGCACGTCCACCTCCTCGGCCTCGGGCAGGACCGCCACGGTCACCGTGGAGGTGTGGATGCGTCCGCTGGACTCGGTGGCCGGGACCCGCTGCACGCGGTGCACGCCGCTCTCGTACTTCAGCCGGCTGTAGGCGCCCCGCCCCTCCACGGTGCCGATGGCCTCCTTGACGCCGCCGATCCCGGTGAGGCTGGTGGAGATCATCTCCATGCGCCAGCGCCGCGCCTCGGCGTAGCGGCTGTACATGCGGAGCAGCTCCGAGGCGAACAGCGCCGCCTCCTCGCCGCCCGTGCCCGCCCGGATCTCCAGGACCACGTTCCGCTCGTCGGCCGGATCCTTGGGCAGGAGCAGGAGCTGCAGCGCCGCCTCCAGCTCCTCCTCGCGGGCCGCCAGGCCCTTGGCGTCGGCCTCCGCCAGCTCCCGCAGCTCCGGATCCGTCGTCTCGCCGAGGAGCGCCGTGGCCTGGGCGCGGTCCGCGCGCACCTTCAGCAGCCGGCGGTATTCCTCCACGACGGGCGCCAGCTCGGCGTGGAGCCTGGCCAGCCGCTGGTACTCCGCCGGGTCCGCGAGCACGGCCGGATCGGCCAGCCGGGCGTTCAGCTCCTCGTGCCGGGCCAGGATGGCCTCGAGTTTCTCGTTCAGCATGGACACCGATGGACCCTCCGTGACCGGGACCCGCCATCCGGGAACACCCGAGCGCTGCAGGGACGAGCACGCCTTGGGGCGGAAAGGGGATGGCGACCCGGGCGGGCCGATGGGCTAATGATGGTGCGCGCGGGCGGCCGGATGGAGATGGAGTGCGAGCGGGGTGCGGGCGCCCCCGGGCGCGTTGGCCCGGGAGCGACGACGGGCGATGGTGCCGGGCTGGTCCATGGCGGACGCCTCCGGATCCCGCAGGGCGGGGTCAGGCCCCGGGCTTCGGAGCCTCGGCCGTCTTCCGGCCGTACTTCCGCTGGAACCGCTCCACGCGGCCCTCGGTGTCGATCAGCTTCTGCCGGCCCGTGAAGAGCGGGTGGCACTTGGAGCAGATCTCGACGCGGAGCAGCGGCGTGGTGGAGCGGGTGTGGATCACCTCGCCGCAGGCGCAGGTGATCATGGCCGGCCCGTAGTGCGGATGGATGCCTGTCTTCATCGCGGTCAACCTCCGTTCCAGGAACGGCGTATGCTAGCGGCAATGCGGCGGAATGACAAGCGATTTCAGATTGCAGCTTTCGGATGGCAGATTGGCCGGCGGGCGACGAGACCTGAAATCCGCCATCCGGAATCTGCCCGCCTCACTGGTTCATGGCGCGGAGGAAGTCCTCGTTGCTCTTCGTCTCGCGCATCTTCTCCTGGAGCAGCTCCATGGCCTCGACCACGCCCATGGTGCCCAGGACCTTGCGCAGCACCCACATCTTGTTCAGCTCGGTCGGGGAGAGCAGCAGCTCCTCGCGCCGGGTCCCGGAGCGGAAGATGTCGATGGCCGGGAACAGCCGCTTGTCCACCAGCCGGCGGTCCAGGTGCAGCTCCATGTTGCCGGTGCCCTTGAACTCCTCGAAGATCACGTCGTCCATCCGGCTGCCGGTGTCGATGAGCGCCGTGGCGATGATGGTGAGGCTCCCGCCCTCCTCGATGTTCCGCGCGGCGCCGAAGAACCGCTTGGGCCGCTGCAGGGCGTTGCTGTCCACGCCGCCGGACAGCACCTTGCCGCTCGGGGGCACGATGGTGTTGTAGGCGCGCCCCAGGCGGGTGATGGAGTCGAGCAGGATGACCACGTCGCGCTTGTGCTCCACCAGCCGCTTGGCCTTCTCGATCACCATCTCGGCCAC
>JBHGAX010000045.1:0-16446 GCA_041946635.1 Methylomirabilales bacterium (SeqCode)
TACTGGGTGAACCAGAACATGACGCCGAACATCTACAACTCGGCGGGCGACACCATGGCGCGGAACTACCAGCTCTTCGAGATGAACCGGGTCCGGGACCTGAACATCACCGTCATGTGGTCGCTCTTCTCGGGCGGCCGCACCTTCTACGGATACCAGGCCGCGCGGGCGCGGGCGGACGCCGCCAGGATCATGCGCGAGGGGACCGAGCTGGACGTGGCCATGCAGGCGCGCCTGGACTACATCACCGCGGTGCGCGAGCGGGAGAATGCGCAGGTGACGGGCGAGCTGCTGCGCCAGACCGAGGAGCGGCTGCGCGTGACCCGCGAGGAGTTCGCGGCCGGGCGCGTGCCGCAGCTCAACGTCCTGCGCGACGAGGCCGAGCTGGCCAACGTCGTCCAGATGGATACCATGGCGCGGAACCGGGCCGAACTGGCCCTCATCTCCTTGAAGACCACGCTCGGCCTGGACCTCGCCTCGCCGATCACGCTGGGCGAGGGGCTGGACTACTCGCCGGTGCGGGTGTCGGTGGGCGACGCGACGGCGCAGGCGCTGGCCCTGCATCCGGACGTCGCGGCCGCCTCGCAGCAGGCGCGCGCCGCCGAGCTGGACAAGCGGGTCGCCTACGGCCGCTACCTCCCCGAGCTGCAGGCCACCTGGATGTACGACTGGCAGCGCATGCGGAACCGCGGCGACGAGATGGCCGAGACGCCGAACGGCTACTCGGCCGGCCTGGTCCTGACCATCCCGCTGTTCGACGGGTTCATGCGGGAGAACGCCATCGGCACCGCGCGGGCCCGGGAGGACAGGGCGCAGGAGCAAGCCATCCTGGCCCGGCAGCAGGTCGCCAGGGAGGTCAGCCAGGCGGCGCTCATGCTCGACGCGGCGGAGAAGAGCATCGAGGCCGCGCGGCAGGGCCTCAAGCAGGCGGAGGAGCAGTTCCGCATCGCGCAGGAGCGCCTGGCCAGCGGGCGGGGGATCCAGCTGGAGATCCTGGACGCCCAGGCCACGCTGACCCGCTCGCGGTTCAACATCGTGGCGGCGCTGGCCGAGCACGAGACGGCCCGCGCCATGTGGCTGCGTGCGACGGGCCGCGTTCGTTGAAGAAGACCCCGCGATCCGCGATCCGCGGCCGGTGGTCAGCCCCGTCCCGGCTGATCGCGGACGCCCGGTCGCCGATCCGCTCACCCGAAAGGAGCTCATCGTGACGCGTCTGGTTACCCTGCTGCTCGTCCTGTTCGTGCTCCTCCTCGGCACAGGCGCGGCCAGCGCCGGCCAGAAGGCGGCGCCCTCGCCGCACGGCGGCGGCCACGCCCAGGAGCAGGAGCCCGTGGATCTGAACACCGCGTCTGCGGATGACCTGAAGCAGATCCCGGGCCTGAACGAGGCCACCGCGAGGAAGATCGTCGAGAACCGGCCGTACAAGCGGAAGGACGAGCTGGTCACGAAGAAGGTCGTGCCCCTGGCGACCTACGAGAGCATCAAGGATCACGTCGCCGCGGGGCCGGTGAAGAAGTAGCGCGGGAGCGGACATGCAGCCCACGATTCGCACCTTCGGCATCCTCGCCCTCGGGCTGGCGGTGCTGCTCTGGGCGCTCCCGGCAGGGGCGCAGATGTCCGGCATGGGGCCGCGGCCCGGGCCGCAGCGGAAGCCGGACAGCAAGGCCCCGGGTGCCCCCGGCATGGGCCGAGCCAGCATGGGGCCGGTGCCCGGGGGCGGCGGCTCGTCCGGCATGGCGGCCCCCGGCGGCGGGGGCGGCGGCATGTCGGGCATGAACGGCCTGGGCGTCCGCGGCGTGCTGCGCCCCGGCATGGGGGGCATGGCGGGCGGACTCACCGGGCAACCCGGGATGTCGAGCATGGGGTCGACGCCCGGGATGACGGGCAGCGGCCCCGGCGTGTCCGGGGGCAGCAGCATGTCCGGGGGGAGCGGGATGTCGGGGGGGATGGGGGGAAACGGCAGCCGGCCGCCGGGCGCCGGCTCCCCCTCCGGCGCCATGTCGGGCATGGGCGCGCGCTCCGGTACTGGCGGCATGTCTCCCGCCGGCCCGCCCACCAGCATGTCGGACCTCATCAGCCGGCCTGGCTCCGGGGGGAGTTCCACCAGCGCCGGCAGCGGCATGGCGGGCGGGATGCGGTGAGGCGCCTCGCAGCAGAGCGTGCGGGGAAATTCCCGCGAACGTTTCTCGTCAATCGGTGTTTTCTGACGCTTTCCGGTTGACCTGGAAATGGCGATCGAATACAAGAAGCACGCTTCTCATACCGAGTGGCTGAGGGACTGGCCCGAGGACGCCGCGGCAACCCCGACCCGCTGAACGGGATGCTGCGGGCTGTTGCCTCTCGCCCCTTCTCGCGCGCGATGAGAAGGGGCCTCATTTTCTGGAGGATTGGAGATGGCCATGCGCTGCGTCTGTCCCATCTGTCGTCGGGGTGTCCAGCTCGGCCGTTTTTTTGTGGCCTAATTGTACAGTGAGACGATGCGGATTTAGAACAATAGTATCGCGCAGGAGGGTGGTCATGAGTCCCCATGTTCAGGCTGAAGCGAGCAGCCGCGTGCATGCCCAGACACCCGCTGTGCCGGCGGAGCCGACAGCGCCTTCCTCCTGGTCGGATCCCGCCGAGGTGGAGGCCTTCGCCGAGGCGCTGCAGCGCTTCCGGCAGGGGGCCATGACGCCCGACGAGTTCAAGCGCCTCCGGCTGCAGCACGGCGTCTACGGACAGCGGCAGGAAGAGCTCTACATGCTGCGGGTCCGGATCCCGTGGGGCGGGCTCACCGCCGCGCAGCTGGCCGGGCTGGCCGAGGTCGCCCGGGAGACCTCCACCGGCGTCGGGCACGTCACCACGCGCCAGAACATCCAGCTCTACTCGGTGGCGCCCGACCGCGTGCCGGAGGCGCTGCGGCGCCTGGCAGCCGTCGGCCTCACCACGCGGGAGGCGTGCGGCAACACCGTGCGCAACGTGGTGGCCTGTGCGCACGCCGGGGTGGCACTCCACGAGCCGTTCGACGTCACGCCGTATGCGGAGGCGGCAGCCCGCTTCTTCCTCCGCAATCCCATGAGCCAGGCGCTGCCGCGCAAGTTCAAGATCAGCTTCTCCGGCTGCTCGGACCAGTGTGGCCTGGCCCTCGCGCAGGACATCGGCGCCGTCGCCGCGGTCGACGAGGCGGGCAGGACGCGGCGCCCCGGATTCCGGCTGTACGTCGGCGGCGGCCTCGGGGCCTCGCCGGAGATCGCGCAGCTCCTGGAGCCGTTCACGCCCGCGGAGGAGCTGCTCGTCACGCTGGCCGCGATCGTTCGGGTCTTCGACCGCACCGGCAACCGCGAGAACCGGAAGCTGGCGCGCCTCAAGTTCGTCGTGCGAAGGCTGGGCATCGCGGCCTTCCGGGAGCTCGTGGAAGAGGAGCGGCTGACTCTCCGCCCGGCGATCATGGGCGACCTCCCCCCCGTGCCCGCCGTGGTGGATGGGCCGCGTTACCCCCCCGGCGGCCAGGACCACCTGCCGCTGGACCCGCCGGAGTTCCGGCGGTGGCACGCCACGAACGTGCAGGCCCAGAAGCAGGCCGGCTACGCCGTGGTCACGGTGCGCCTGCCGTTCGGCGACGTGAGCGCCGAGGCGCTGCGCCTGCTCAGCTTCGCGAGCGCGGAATTCGCGAACGGGCAGGCGCGGACCACGAATCAGCAGAACGTGCTCCTGCGCTGGGTGCCGACCGACCGGCTGCCCGGGCTCTTCCGCGTCCTGCGTGCCGCCGGCCTGGCCCGGCCGGGGGCCGAGCGGCTGGTGGACGTGATGGCCTGCGCCGGGCGGGACACCTGCCAGGTCGGGATCACGTCGTCCCGCGGCCTGGGCGCCGCCATCGCGCGCCTCGTCGAGGAGCGGTTCGCCGACCTGGCCGACGAGCCAGGCCTGCGCGTGCGGATCTCGGGCTGCCCCAACTCCTGCGGCCACCACCACCTGGCGAGCATCGGCTTCTCGGGCGGCGCGCGGGAGTTCGACGGGCAGCCGGTGCCCACGTACCAGGCGTACGTGGGCGCCGCGCTCCGGTCCGGGGCCACCCGCTACGCGCAGCCGCTGATCAAGGTGCCCGCCCGGAACGCCCCCGCCCTGGTCGGGCGGCTGCTGGAACTCTACCGGCGGGAGCGGGTCGACGGGGAGTCCTTCGAGTCGGTGGTGGATCGCCTGGGGGTCCCCGCCTTGCGCGACGCCGTGGCCGACCTCGCCGCGCTGCCGCCGGAGGCGGAGGCGCCGGAGGCGTACCGTGACTGGAACGCGGAGGAGGCGTTTCGGGTGCAGACCGGCGAGGGCGAGTGCGGGTCGTGAGGCGCACAAGCACGGCAACGGGCCAAGAGTGGATCAACCTCAGAGGGCCACGGGGTGACAGCCATGAACTGGAAGCTGTGGACAGGCATGTCGGAGGACTGGCTGGCGGTGATCGTGGGACTGGGCCTGACCGTGCTGATCGTGGCCGGCGTGCTGCAGAACATCCCGTAGGAGGTCGCGCATGAGCCGCTCGCTGGATGTTTCGGATCGGACGCGGGCGACGTGGGCCTGGTGGGGCGCCTCGCTCCTGCTGCTCACCGGCCTCACGGCGGCCGCCTGGAAGCTGACCAAGATCGTGCCCGCCTGGAGCCCGCAGCTCCGGGCCATCGAGTTCCCGGTCTACGCGGTCGGGCTCGGCCTGCTGGCCGGCGGCGCGCTCTCGCTCTTCGGGCTTCGCGACAGACTCGGCGTCTACTTCCGCACGGAGTTCTTCCTCAAGACCGGACTCGTCCTCCTGGGCGCGAGCATCAACCTTTCGGAGATCGCGGCCTTCGGGCTCAAGGGCCTGGCGCAGGCGGTGCTGCTGATCACCAGCGTCTTCTTCTTCACCTGGCACGTGGCGCGCTGGCTGGGCGTGGAGGAGAAGCTGCGCGCGCTCCTGGCGGCCTCGGTGGCCATCTGCGGCGTGTCGGCGGCCATCACGGCCGCGGGCGCCGTGCTGGCCAGGAAGGAGCAGCTGGCCTACGTGAGCGGCCTCGTGATCTTCTTCGCCCTGCCGCTCATGTTCCTGCAGCCCGCGCTCGCCACCTGGATCAACCTGGCGCCGAGCGTGGCGGGCGCCTGGATCGGGGGGAACATCGACACCACGGCCGCGGTCGTCGGCGCGGGGGCGCTCCACAGCCAGCAGGCCATGAAGGTCGCCTCCATCGCGAAGATGTCGCAGAACGCCCTCATCGGGGTCGTGGCGTTCGCCCTGGCGCTCTACTGGGTGACGGTGGTGGAGCGCGCCCCGGGGCGGCGCCCGAGCGGCTGGGAGATCTGGCATCGCTTCCCGAAATTCGTCCTCGGCTTCGTCCTGGCGTCCGTGCTGATGTCGCTGGCGTCCGCGCAGGCCTGGGTCGGAGCGGCCGCCCTCCGGGACCTGCGGCACCTGCGCGAATGGCTGTTCATGGCGGCCTTCCTGTCCATTGGCTTCGGCTTCTCCTTCAACGCCATCCGGGAGGCTGGATGGCGACCGGCCGCGGTCTATGGACTGGCCACCGTGTTCAACACGCTGGCGGCGCTCGGCGTGGCGATGCTGCTCTTTGGGTAGGCCGAAGCGCCTGGAATCCAGGGCGTTGGGGGCACTGCGGATTGACAGGGCAGGCTATATCCCGTACAAAGCAGGGACGCTCTATCCTGCTTGAGCGGCATGCCTCGCGCAGTGAAAGGAGCCGAGGGAATGACTGCACGGAAGCGGGCGCCGCAGCCCAGCAAGCCGGCACGGCGGACGGTCTGGCTCGTCGTGACGGCCGTCGCGCTGGTGGCGGCCGCCATCGCGGTCGTCTGGCTGCCGGGCCGCGGGTCGGTGAGCCACGCGTACACGCTGGCCCCCGAGTCGGTTCTTCCGCCCAACTTCAAGAACGCGCCGCCCAACGTGCGGGAAGCCTACCGCTTCGCCATCGCGAACCGGGACGTCCTGCGGCAGATCCCCTGCTACTGCGGCTGCGGGGACCAGCACCGGAGCAACGCCGACTGCTACATCAAGGAGGTGAAGGCGGACGGCAAGGTCGAGTTCGACCTCATGAGCTTCGGGTGAGGCATCTGCGTGGACATCACGCGTGACGTGATGCGCATGCTGGACGAGGGGAAGCCCCTGAAGGACATCCGCGCGACGATCGAGAAGACCTACAGCAAGTACGGCCCGACGACGCCCACGCCGCCGGTGCGGTGAGACGGGAGCCGGCAAGCCTTGAACCGCCAAGGCGCCAAGGACGCCAAGAATTGAACGTTTCTGGAAACACATACGAATCTTGGCGCGCTTGGCGTCTTGGCGGTTTGCTCTGCCAGGGCACGCTTGCGCTCGTGATCCTCTTCGCGCCCTGGCCGTGGGGGAGTGCGACGCCGCGGGAGCGGGAGATCCGGATCCAGGCGCGGCAGTACGCCTACGCACCGGGGGCCGTCGAGGTGGGGCGCGGCGATCGCGTGACGCTGGTGCTGGAGGCCGCCGACATGACGCACGGACTCTACGTGGACGGCTACGGCGTGGAGGCGGTCGCCGTGCCCGGCCGGCCCGCCCGCGTGAGCTTCGTGGCCGACCAGCCGGGGAGGTTCCGCCTGCGCTGCTCCAGGGTCTGCGGGCCGCTCCACCCCTTCATGCTGGGCGACCTCGTCGTCGCGCCGCATGGCGGGTTCTGGCGCGCGGCGGCTCTCGCGATCCTCGCCGCCCTGGGGACCGTGCTCTGGCTGGCGGGCGGGCGCCCGCACGCCGCGGAGTCCCGCGCGTGAGCTCGTCGACACTCCCGGCCCGGCCGGGCGTGCGCGCCGCCAGCCCGCCGGGGGAATCTCCGGCCATCGTCCTGACGCGCCGGCCGCTGGTCCGCCGTCTGCTGGCCCGGCGCGGCCTCAACTGGCTGCTCATGCTGCTGGCGCTGCCGGGCCTCCTCCTCGCGATCGTCACGGGGCTCCTGGGGACCGCCACCGGGAGCGCCAACTTCGGCATCGTCTTCGTCTGGATCGTCTGGTGGGGCCTGCTGATGGTCGTCCTGCTCCCGCTGGGCGGCCGGCTGTGGTGCCTGGTGTGCCCGGTGCCGGCGCCCGGCGAGTGGCTGCAGCGCGGGGCCCTCGTGGCCCCGCCGGACGGCCACGCCTTCGGACTCCCGCAGGACGGCGACGGCGCCCCGCCGCGGCGCTGGCCGAAGGCGCTTCGCGGCATCTGGCTGCAGAACGCCGCGTTCCTGGCCGTCGCGCTCTTCAGCGCCCCCATCTTCACCCGGCCGCGGGTGAGCGCCTGGGTGCTCCTGCTCTTCCTCGCCGCCGGCATCGCCCTGGCCGCACTCTACGACCGCCGGACGTTCTGCCGCTACGTGTGTCCCCTGGGCGGCTTCATCGGGGTCTACTCGCTGGCCGCGCCGCTGGCCCTCCGCGTGCGCGAGCCGGACGTCTGCCGGGATCACCGGACCAAGGACTGCTACGTGGGGAACGCCGCCGGCTACGGCTGCCCCTGGCTGGAGCGGCCCTGGCAGATGGAGCGCAACGCCTACTGCGGCCTGTGCGGCGAGTGCTTCCGCACCTGCCCCAAGGACAACGTGGAGCTGCTCCTGAAGGTGCCGGGCGGCGATCTCGTGGCGCCGCGAGACTGGCGGCTGGACGAGGCCGGCAAGGCGTTCATCCTGCTGGCCTGCGCCGCCATCTACCCGGTCGTGCTGCTCGGGCCCTGGGGCGCGCTGAAGGCCTGGGCCGGCCTGGACACCTGGTCGGGCTTCGCGATCTACGCCGCCGCGTTCCTGGCCCTGTGCCTCGGCGTCCTGCCCGGCATCCATCTGGGGATCGCCGCCATCGTGCGCCGGGCGGCCGGGCTCGACGTGCCATTGCGCCGGCTGTTCACCGCCCTGGCCTATCCCCTCGTGCCGCTCGGCCTGGCCGCCTGGGTGGCCTTCACCCTGGCGTTCGTCTTCGCGAACGTGTCGTATGCGCTGCCGGTGCTCTCCGACCCGTTCGGCTGGGGCTGGGACCTCTTCGGCACCCGCGACGTGGCCTGGAGGCCGCTGTTCACGGCGTGGATGCCGACGCTGCAGGCGGTCATCCTCATCGCCGGCCTGATCGCCTCCATCCGGACGGCGCACGGCGTCCTGCGCGCCGCCGCGCCGGCGCACCCCGGCGTCCGGGGCCTGGCCCCGGCGGCGGCCGCGCTCACGGCCGAGACCCTCGTCTTCCTGTGGCTGTACCTCGGGACCCCGGCGTGACGGCCGGTGCGACGGCGCGGATTCGCTCGGAGGTCGCCGCGCGCCGCGTGACCCTCGCCGTGCTGGCACTCTGCGGGCTGGCCATCGCCCTCGTCTGGCTGCTCCAGGGCAGGGACGCCGCGATGGAGCTGGTGGCGCGGCAGCCGGCCGCCGGCGGCTGGTCGCGCGAGCGCATCGTGGTGCAGCAGGGCGATCGCGTGCGGCTTCGCATCCGCTCCGAGGACGTGGTGCACGGCTTCGCCATCGGCCGCCTGGGGGTGGACGCGGGCCCGATCGAGCCCGGCAAGGTCACGACCGTCGAGTTCGTGGCCGGCGAGCCGGGCGAGTACACCTACTACTGCACCGAGTGGTGCGATCCCAACCATCCGCGCATGCGGGGCATCCTGGAGGTGCGCGGGCCGGACGGTCGCGCGCCCGCGCCGGCTCCGGACACCGCGCTGCCCCACCTGGACGCCCCGCGCGCCGCGCCCGCCGTGCCGGGCGCGCGGCCCGTCGCCTCCCGGGGGCGCGAGCGCTACGAGGCGCGCTGCGCGGCCTGCCACGGCAGCCGGGGGCAGGGAACGCCGGACGGCCCGGCCCTGGGCCGGGACGCGCGCGCCGATCTGAGCCCGGTGCAGGTCTTCCAGGCGCTACGCGCCGGGCCGGCCCCGCCGGCGGGTGCGCCGGCTGCCCATGTTCCCGCCCGGCCGGGTCCGGCCGATCACCGGCGGTACGCCCCGGGGTGGAGCGGGCAGGAGACGTGGGACCTGGTGGCCCACCTCTGGTCGCTGGGCCGCACCCCCGAATCGGTGGAGGCCGGGCGGCGGCTCTTCGCCAGGAACTGCGCCGCCTGTCACGGCGAGGGCGGGGCGGGGGACGGGCCGGCCGGCAAGCACCAGCCCAAGTCGCCGGCCGATTTCACCGACGCGCGCCGCATGCTGGCCGGCACGAGCGCGCTGTACCTGGCGAAGATCCGGCGCGGGGGGATGGGGACGGGCATGCCGTACTGGGGCGGCATCTTCACGGAGGAGGAGCTGCGCGCGCTGGTGGACCGCGTCTGGTCGTTCTCGCTGGGGATCTTTGAGTGACCTGGATTTCGCGCACCCCACGCGCAAGACCAAACTGGGCCGTCCGGAGAGCTCGAAATATTTGGTTCTTGTGCGCCAGCGCAAAAACCACACGAGAATTTTCTCCTCGGGCGGAGTTTTTGGTTGACAGCGACGCGGCCTTCCTTTACAAGGTACACGCTTCTCATCCAGAGTGGCTGAGGGACTGGCCCGACGAAGCCACGGCAACCCCGCCTGCGGCGGGGTGCCAACTCCTGCCCCGACTTCACGGTCGGGGAGAGATGAGGAGGGGACAGCTTGCATCCACCCCTTCTCATCCGGTGCGGTGAGAAGGGGTTTTCATTTTCTTGGTTCGGCCAACTGGGTGCGGAACGGGAGGAGAGGGAACATGCCGAAGCAGGGGTTGAGCACGCTGGCGCTGCACGCAGGGCAGAAGCCGGATCCGGCCACCGGCGCACGCGCCGTCCCGATCTACCAGACCACCTCCTACGTCTTCAAGAGCAGCGAGCACGCGGCCAACCTCTTCGCGCTGAAGGAGTTCGGCAACATCTACACGCGGATCATGAACCCCACCACCGACGTCTTCGAGCAGCGCGTCGCCGCGCTGGAGGGGGGGACGGGCGCGCTGGCCGTCGCCTCCGGCCAGTCGGCCATCACGCTGGCCCTCCTGACCATCACGCGCCTGGGCGACGAGATCGTCTCGGCCAACAACCTCTACGGCGGGACCTACCAGCTCTTCCACTACACGTTCCCCAAGCTCGGCCGGCGCGCGACCTTCGTGGATTCGCGCAAGCCGGAGGCCTTCAAGCGGGCGATCACCGAGAAGACCCGGGCCGTCTACATCGAGACCATCGGGAACCCGAAGCTGGACGTCCCCGACTTCGAGGCCATCGCCGCCATCGCGCACGCCGCCGGCGTGCCGCTGGTCGTGGACAACACCGTGGGGGTGGGCCTCGTCCGGCCCGTCGACCACGGCGCCGACATCCTGGCCAGCTCGGCCACGAAGTACATCGGGGGGCACGGCACCTCCATCGGCGGCGTGATCGTGGACTCGGGCAAGTTCCAGTGGAACAACGGCAAGTTCCCCGAGTTCACGACGCCCGACCCCAGCTATCACGGCATGGTGTACTGGGATGCGCTCCGCAACGTGCCGGGCCTCGGCAACGTGGCCTTCATCCTGAAGGCGCGCGTGACGCTGCTGCGGGATCTCGGCCCGTGCCTCAGCCCCTTCAACGCCTTCCAGTTCCTGCAGGGCCTCGAGACGCTGCCCCTCCGCCAGCGCCAGCACTCCGAGAACGCCCTGGCGGTCGCCCGCTACCTGAAGAGCCACCCGCTGGTGAGCTGGGTGACCTATCCCGGCCTGGAGGAGGACCCGAGCTACCCGGTGGCCTCGAAGTACCTGAAGCACGGGTTCGGGGGCCTCGTGGGATTCGGCATCAAGGGCGGCCTGGAGGCCGGCAAGCGCTTCATCGACTCGGTGCAGCTCTTCTCGCACCTCGCCAACATCGGCGACGCCAAGAGCCTGGTCATCCACCCCGCCTCCACCACGCACCAGCAGCTCTCGCCCGAGGAGCAGGAGGAGACGGGCGTGACCCAGGACTACCTCCGGCTCTCCATCGGCCTCGAGGACGTGGCCGACATCACCGCAGATATCGATCAGGCGCTGAAGAAGGCCGTGGGGTAGGAGCAGCGCCGAGTGCCGAGTGCCTGGTGCCGAGCAGGAACTGACGACAGCGGGTCTCGGCACCACCGACTCGGCACTCGGCACTTCGTCCGGTTCTCGGCACTACACACTCGGCGCTCGGCGGTTCTTCGGAGACGACGCGATGATCGTGCACACCCAGCAGGTCACGTTCGACCGGGAGCTGCGGCTGCAGAGCGGCGCGACGCTGTCGCCCATCACGCTGGCCTACGAGACGTACGGCACGCTGAACGCCGATCGCAGCAACACCATCCTGATCTGTCACGCGCTCTCGGGCGACGCGCACGTGGCGGGCCGCCACTCGCCGCACGACCGGAAGGCCGGCTGGTGGGACGAGGCGGTGGGACCCGGCAAGGCGTTCGACACCGACCGCTACTTCATCGTGTGCGCGAACGTCATCGGCGGCTGCTCGGGCAGCACCGGGCCCTCCTCCATCAATCCGGCCACGGGGAAGCCGTACGGCCTCGCCTTTCCCGTGGTGACCGTGGCCGACATGGTGGAGGCCCAGCGCTGGCTCCTGGACTTCCTGGGCATCCCCTCGCTGCTCAGCGTGACGGGGGGCAGCATGGGCGGCATGCAGGCGCTGCAGTGGGCCGTCTCGTACCCCGAGCGGGTGCGCAGCGCCATCGTGCTGGCCTCCACCGCCCGCACGTCCGCGCAGACCATCGCGCTGAACGAGGTCCCGCGCCAGGCCATCTATGCCGATCCCAACTGGAAGCGCGGGGAGTACTACGGGCAGGAGCCGCCCAACGCGGGGCTGGCGGTGGCCCGCATGATCGGCCACATCACGTACCTCAGCGAGACCTCCATGCGGGAGAAGTTCGGGCGGCGGCTCCAGGATCGCGAGCGCTACGGGTACGAGTTCGCCACCGAGTTCGAGGTGGAGAGCTACCTCAAGTACCACGGCAACCGGTTCACGACCCGCTTCGACGCCAACTCCTTCCTCTACATCACCAAGGCCATCGACTACTTCGACCTGTCCCTGGGGTACGCCGACCTCGCCGAGGCCTTCGCGGGGGTGCAGGCGAAATTCCTGGTGCTGAGCTACAGCTCCGACTGGCTCTACCCGCCGGAGCAGTCCGAGGAGATGGTGCGCGCGCTGCTGCGCAATGGGGCGGACGCCACCTACGTGGAGATCCAGTCGGACTACGGCCACGACGCCTTTCTCCTGGAGGTGGAGCGGCTGGGCGAGCTGACGCGCGACTTCCTGGCGCGCGTGGAGCGCCAGGCGAACGGCGGAGCGGCGGCGGGCGGGTCGGGCCCGGCGGCCCAGAAGGTCGCCCCGCTGGGTGAGCGGGCGCACCGGGTGGCGCCGCGCGGCGTGCTGCGCGCGCTCCGGGGCGGCAGCCGATGAAGACGCCCCGTCCGGATTACCAGGTCATCGTGCAGATGGTGCCCGAGGGGGCGCGCGTGCTGGACCTGGGCTGCGGGGACGGCGAGCTGCTGGCGCTCCTGGTCCAGGAAAAAGGCGTCCAGGCGCGCGGCGTCGAGGTGGACGAAGCGAACGTGCGTGCCTGTGTCTCGCGCGGGCTGTCCGTGCGCCACGGCAACATCGAGGACGGGCTGGCCGATTTCTCGGACGACGCCTTCGACGTCGTCCTGCTCAGCCAGACCCTGGCATACCTGGATCACCCCCTGCCGCTCCTGCGGGAGATGGCCCGGGTGGGGCGCTCGGTCATCGTGTCGCTGGACAACGCGGGCCACTGGCGCGCGCGGTGGCGTGCGCTGTGCGGCCGCGGGGCCGGCGCGCCCCTCGCCTCCGGGGAGCCCCGCGTGCGGGTCATCACCCTGCCGCAGTTCGAGGAGGCCGTGGCCCGCCTGGGGCTGCGCCGCGAGGAGCGCTGGCTGCTGGTGGGGGCCCGCCGCGTTCGCCTCTGGCCGCACCTGCTCGCCGAAGGCGCGGTCTTCCGGGTCGTCAAGGCCTGAGCTTTTCCCTGGCCGGCCCGTTGGTGGTCGGCCTTGATTGCGCCGCATAACTGGAGCAGAATCGTCGGGCACGCGGGCAGAGGGTCCGAGGCATGGACGGTGCGCCGCCCATGGGTGGGGGAGAGGATGCGCATTGCAGGTGACGTGACCGAGCTGATCGGCAATACTCCGCTGGTCCGGCTGAACCGGGTCACGGAGGGCTGCGTGGCGGATGTCGTGGCCAAGCTGGAGTTCTACAACCCGGCGCACAGCGTGAAGGACCGCATCGGCGTGTCCATGATCGACGCGGCCGAGCGCGCGGGCCGCATCACGCCCGACACGATCATCCTGGAGCCGACCAGCGGCAACACCGGGATCGCGCTGGCCTTCGTCTGCGCGGCGCGGGGCTACCGCTGCGTGCTCACCATGCCGGACACCATGAGCCTGGAGCGGCGGGTGCTCCTCCGCGCCTACGGTGCCGAGATCATCCTCACGCCCGGCAGCGAGGGCATGGCGGGGGCCATCAAGAAGGCGGAGGAGCTGGCCGCGAGCGACCCGCGCTACTTCATCCCCCAGCAGTTCCAGAACCCGGCCAATCCGGAGATCCACCGCAAGACGACCGCCGAGGAGATCTGGCGGGACACGGACGGCCGCGCCGACATCCTGGTGGCCGGCGTGGGCACGGGCGGCACGATCACCGGGGTGGGCGAGGTCCTCAAGTCCCGGAAGCCGTCCTTCCGCTGCGTGGCCGTGGAGCCGGATGCGTCGCCGGTCCTGTCCGGCGGGGCGAAGGGCCCGCACCCCATCCAGGGCATCGGCGCGGGCTTCGTGCCGGACGTGCTGAACACGGCCATCTACGACGAGGTCGTTCGGGTGAAGAACGAGGACGCCTTCGCCATGGCGCGGCGCATGGCCAAGGAAGAAGGTCTCCTGGTCGGCATCTCCGCCGGCGCGGCGGTCTGGGCCGCGCGGCAGGTGGCCCGAAGAGCGGAGCACCGCGGCAAGCTGGTGGTGGTCGTCATCCCCTCGTTCGGCGAGCGGTATCTCAGCACCGCGCTCTTCGCCGACCTGCGCGACTGAGCTCGGGCGGAAGAAGGCCATCCACGGCGTTGCCCTGCTCGCGCACTCGCTGCGGCGTACCTCCAGTACGCCTGGACCCACCTTCGGTGGGTACCCCGCGCAGCGCATGGCGCCTTGTGGCTGGACCTTTTTGAGCCGCCCGGTCGGCGGATTTGAACGACGAGGCGAGACCGGCTCGTACAAGGTCGGCGCAGAAAGTATGGAATCTCATCCCCTCGCCCCCGGAGGGGGGAGAGGGGCGGGGTGAGGGGGCGGCGAGGGGCCGCGAGGAGGAAAGGAGGGGGCATGTTCCGGACAATTCGGCGGGATGTGGCGGCGGTGTTCGCGCGGGATCCGGCGGCGCGGAGCACCTGGGAGGTGCTGAGCTGCTACCCGGGCCTGCACGCCGTGTGGGGATACCGGCTCTCGCACTGGCTCTGGCGCCACGGGGCGAAGCTCCTGGCGCGGGGGGTGTCCCACCTGGTGCGCGCCGCCACGGGGATCGAGATCCATCCGGGAGCCACCATCGGCCGCGGCCTCTTCATTGACCACGGCATGGGCGTCGTCATCGGCGAGACGGCGGAGATCGGCGCCGACGTGACCCTCTATCACGGCGTGACCCTGGGCGGCACCAGCCTGGCCAAGGGCAAGCGCCATCCCACGCTGGGGGATCGCGTGGTGGTCGGCGCGGGCGCGAAGATCCTGGGCGCGATCACGATCGGTGCGGACAGCCGTATCGGCGCGAACGCCGTGGTGGTGAAGTCGGTGCCGCCCAACTCCGTGGTGGTGGGCGTTCCGGGCCAGGTGGTCCGGCGCAGCCGCCCCCACACCGAGCAGGACGCGCCGGACCTCGAACACTCCCAGATGCCCGACATGGTGGCGGCCAGGCTGATCGCCCTCACCGCGCGGGTCGAAGCGCTGGAGCGGGCGGCCTCCGACCGCCCGGCCGAGCCGGCGCCGAGCCTGGCGGCGCAGGACTTCGCCATCTGACCCAGGCGGCTGAAAAGGCCCACCTTCGACAGGGACCCCGAGCAGCGTCGAGGGGCTGCGGCGTAATCGTTTTGGAGGAGCGCCTTGGTCGAGCGACGGTTCACACGCATGGCGGTGGCGGATCCTCAGGACCTCGTCTTCGGGCGCGCGCCGCAGCCGCTCCGCTGCGGGTTCGGGTTGACGCTGGGCCAGGGCCGGGTCTATCCCGAGGTCAACTTCACGCTCCCTCCGCTCCTCATCTCCGAGGCGACCTGGCCGGAGGTCCTCGGGCATTACCGCGAGATCGCGGAGGGCGTGCTGCGCCGCGCGACGGCGCTCAGGATCCCGGGGATCGTGCTGGAGTTCGAGCTGCTCCCGCCCATGACGGACCGGCCGGAATGGGGCGCCGAGATCACGGCCCTCCTGCTCGCAGAGCTCGAGCGGGCGCACGAGGCCTCGGGCCTCGCCGCGGCGCTGCGGGTCACGCCCACCGACCTGCGGGACCAGGACCGTCCGCCGCGCCTGCGCCAGGGCGAGGCGTGGGAGAAGGTGCGACGCTCGTTCGAGCGCTGCGCCGAGGCGGGGGCCCACATTCTCTCCATCGAATCGGTAGGCGGCAAGGAGGTCCACGACGAGGCGCTGCTCTACGGCGACGTGCGCGGAATGGTGTTTGCGCTCGGCGTCCTGGGGTCGCGCGACATGGCCTGGCTGTGGGACCGGATCGTGGCCATCGCCGAGGCCCGGGGCGCGGTGCCGGGCGGGGACACGGCCTGCGGCTTCGGCAACACGGCCATGCAGCTCGCCCATCAGGGCATGCTGCCCGAGGTGCTGGCCGCCGTGGACCGGGCCCTCACGGCGCCCCGCAGCCTGGTGGCCTTCGAGCGCGGGGCGGTGGGGCCGTCCAAGGACTGCGCCTACGAGGGGGTCATCCTCAAGGCCATCACGGGCGTCCCCATCGCCATGGAAGGCAAGTCGGCGACCTGCGCGCACTTCAGCCCGGTGGGCAATATCGCCGCGGCCGCCTGCGACCTCTGGAGCAACGAGTCGGTGCAGAACGTCCGGCTGCTCTCGGGGAGTGCGCCGGAGGCCTACGCCGAGCTGCTCGCCTATGATTGCCGGCTCATGAACACTGCGGCCGAGCAGGGCGGCACCCTCGCGCTCCGCGACTGGCTCAGCGAGTCGGACCGGTGGCTCAGCCCGCAGGCCGCGGTCCTGTCACCCCAGGCAGCCTGGCGGATCGGCGAGGCGATCGTGAAGGAGCCGGACGGCTACCGCCGGACCTGCGCCGCGGGGCGCACCGCGGTGGCGTTGCTGCGCGAGGGCGTGGAGGCCCGCCGCCTGCAGCTCGCGGCCTCCGAGCGCGACTGGCTGGACCGGATCGAGCGCGCGCTGCACGAGCTGCCCGAGAGCGAGGAAGCCCTGCTCGCCGAGATGAGCGAGACCTACGGGCACCTGTTCGATCGGAGCAGTTACGGATTGTGATCAGCGAGCAGCTCTCAGCGGTCAGCCAAGGCCCCTTCGGGGCGCGCGCTTTCCGGTGTCGCTGACAGATGAGAGCTGATCG